>QHXU01000090.1:0-14298 GCA_003223065.1 Acidobacteriota bacterium | reverse complement strand
AGCGTGCCGGTCCTCTATGCCGGCCCGCAACCGAACTACGCCGGCCTTGACCAGGTCAATGTAGGCCTTTCGCTCAGCCTGCGTGGCGCCGGCGAATCGAATGTCGTCCTGACCGTGGACGGCAAAAGCTCCAACACGGTCACGATCAACATCAAATAATCCCTTGAGCCCGCAGGTCCTGAAATGGCTTGTGGGCAGACATCACTGGCAGGCGCCGCCGGGAGTGCCTGAGAAATGAAAGCGGATCTGGATTTCATCCTTCACGTTCACAACGCCCGCGACGGATTCGGGTTGAATGCCGAAATCGGTAAGTTTGATGGTGAAGCGTCCGGTGAAATCCGAAGAGCTGCCGCTTTGGTGAATGGTAACGTCGGCCGAAGCTTTACGTGTTTGACCACGAATCGTGAGCGGACCGGTGAGAACGATCGTGTTCTGGTCTTTGCGACGCACCGACTCGGTTTTGAACGTAATTTCCGGGTATGACTCGGCTGCGAGATTTTTCGGCCCAAGCATTTTGCCTTGAATCTGCTCAATGTCGCTCGCACTCGGGCCGCCGGGTTCGACGCCCGCTTTCTCGCGAGCTTCAGGCGTGTCAATCCGAAGTGATGCGGTCTTGACAACAATGCTTACGGACGATCCGGGGGGATTCGCTACATCCCAGCAGGTCTGCGTCGACCAGGTGGTAGCAAGGATGCCGTGCCGGTGTCCCGCAAACGCCGAGAAGACGCCGGCTTTGTCGACTCGAACCGCTAGGAAGGATTGACTCCGATCGAGGTTCAGTTGGAAGGGTTGGGCCAGAACCGCCCGAGTGGGCAGCGCCGCCAAGAGCATGAACCCGACGCCGGACCGGAGACGCATGGCGTCTCCATGATACGTTGCTGTCTCCGTCACATGCCAGTGGCCTGAAGGCGCCTCGGATTCAGGGTGCGATCACTGCTCCTGAAGCAGGTCAAGCCGAACTTTTTGGTATTCCTGCTGCTTCACCGTGATGACCTTCTCGGACTTCTCATAGGGGGCGAGTGCCTCTGAGGCATGGTAGTCCAATGGCCCACTATCCTCGTCGAAGGCGTATAGAGAATAGGAGCCTGGCGCGACTCCCGCAACGGAGCATTGCCCCAGTTGGTCGGTCTTGCATTCCCCGTAGAGGTCGAGCCGCGCGCGCCGTGATCTGTCAGGAATCAAAATTACTCTGGCCCCGGCGGCGGGCTCGTTCTGTTCCGATGTAACAACGCAGTCGACACTGGCGCCTTTGCCGCTCAAGATGATGTCGAGTGTCACAGGCAACCCGCCGGCTGGGAACTCCAAGCCGTCACCCAACACGTCTATACCGCCAAGAGTCGCGGACTTGATGTACGTATTGTCTGAGCTCATTCCGAGGCTGCCTATCATGAGGTCGTATCTGGCTCCATGGGTGCCTTGCAAAACGAACGAGCCGTCAGGGTCCACCTGCCCCAGGTTCCCCACGGAAGAGGTCTGATGCGGGGTAAAACTTGCGCCGCCTGAAGCACGGCTGTCCCGTCGTGCAAGAACGACCATGAGGTTGTTGGGAATCTTGCGGCCGCTCTCCTCTATTCGGATCCGGCCCTGGATCTCGACGGGCGGATAGAGGACGAGGTTGACGTCGTCCATATCCGAATCTCCGATTTCCACGGCACGCGTGCCTTCGAGACCGGGTTTCCCGCCAATTGCTGTTCCCGCAGAAAGAGTGTAGGAACCTGGAGTAACACCAGAGAACTCGAAGGCGCCCGTCGCGGGATCTGCCATAGCATCGCGGTAAACGCCCTGATTGCCGCTCAGTGTCACCAGGATGACCGACGCTCCCGGCGCGGCGACGCGGCCGCGGACGCGCATCACGCGCGCACGCAAGATTGCAAAATCGACACCCTGCAGCACGCCGCCTGGTTTTACCAGAACGCTCATCGCCCGATCCTCGGCGAGCGTTCCCGGATAATAAGTCGGCACGTAGCCTTCAGAGACGGAGGACTTCGCCGAGGCGGGACGTTGCCAGCTGACATTCATCTGTTCGAAGACGGAGGCCTTGACGTAATATCGGCCCGGCGGCACGTTGAACAGGCGGTACTCCCCGAGATCGTTGGTCGTGGCGTAGAGCGACGCCTCGCGCCTCGACGAGCCGGCCTTGACGGGAATCAACTGAAGGGAAGCATGCGTGACTAGTTCCCCGTTGGCATCAAGTATGCGACCGGTGATGACACCTGTTGGGACAAGCTGGAACTCCAATCCGGCGAGTTCTTGGCCCGGCGCCAGCGTCATATTGGCGAGATTCCTGTGACGTTTGTTCTGAACGGCCGCATAGCCCGTTCGTTCGACAGAAATGCTGTAGGCGCCGGATTCCAGGTTAGCCAGAGCGAAAGAACCGTCAACCTCGGTAAGGGCGCCGTAGGCGGAGCCGATCGCCTGGGCCCGGTGAAGAATCACCGCGGCCTTTCCGATAGGATCACCGGTAAGGGAATTGACCACCTTGCCTTTGACTGACGCGAATTCCGCTTCCTTGGCCGGAGTCTGACTGAAAGCGCACACGGTGAAGAAGCTGGCCGAGGACAGCGCAATTGCAATTTGCAAACGCACCGGGATCTCTCCTACACTCGTTCACCTATTCTGTCTTGCTAACAGCACCGTAGCATGTGCTCGACGGTCCAACCAGCGCTCTGTGAAAGTTGCACATTCGAGTACGGGTAAATCTTGCGTAACCTATCGAGTTGCATCGGTTGCCCATCTGCGTCAGTTGCGCCGGCCAGATAAGCCAGCCGTGGCGCAATTGCACCGGCCAACTGCGGTAGGTCCGTGTGAGCCAGCAGATCAGGAAGAAACCCAGCCAATGGCTGTTTGTAATGCTCCGATTCCACAATGCTGCGGAAAGATGCCAGCCCGCCGGAAAGATACAGACTCTCGATGTCCTTCGTTAAAGCTGCGGCCAGGAGAGCCGGGATCGTTAGCCTTCCACTAGCCGCGATTGCGGTGTTGCCCCAGGTCTTCAGTGCCTGGACCAGAGCCAGAATGTCGGCCACGCGCTGGCCGAGCAAGGGCCGGCCCAGAATCAAGGAAGCCCAGGCGTAATCTTCTTCCCTCGCGTGCCGGATCTCGAATTCCTGCGAGCCTCGGCCGGCTTCAGGCCTAAGATCGCCGATGCCGCGCAGGTCTGCCGCGCAGGCGATGCGTCTTTGCGACGCTAGTTTCTCGCACAGCCCGCCTTCGCGCCAGTGCTGATTCCGGCCGTGCTCATCGAGGATCAGAATAACGGCCTTGCTCGCGTCCGGACTCTTCGGGGCGAAAAGCCACGCCGGAACCCAGACTTTTGCTGCGGACGGGACTTCAATTGCTTGAACTTCGACGTCCCGCGAAGGTACGCGTCCAAGCACCGTGGCGTGAACGCTTGGCTGCACGGGTTCGAGGCCGAGCAATGCTTCCAAGCGCTCGGGACGTTGCGGTGTTTGGATCGCAAGTGCTCGCTGCCGCACAAGTTGAAACGGCGTCACGCTCCGAAAGTCACGAACGACGTTCCCCGTCGCGCCGACCCAGAGCTTCTCGTCCGGCTCCGGCTCTGTCGCCGGCTCCTGTTGGATTATCCGGTCCGATCCCTTCAGCCAGCGTTCGAACCAGTTGTAAATCGTTAGCCGGAGATAATAACTCAACGTGTGCGGCAAGGGAGTGGAGGCCCATCCCAGGTGGTCCTTGTGCCCCAGGACCGCGTACGCCTGCTGAAGCTTTGTGTACTCTTGCCAACCGCTTGAAATGTACTGCGGCGAGTAAGTGCCGAAAAAGTCCTTGTCGCTGACGAGAATCAGAAGCGGCTTTGGCGCGAGCGGATAGAGCAGGTCCCAGCGGTCGAAGCCCAGCGGGCCCGATCCGATGAAGTTTTGCTCCGCGTCGTCCGTCGCCCCGGGCGGATTGAAATCGGCGCAGGCCACGTTTTCTGTGTTCCCCGAAGCTTCGGCTGCCGCCGCAAGACGGTCGTCCACAGCCGCGAGCAGCATCGTCAGCGTGGCGCCTCCAGATTGCCCCGTCGAGGCCAGCCGCGAGGGATCGACCTGGGGGTGCGCGGCTAGATAGTCCAGACTGCGGATCGCATCCCACACCTGGAACCGGGTCGCGGTATCGCCCACCAGCAGCATTTGTTTTCCCGGGTACGTGTGTTCGTCATCGGCGGAGGCGAGCCTCGTTTGACCAGTGGCGCCTGGATAATAGACGCGCTCGCCTTGCCCCATCGGATCGAAAGCGAGCACCACGTAGCCGAGCCGCGCCAAACCCTGGCAGCATTTCTGATAAGTCTCCGCGGCCTTTCCATTCAGGCTGTGCCCCATTTGAAAAAGAACTCCGGGGTAGGGCGGCTTTCCGGCAGCGGGGACATAAAGATTGGCGGTGATGTAAAGCTCCGGCCTGCTTTCATAGACCACGTTCTCAAGGCGATAGCCGGGCCGGTCGAACGATGCCACAGTGCGAGCGCGTAAAGGTGTACGCTCCGGTTTTCCGCCCACCATTTGCCAAAAATTATCTCTCACCCACTGCTGGCGCTTAGCAATCGCATCGGGGGTGGTAAGCTTCGCAATCGCTTCGTTCCGCCGTCGGTAGGCATGTTGGGCCAGATCGCGGAGATAGTCCGGCAAGCAGCGTGAATAATCGCGATAAGACGTGCCGGGGTATGCCGATTGCGGCCAGGCTCCTCGAGCCGCCATCGTCATCAGGAAAAGCTCGCGCCTCGTTGAGAGCGCCATACGATGCTGAGTTATTGTAGCGTCAAACCCAGCTTAATCCGTTCAAAAAAGCAGACGCAGTGAAAGCCGCACCAGCCGCTGCGCCGCAATGCCTTCCTGGGTGTTGCTGAAAAGGAACCGTCCGAAGTCGGGATTTGGGTTGATCGTTCCCGGATCGAGCGGGAGCAGCTTCAGCGTTTTCGGATTCACCCCAATGTCGAAGCTGCCGAGATCGGCCACCGTCGAACTGTCGCCTGGAATTGGCCGCAGCGGGTGATTGAAGGCATTGTCCAAGACGCCGCGGAGGTTTAGAACCACGCGCTCAGTGAGGTGAAAGTTCTTTGTGATTCCGAAATTGACGCCCCAGGCGCCCGGTCCAACCAGGAGCCCGCGCTTGGCGTTGGTGGAATTGTCAAACACTTGCGAGCCGATCACCGGCAGCCCGAAAGCGGCGCTGTCCCATAATGCGTCTCCTGTGTTCTTGTAGGGGTCCCCCGCCACCACCGCGCGGTAGCCTCCGCCAAACCCACCTTCGAGAGCGGGGTCTGAAGACCCGGAAGCGATATTACCCAGCGTAATCGGGCCGCAGCCGTTGCAATCCCAGAAAGGCGTATACGCTGTGCCGGTCTTGGCGAACATGTTAAACGAAACCTGCCAGCCGCCCAGGACCTTATCGGCGAGCTTAGGCAGGTTCGCAAGGTGCTGGCGGTTGCGGCCAACGGGGAGGTCGTAGGTTCCGTATGCTACGAATCGATGACGCGAAGTGAACCCGTCGGGACCCGTATCAGTGCCGGGACGGAACTGATTGTAGACTGTCCCGCCCAGGCTCGAATTCGCATCCACACCGCTTGAGACCTGATCGAGCAGCGTGTAAGACGCGCTGAACATCAGGCCCTTCGCGTACTGGTGATTCACTTCCATTTGCATGGCGTGCGATCTGCCGGTGCCAATATTCCGGTACTGGAGCATGAAATCGCCCAGATTTGGATAAGGCCGCCGCGCCGCGTCAGCCGGAGATTCAGCGCAGTCTCCGGAGCCTACCGGGTCGCACGCTGTCAGGCCATCGCCGGTGGTAGTGCCGAATGGAATGTCGTTCGGCGGAATCTCATTCAGGTCGTAACCAGCGATGAGTCCATGCATGCGCGTACCAAGATACGAGATGCGAAACGCGGTTCGAAAACCCAGCTCGCGCTCCACCGTTACGTTGTACTGGTCGATTCGAGGCGCTTGCAGATCGAACGGAATCGCATTGATGCTCGGCTCGCCGCCGAGCAGAGGCAGAACACCTCCCGTGAACGGCCGCGGCCAGGCAGATAATGGCATCGGGTTCGGGTTGCCCGCGCAAGGAGGATTCACACAATTAGTCTTCGTGCGGCCCTGATTGAACGGCGAAGATTCCATCGCGTCGCGAATACCCTGCGCGGCAGAGGTGGGATAGAAGAAGCCCCAGCCTCCGCGGACAGTGGTCTTTTCGGTCAATCGAAACGCGGCGCCCAGGCCCGGGGCGAAGTTGTTCTTGTCCGTGCGCACCAGGCCGCGGCTCAAGCCCAGGTCCTGCGCGGTCGCGATTCCATAAGTCACCATACGCGGATCGATTTGTGATAGCGCCCTTTGTGAAGGCACCACGAAGCTGCCTTTGACGCCGCTCTTCTGCGTGATGCTCGGGTCGAAGTTCACCATTAGGTCATTCTTGTCGATGAACGGTGTCAGCACTTCATAGCGTAGACCGAGGTTGAGGGTCAAACGCTTTGAGACATGGAAATCGTCCTGGACGAAAAAGCCATGCTCCCAGTTACTGACGTCCATGGCCGGGCGGAGGGAGGAGTTAAATCGAACCTGGTCCGGTGGAAGTCCGAGCAAAAAACGCGCGAGCGGATTCGTGTCGCTGCCCGTATAAACCACCAGGCCCCGGACGTTGCCGCGACCACTCACAAAGCCATCGGTGACGTGGTTGTGAACCAGGTCGAAACCCGTGCGAATGCTGTGGCGGGGGGTGATCCAGGATACCGTGTCGCCAATCGTGATCAATTCGTCGTCCCGCGGCCGGTCGGCGCTCCGGCCGCCACCAGGCAGAACCGGGTACGGGCCATACTGGATTTGGACCTGACCGTAAGAGTTGAGGGCGAGTTGCCCCACCACTGCGCTATAAGCATCCAGATCCGCCTGCTGAAACCCGATGGACTTCAAGAAATCGATTGCCCGCTTCGGATCGTGCACATAACGGTTCTGATAGTTGATGCCTCCGCGAGCCTCACTGATCAGCCGTGGATTGAATACGTGGGTGTGTGAGAGCGAGACAGTGTTGTTGGTCTGCTGCGTCACCAGCGTGCCCAGGCTCCTCCAGGGACTACCTACCAACGAACTCGTGCCATCGGGAAACGAACCGTTGTAGGTCACGAAGAGGCGGTCCCGCTCGGTGAAGTCGTGGTCGATTCGAGTCGTGACGAGGTCGCGTGTGACGGCGTTCTTGACTGAATCGTTGTATTCGGTCCGGCCGTTTGTCGCGTTGATGGGAGCGTCCAGGCTCGTGACCGGAAAATAGTTCTTGATCATCGCCGTCGTGAACGGACTAAGCAGCCTGGCGGGGATTCGGGTGAACCGCTGTCCGGCGCCGTTCAGCGTGTTACTGGCGATCTCTTCCGGCGTAAGCGTGATGCTCGACGGAACAACGGGTTTGCGGGAATCGCTGATCTTGGTGAAGTCGCCTGTCAGAACGCTTTCGTGCGCAACAGTGGTATTGCGGAAGCGCAGGGGGCCGACGTCCCAACGGCGCTCGTAGGCGCCCATGAAGAACGTTCTTTTCTTCTTCCCGATCGGCAACGGTCCGCCGAACGAGCCCCCGGTCTCAGTGAAATTCGTGTTCGCCCGGTAGAAGGTTGGGGAGGCGAACGTCGGCGCGAAGGTAGCTTTGGCGATCTTGTCGTTGATGCTCCAGGCGGCCAGCGCTGAGTTTCGATTGTCGTAGAAAAGCGAGCCATGGTATGTGTCACCACCGCGCTTCGTTGTCACGCGAATATTCGAGATGCCCGCGTACTCTGCGTTGAAGCTGTTCGACAGAACCGTGATTTCGCCGATAGTCTCGAGCGACGGCTGTCCGCCGATCGGCTGTCCGAAACCCGCGCCGGTCGCTCTTTGTCCGTCGAGCGCGAAGTTGGCGCCCCAGCTTTGAGCTCCGATGAACTTGAATCCATCGTCGGGGTTGTAGGTGATGTTGGGCGTCAGATAGAGGAAGTTGTAAATGTCGCGGCTGTCGCGGGGAAGATCAACAATCTGCTGGGAGTTGAGCGTGTTCGAGATGGTCTGATTTTCGGTCTGGATCAGGCCTGCTTCCGATGTTACCGTTACGGCTTCGGCGGAGGTTTTCGGAGTGAGTTTCACGTCGACTCTCTTGACCTCACCACCGATCAGGTTCACGTCCACGATCTCGGCGATGTTGAAGCCTTCTAGCGACACCGTCACCTTATATCGGCCGTACTTCAGCTCCGGAGCTTCGTAATTCCCTTGACTGTCTGTGGTCAGCGTCGTAGCAAGGTTCGTTCCCGTGTCGGTAATGACCACCTTCGTCCCTGGAACCACTGCTCCGGAGGCATCGACAACGGTTCCGCGGATTGTCCCGAAAGTCGTCCCTTGCCCCAGCAAGCTGGGCGGGGCGAGCAAGACGGTAAAGATCAGGAGAGTGATTGAGCAAACTGCCACCTTAGAGGTCACGGCGAGTCTCCTTCCACACATGGCAGGGATTCTATCATTAAACAAAACACCTACGGATCCGCCCACAGTTGTCAAGCAGTCGCCGAGCTACGCCCGTTGCTGCGCGATCTCGATCAATTCCAGCACGGTCCTGCGGAGCGGTCGCATCAACGGGAGTCCGGCCAGCTTGAGAAGATTCACCAGTAGATGCAGGCTGCGGCCGGTCAGCCGAGCCGTGCGCACCTGGCCCGGCGAGCGGTCCGCGAGCCAGAAAAAGATCAGCCCCATCTGATACAGCCATAGCAGTCCCGGTAAGTGAGCCGCCAGATCCTTGGGAACGCGCACTTCCCCTTCCTCGAGCGCCCGGGCGAAGGAAGCGATATCAGCCTCGCGGATGGCTCGCGTCTCCTCGCTGAAAGGCGACAAGGGATGGTGCGGATCAGCCGCGTGGCGCAGCAGTGCGCCGAGAAACGCGCGGTTCGGCTCGAAGTAGCGAAACTTGACTTCGATCAGCGCGCGGAGCTTCGCTTCGAGACGTCCCGGCGCGGCCAGCGCGGAGGCGATCAAGGGCGCCATCTCGCCGCTTGCGAGTTCGTAAAACCCCATCACCATCGCCTCTTTGGAAGCGAAGTAGTAATACGCCGCGCCGATAGCGACCCCGGCCTCTCCGGCGATCTCCCGCATCGTCGTTTGATCGAAGCCCTGGTTCCGGAAAAGCTCGATCGCGGCCCGGAGGATTCGCAAGCGCGTTTCCTCCGCCTTGGCGGTGGCGGGCGCCGGCTTCATCGATCGATCCGTGCGGGCAACGGAGGAACACCGGGAGAGTGCAGCCGCCGCCGGAATCGCGAAAACACGAACAAATTGAAGAAGTGCATCAGCCCGAGCACCAGCAGCGCGAAACCGACCTTGTCGGATACCAGCTCAATCGCGGCGCGTAGCGACGCCAGATCCCCGCGGGTGCGCAGCGCCAGCGCCACAAACCCCACGTTGACCAGGTAGAAACCCACCACCAGCAGGTGATTCACGGAGTCGGCCAGCTCGGCATCGCCTCCAAAGGCGTCCACCAGGAATACGCGCCCGCGGCGGTGCAGTGTCCGTGCCACCCACACCGTGACGGTCAGGCTGATGGCCAGGTAGGTCAAATAACTTCCTTCGATGTACATGTCATCCTCCTCTTGGGTGTTTTGAACATGTTCAAATACAGGATAAGCGCGCCCCGAAGCGCTTGTCAACGGTTATTTTGAATGTGTTCAAATCTGAAACGTTCGCGGCTGTCGCGGTTCAGTTGGTTAGTTGACGCGATCCTACGTCTTGAACCGGTCGTCGATCTCGACTTGATATCCGCCCGCGAGGCGATTGGATTCATTCGCCATTCCGACCACGGCCATCAGTTCCGCCAACTGCGCATCCGTCATGCCCGCCTTGCGCGCGGCGGCCGTGTGGGAGGCGACGCAATAGGCGCATAAGTTCGTGGCGCTGACAGCGAGATAAATCATCTCCTTGGTGAGCGCGTCCAGGGCGCCCGGCGCCATGATGGTCTTGATCGACTCCCATGTGCGCCGGAGCGTGGCCGGATCGTGCGCCAGCGCCTTCCAGAAATTGTTGATCCAGTCAGTTTTGCGCGTGGCCATGATGTCCTCATAGACAGCGCGCACTTCGGGCGAGGCGTCGATGTATTCGATAAGTCCGAGAGTTGCCATGTTTCATTACCTGGCAGGATCGTATTTGACGAGCCGCCCGCCCTTCATCACGAAGGCGACATGCCGCACGGCGGTGATGTCGTTCAGCGGATTGCCTGCGACTGCGACCAGGTCCGCTTCGAACTGCGGCGCGATCGTTCCGATTCTGTCGCCCAAGCCCAGCGATTCCGCCGCCACCGAGGTCCCGCTCATGATCGCATCCATGGGCTTCTCGCCGCCGTCTCTGACGCGATAGATGAACTCCTCGTAATTCCGGCCGTGTGCGCCCGCGACCGCATCCGTTCCGAGCACGATCTTCACATGCTTCGCCCGCGCGCGGCGCAACACATCGGCCAGCATCGGCTCGGCCTTCTCCATGTATTTGAATCCTTCCTCGTTGTAGTTGCCGATGCCGAGGAACTTCGGCTTGTTGTCGAGGTAATTGTGCGACACCAGGAAATTTGGATCGAAGAACACGCCGCGCTCGCGCATCAAATCGAGCGTGGCGTCGTCGAGCATGGTGCCATGTTCTATCCCCGTGCAGCCTGCCAGCACCGCCTTGCGGGCGCCATCTGCGGCATGCGCATGCACCACGGCTCGCAATCCCTGCGCTTTGGCCTCGCCGCAGCCGGCCTCGATCTGCGCGTCGCTCATCGTTTGCTTGCCTCCATCTCGAATGCTGGCGGTGGCGAACATCTTCACCACGTCCGCGCCATCCTGCTTCAGCTGGCGAATGACTTCGCGGATCTTCTCTGGATCGCCTGTTCTCTCATTGATCTGGCGTATGGAGGTGAGGAGACGAGGACCCCGCAGAATGCCCGCGTTAATCGCGTCGCGCACATCCTTATCGATCGCAGCGCCAAGGCTCTGGACCGTCGTGAACCCGGCCGCGAGTGTGACCTCGAGGTTGCCCACCTCGCACAGGGCCGCCTCTTGCGGCGGCTCCGGCCCTTGATGCAAACGGTTTACTTTGTCGAAGTGCCAGCTTGGATGCGTGTGAGTATCGATCCATCCGGGCATAAGCGTCATGCCGCTCAGATCGTAGGTCGGTTTCGCGTGACTGCCCGGTTCGACGCGCGTGATGCGCGAGCCGTCGATGGTCACCGTAACATTCTGCTGCACTCCGCCCTTCCCATCGATCAGCGTGCCGGTCTTGATCACGACGGGCTGCGCCGCACACAAGGCAGCGGCTGCCGCCATCACGCATAACTTCATGTGAGTACTCTCCTAGTTCCGGTTGCCCGGCGGTTCGGTACGCCCGGCGAGCGGCTTCACCACCGATCCGCCGCATACCCCCACGCCCGTATTGAGCAGGGCGTTCAGAAAATTGTAGAGCACTGCATAGACCATCTGCTCGGTCACAGGCGCCTTGTTCGGCAGGCGGAAACTGACCGGTAGTTCCTTATTGATCTGCACTCGGATGGCGTGGGGCAGGGCGCGGCCCGTGCGATCGCGCTGGTTGGCGAGCTGAATGGGAGTCTGCAAAACGGTGCCGCTGTTGCCATCCACATAAAACTGGCAACGGGAAAACCAGCCGAGATTCGCCGGGTCGGCCGCGTCGAACAACAGCAGCGGCGATTGCCGGCCTTCTGCGTTCAAATCGAGCACGACGCGCCGCGAATGGTCCTCCAGTCGAAACTCGAAACCGGCCTGCCGCGCGATGTTCTCGATGAACTCCGTATCGAGTTCGAGCAGCAGCAGCTTGTGCCGGCCCGCTTTCAGAACCTGCATCCGGTCCCTATTCTAACAGCCGCTCGTACAGCTTATAGGACGACTGGTCGAACAGCACCAGGATCACCTCTCGCACGCTGCCTTCACCGCTGTCCAGGTGTTTTGAAACAACGCCGGCTGCGATCCGCGCCGCCTCTTCGGCCGGATAGCCGTAGATTCCGGTGCTGATCGCAGGGAAGCTGATTGTTTCGACATCCAGCTTGGCTGCCAGCTTCAGGCACGTCTCATAACATGAGGCGAGCATGTCGGCTTCACCGTGCTTGCCGTCGCGATACCTGGGGCCCACCGCGTGAAAAACATACTTGGCAGGCAGCACGCCGGCGCTGGTGACCACGGCGCTGCCGGTGGGACAGCCGCCTTGGGCTTCCCGGATACGATCGAGTTCGCGCATGATCGATGGTCCTCCGGCGCGGTGGATGGCGCCATCGACTCCGCCCCCGCCTGCGAGCGCTGAGTTTGCCGCATTCACAATGGCGTCCACGGCGATCTTGGTGATATCGCCGGTAAGGATGCGAAGCTTCCGCCCGTTAGGGAACACGCGCTCCATACCGCTATAGTAAAAATATCGAATGTGCGCTACGCCACGGCAAGCATTAGTCCTTTTTGACATTGACGGGACACTGCTGCGCCGCGCTGGCCCGCATCATCGCCAGGCGTTGGTGGACGCCGCACGCAGAGCCACGGGTCTTGAAACCACCACGGAAGACGTCCCGGTACAGGGCATGCTCGATCGCGACATCCTGGTCCAGATGTTGCGCAATGCAGGAGCATCGAAGGCACTGATCCGGCGAAAGATGCCGGAAATGGTCGCACTGGCGCAGTCCATCTACCGCCGCCGCTGCCCGAATTTGCGCAGCAAGGTTTGTCCGGGCGCGCGCATGTTGCTGTACAGGCTGTCGCGCCGGGGTGTAACAGCCGGACTGGTGACCGGTAATCTGACGCAGATCGGATGGAAGAAGATGGAGAGCGCGGGACTGCGGCGCTACCTGCGTTTCGGAGCGTTTGCCGAGCTGGCGGATGATCGTGCGGGGCTGGTTTGCATCGCGCTTAAAGAGGCACGTCGACAGGGATGGATCAACGGCACCAGTCCGGTCGCCCTGATCGGAGATCATCCCAACGACATTAACGCCGCGCGGGCTAATAGCGTGCGCGCGATTGCGGTAGCGACAGGCCTGGCGAGCGCGGAGGAACTGGCGGCACACTCGCCCGACATTCTGGTGCCGGATCTGAGGGCGCTTTCGATGGAAATGCTTATCGGGTGACGAAATGGAAGCGCAGCCGTTGGCCGTCAAGCGCGCCCAGGTGGAATTTCACAACTTCGCGTCGCTCGGCGAGCCGGAGCGCAATCTGCGCATCTACGCCGAGGAAAACATCCGCCGCGGCGCGGTGATCCGCAATCATCTGGAATTCATCGGCGCGATGTCGCCCTTCCTCGAGATTGGCGCCAATGCGGGCCATTCGAGCTACATGCTGGCCAACGAATTCGGCGCCGAAGGCTTCGCACTTGATCTTTCGGCTGATTCCCTGCGTCACGGCCGCGCGCTGCAGGACGCCTGGCGGCTGGAACGGGCGCCGATCCGGCTGGCGGGCGATGCCGCCAATCTCCCCTTCGCCGACGGCGCTCTGCGCCTCGTCTGCGCCTTTCAGATGCTCAGCCAGTTCATGGATATCGAGAGCATCTTTCGCGAAGTGACGCGAGTTCTCGCGCCGGGCGGCGTCTTCCTCTTCGCCGAGGAGCCGTTGAAGCGTCTTCTCTCGCTGCGCCTGTACCGCTGTCCCTACTACGACACTATGAAACTCTGGGAGCGGCGGCTCTATGATTGGGGGCTCCTCGGGTACGTGGTCCGCGATGTGATTGGCGCCCATCAGGAGGAGAGCTTCGGAATTCGCCAGAACCACACCATGGGCCTGAAAGATTGGCACAATTTGGTCCAGAAGTATTTCGTCGCTTCCGAATACGAAGTATTCGTGCCGGAGCGCGGCTGGGGCGAACGCTTTCTGAAACGATGGGCAGTGCGATTCGACGCGCATCGATCGGACTGGCGGGCGGCGCGCCTGCTGGGCGGAACACTCGCCGCGGTGTGTAAAAAGCGAGGCACGCCGGGTTCGCTGCTTTCCTTGGAACACTTCGAAGCGTTTTTGCGCTGCCCGGACTGCCATGGATCACTCGCGCGCAACCGGTCCAATGCTTTGTGCTGTGCGAAATGCGGATATCAAGCCCCGGACGAGGGCGGTGTCTACAACCTCTTGTCCTCGACCGAGCGCAGCGAGCTTTATCCGGGCGAGCGCGATGACATCATCGACTTTTCCCGGCCAGGCCACGAGCGGCATCTGATCGAGGGCTGGCATGACCTCGAGGGAGTATTCGGGAACAAGTACCGCTGGATCGGCGCGCGCGCTGTAGCGAAACTCTCCCGCGTGAAGCCCGGCCCGCAGCGCCTGCGAATCCGGTGCCACGCGTCGCCACCCGGCATTCCAGGTGAAGTGCAGGC
>QHXU01000378.1:9642-10332 GCA_003223065.1 Acidobacteriota bacterium | reverse complement strand
AGCCGAGCGACATGCCGGTCCAGTAAACGTACGCGTAGAGATAAGAGCGTAGAAACTGCTCGCGGTCGAGCACAAATCCTGTGATCGCCAGGAGCACTCCGGCGATGCCCGCCAGCAACGCCCTGCGCTGCCATTGCCCTATTTGAGTAGTGACGGGATCGGCGGCGGTCATCTAAGAACCTCCGGTTTGGCCGGCTCGGGAGCTTTCTCGAGTTCCGCGCGCCTGTCCGGGGGCACGTCCTCGATCTTTGCGTTCTCGCTAAGTTGCAGCACCCGAATGTAGGCCGCAATGCGCCAGCGGTCGTCGACCTGGACGCGCGCCGCGTAGCTCGGCATAGCGCCGAATCCGTTGGTCATCACGTCGAAAAAGTGGCCGATGGGAGCGCTGATGAGCCTCTCGGTGTGATAGGAGGCGGCCTGGCGGAAACCGCGCCGCACCACCATACCGTTTCCATCTCCGATGCGGCTGTGGCAGGGAGAACAGTAAATGTTAAACCGTTGTTGGCCGCGAAGGAGGTCCGCCCTGGTGATGGGAAACGGAAACACATCCACGTCGGCATCGCCGGCCTTGCCCGCGAAGCGCGCGCTGTCGATCCGCAGATGGCCTCGGGCGACCGTTCCTTCCACCTCGGGCCTGGCCGAGCGTCCATCACCGAAAAAGTCAGTGGCGGCGAGGGGCTTGTAGCGCGG
>QHXU01000378.1:5312-9560 GCA_003223065.1 Acidobacteriota bacterium | reverse complement strand
TTACCTCCCGCGCCTCGAGCCGCTCCAGAAAATGCCGTGTGCCCTGCGGATCGAACTTCGCGTCTGACGCCTCGATGCACAGGAAAAACTTGTCGCGCGAGGCATGCTCGAACCGCTCGACGTTGAAAACCGGGTGATAGGGCTGCGGCAGCCCGTTAAGCGCCAGCATCCCGACCAGGGCCGTGAGGCAGGCGATCAAGACCATGCTCTCGAACGTGATCGGGACATACGCCGGCCAACTGTTCAGGGGTCTTCCAGCGACGTTGTGCGGGTAAGCAACTACCGTCATCCACCAGCACAACATGAAGCCTCCCGTCGCGCCGGACAGACCGGCGAAAAAGACCAGCCGTTGCACCCAACTGCTCCGGAAACCGATCGCCTCAGCCAAGCCTTCGATCGGCACGGGCGTGTAGGCATCCATTTCCCGGTAGCCTTCGGCATAGGCGCGCCGGGCGGCTTCGAGCAACTCCTCCGGCTCGTCGAACTCGGCCATCAGGCCGTGTAGTTTCACCTGGCCGGAAACTTTAGTCTCCGTGAGCATGCGTCGGCTCCAAGTGATGCACTACCTCGCGCATCTCGAAAATCGAGATGATGGGCAGGCCGCGAATGAACAGGAACATCAGGCTCAGAAATACGCCGATGGTTCCAAAGTACGTGCTCCAATCCCAGATCGTGGGGTAGTACATACCCCAGGACGAAGGCACGAAGTCACGGGTCAGACTGGTCACTACGATGACGAACCGCTCGAGCCACATCCCCAGATTCACAACGAGCGAGATGAAAAACACCGCGGGGATGCTCATGCGCACGCGGCGCGACCATAGCGCTTGCGGGATCAGGATATTGCACAGGATCAGCAGCCAATATGTCCACCAGTAACCGCCCAGCCACATCCGGTTCAGGAACGCGTAACGCTCATACAGGGTACCGCTGTACCAGGCCATGAACGCCTCCATCGCGTAGCCGTAGGCGACGATCAGCCCGGTGCCGAGCATCACTTTCGACATGCACTCGATGTGGCGCATCGTGATGAGATCCTCGAGGTGGTACCAGCGGCGCACCGGGATCGCGAGCGACAACACCATGGCGAAGCCCGAGTAGATCGCGCCGGCTACGAAGTAGGGCGGAAAGATCGTCGTATGCCAGCCAGGAATGACGCTGATCGAAAAGTCGAAGCTTACGACTGAGTGGACCGAAACGACGAGCGGTGTAGACAGCCCCGCCAGCAGCAGGTACGCCTTCTGATATCGCGCCCAGTGCCTGGCCGAGCCGCGCCAGCCCATCGCCAGCATGCCGAAGATCTTCTGTGCGAATGACGATCGTTTGGCCTGATCCCGCATGGTGGCGAAATCCGGGATCAACCCTGTGAACCAGAAAATGAACGAGACCGTCATGTAGGTCGTCACCGCGAACACGTCCCAAATCAGCGGGCTGCGCGGCTGCGGCCACAGCCACATCGTGTTGGGATACGGCAGCAGCCAATAGGCAAGCTGCGGCCGGCCGAGGTGCAAAATCGGGAACATGCCCGCGCAGGCTACAGCGAACAGCGTCATGGCTTCCGCGAAACGGTTTATCGAGGTGCGCCAATCCTGCTTGAGCAGCAGCAGAATCGCCGAGATCAGCGTGCCTGCGTGCCCGATACCGATCCACCACACGAAATTGACGATGGCGAATCCCCAGGCGACTGGGATCACGATGCCCCAGATACCCACACCGCGAATGAACAGCCAGGTGACGGCCACCATGAATATGTTGACTAGCAGGAACGCGACCGCAAAGGCCCTAAACAATCGCCGCGGCGTTTTCAGGAAAGGCATGAACACGACGCCGCCGATCTTGTCGGTGACCGTGCCGAAGTCGTGCCCCGGCCCAATTACTTTTTCCGGGCCCGGGTCCAAGCTTGCCACAGCAGTCGATTCGCGGTCTTCGGGTTTCACGTGTGACTTATCCCTTCTCTAGATCCGGATTCGGGTTCTGCAGCCGAGCCAGATAGGTCGTTCGCGGGCGCGTGTTTAATTCTTCAAGCAGGCTGTAGTCGCGCTGCTGCCGCTTGAGCTTGGAAACCCGGCTGTTGGGGTCGTTCAGATCTCCAAAAATGATGGCCTCGGCCGGACACGCCTGTTGACACGCGGTGACGATCTCTCCGTCCTCGACGCGCCGGTCTTCCTTCTCGGATTCGATTTTAACCCGATTGATGCGCTGCACGCAGTAGCTGCATTTTTCCATGACGCCGCGGCTGCGAACGGTCACGTCCGGGTTGCGGACACCGTACAGGCTCTGCGTGTCCCAATCGGAATAAAGGAAGAAGTTAAATCGCCGCACTTTGTACGGGCAGTTGTTCGAGCAGTAGCGCGTGCCGACGCAACGGTTGTAAACCATCTCGTTCAGGCCCTCGGCGCTGTGTACGGTCGCGGCCACCGGGCACACCAGCTCACACAGTGCGTTTTCGCATTGCATACAGGGGACCGGCTGGAAGTACATCTTTGGATCGTCGAGCGAACCTTCGAAATAGCGGTCGACACGAATCCAGTTCATATGGCGGCCCTTGGCGACCTCGATTTTGCCCACCACCGGAATATTGTTTTCTGCCTGGCAGGCGACCATGCAGGCCCCGCATCCCACACAGGCGGTAAGGTCGATCGACATGCCCCACTTGTACTTCGGGTAGTCCCACATGGGGAAAAGCGTCTCATCCGGCGAAACGCGTTGTTCCTCGGGCCTGGCGAATTCGGGCTCCTTGTGATACTCCGCGAGTGTCGCCGCGCGAAGAGGATTGTGCTCCTCCATGGTCTGGGTGTGCTGCGTGTTGGCGAACTTGTAGCCACGCGATGTTCGGGTGATGTCCGCACCGGCGCCGTGCCAGAGCGCATCGTTCGCGCGCAGAGCATAACCGCTGAATCCAACTCCGTCGGCGACCCTTCCGGCGCGCGTGCGCCCATAGCCGAAGTGCACTGTCAACGACTCGTCAGCGTGGCCCGGCATGATCCAGACCGGGCCGGCCACCTTGCGGCCGCGGAAGCCGATTTCGATCACGTCGCCCGTGGCGACGCCATAGTGCTCCGCGCTCTTGGGTGAAATCCAAACCGCATTATCCCAAGTCATTTTGTTTTGCGGCTTGGACAATTCCTGGAGCCATGCGTTGTTGGACATGGCGCCGTCGCCCACCGCCGGATCAGGCCGGAAAACAATTTCGAGCGCTGCCGCGGCGGGCGCGCCAGGTTCGGCCACTTTTGCGGCGGGTGGCATCTTCTCCGGAAATGCCGTTCCGGCCATAACGCCGTCATGAAGCGAAATCTGCCAGAACTGATCGAAATCCGCTCGGGGCTGATGCGCCTGCCAGTAATCGCGCACCGTGTCGTGCGCCGAGCGGTCGGCCTGGCTGGCCAACACATTCATCACTTCGTGCGGCGTCTTGCCTCCGTAGATTGGGAGGATCAACGGCTGCACGATGCTCACGGTTCCGTCGTAGGCCCGCGCGTCGCTCCAGGATTCGAGATAGTGCGCCTCCGGCACGTGCCAGTGGCACCAGGCCGCGGTCTCGTTCGAATACAGCCCGACGTGCGCGCGGAATTTGATTTTCTTGAGGGCATCCAGGAAGTTGAGATCTGCCGGCGCGTCGTAAACCGGATTGCCGCCCAGCATCAGCAACGCCTCCACCGCGCCGGAATTCATATCCTTTACGAGTTCGGCGAGCGAAGCGAACTCGTCCACGGGATTCGCCTCCACCGGGTCCGTGTAAACCACGGTCTTTCCGGTATTCCCCAGCGCCTGGTTGAGCGCATGTGCCATCGCGTGGACGCGCGGCGGTTGATGCTCGCCGGCGATCACGATGCTGGCACCGCGATTCGCGTCAAGATCCTTCACAACGGCTGGTATGAAGCTTGCGGAAGATGCCGCGCCGCTCACCGGCAGCTTTACATGCTGTGCGAGTGCGACGGCGAACGCCTCCACTTCCGACGTGCGTATCCGGAAACGGTGGTCCGCCATTCCGCCCGCGAGCGAAGGCGTGCCCTCAGCCACGTAGAGCCGCGGCGGAACGGCGCTCGCACTTTCAGCGGCAGCCCGGCGCCGCGAGCTGAAATCGCGGGCGTACCGAAGACTGCCCGGCATGGCCGAGCAAAGGAAATCCGCATCGAACGAAACCACGACATTCGCGCGGTCGAACCGGTACATCGTGTTGAGCGGCCTTCCGAAAGCGGCCACCGCGCCGGCGCGAACCGCGGTTCGCCCGCACGGCTCGTATTGGTG
>QHXU01000378.1:0-5290 GCA_003223065.1 Acidobacteriota bacterium | reverse complement strand
ATTGGTGCCACTTTGCGGATGGAAACGCCGTCAGGAAATCCTGAATCTGCGCAGCGAGCGTCGGCGAGGTTACGGTTCCGGTCAAAATCCGGAACCCTTCGCCTTTCTTGAGGCCGGCCACGTCGCGCGCGGCCGTCAGCGCGGTGATGAAGTTTCCCCAACTGCTGATGTTGCCGTTGCGGGTCACCACCTGCGAACGGTCCGGATCATAGAGCGTAAGCACGCTGGCCTGCATCGCCGCGTCCGTCGCTCCCAGGCTCGCCGGATGCTGCGGGTTGCCTTCGATCTTGGTCGGCCGGCCGAGATGGCTTTCGGCAAGGACGCCCGTGGCGATACCGCCGACGCTCATCGCGGTGGCATAAAACAATGGCTTACCCGGGATGAACTCCTCCGGCTGGCGCACGTAGGGGACGATGACTTCCTTCGGCTGCACGGTGCATGCCGAAGCTCCGGCCAACGCCAGCGAAGCGCCCATCACGGTCAGAAACCGGCGCCGGCTGGCCGGATCGTTCCAGTCCGGAGTGCGGTTGGGGAATTCGTCCTCAACAAAGCTCCGGAATTCTTCCGTGGAGGCGATCTCTTCCAGGCTGCGCCAGTAGCGGGGCCCGCGCGCCTCTGCGAGACGACGCCGCAGATCCTGGAGGTTCAGCTGTTCCGTGTCTTTTGCCATTGATTCACCGGTGGCACGTGACGCAATCGGTCAACTTCTGAATTTTGTATTCGGCTACCAGCCGCTGGCCCAGATCCATCTGGTCGTCCGGGGGCTCGTAAGCGATATTGAACACCTGGTCTCGCGGGCGCACATATTTTTCTGGCTCCCGGTGACATTCCACGCACCATTGCATGTAGAGCGTGTTTACCTTGAACATCAGCGGCATTTTGTCGACGCGCCCATGGCACGTCGAGCAGCCGATGCCCTTATTTACATGAATGCTGTGGTTGAAATAGACAAAATCGGGCAGGTCGTGGACGCGCGTCCATTCGAGCGATTTGCCGGTCTGAAAGCTGGTCCGGACCGGCTCGAGCATTTCCGCATTCGTCCAGAGCTGCGAATGACAGGTCATGCAAGTCTCGGTGGGCGGGATTCCGGCAACTGCCGAAGTCTCAACGGAAGTGTGGCAATAGCGGCAATCGATGCCGTCATCGGCGACATGGTGCTTATGGCTGAACGGCACAGGCTGATCGCGCGCCACTTCAACCAGAGTGGTGAACGATCCCGCATTCAACCTATACGCGGCCCAAATGATTCCGCCGACGGTCAGCAGCGCGGCCGCAATACTGACTTTCGCAAGGCTGTTCGAGCTACGGTGAAAGATCTGCGCCATCCGCTCCCGCAAACCTGTTCACACCGCGCTGAACGTCGTCCCGCGGCGTGCTATCGGACCCGCGGACAAACCAGCCGCGGTCAAGATACCAGATTAGGTCCGGATCCAACCGAACACCATCCTGTCACAAGAGTATTTCTTGCGACACCGTAATCGTAAGTCGATTGAATCCCCGGCGTCAAGAGCGAATTTTTTGCAAGGCTGCTCCGGTTACTCGCGGGTCCCTATCTCGCGGGCGTGAACAACGTATCGCAGCCGTGCGCGACCGGTGGAATGGAATGGGTAACACGTGATGAGCGTCAGTTCAGGAGTTCCGGACGGGCTCAGAACGCGAACATCGCCGGGGTCTACGATCTCGGTCGACCGCACGCTGTATCGGTAGGCTCCATCCGGGGTCCTAAGCGTGATGCGATCATTGCGGGCAATCCGCCGCAGGGGACCGAAGAACGTTCGGCGGCGCCCGGCGATGCCCACGTTCCCGGCGCTGCCTGGCAATGAAGTCCACGGAATGTGGCCCGCTCCATATCGAAGGTTGCCTTCGTCGTCCCCTTCGAGCACGATCGTCGAGACGTGCAGGCGCGGAATTTCCAGGCGGCCGACCACGGAATGCGGCTTGGGCGCAGGGCTCGGCCGTTCGGGCAAAAGTTGCGGTACGGGCACCGTTGTCCCGGGTGTAAGGATATGGTCCAACCGCCAACTCCCGAAGCGCGGAAAGAGCGTGGCGCTGGACACGGCGCTTCCGCACCAGACCAGTACCGCGCTCCCGGCAATCACGAGAATTGCGCCCAAGGGCCGCATAGCCTTAACTCTGGGTATGCCAATGCTGAGTATGCCGCGGGTGAGTTGACGCCGGGTAGGTGAATTCCGCACCGGAGAGATCGCCCGGGTAGAACCAAGTCTTGAGCGCCTCAGGCGAACCGGCCGAACGTTCCTCCAACGTGATTACCGTTTTCCCTGTGGGCTCCAGGCGGTAATCGGGAATGGCCAGGATGGTCGCATAGAGTTGCGTTTGATCTTGGTTGAAGATCTGGACGATGTCCCGGTTGCTCGCTGAGTCCAGCAACTGCATCACGTAGGTGCCCGGAGCTAAAACTCTGCCGGGAATCTCGACCGGCTGGTTGAAAGTAACGATGGTTCGCTTATCCCATTCGTCCGCTTTCGCCACAGGCGCACAGGCCAATCCAGCCAAAATCAACGATGGAAGCCAAAGCTTTTTTATCATCTTAATGCCTCTTTCACTCAATTCCAGAATAAGTAGCGATGCCCTGAAACGCGATCCAGCCCCCGTGGGATTTTGCCTGTTTACTATGATTTTGGGTGCTTTGATCCCTTGTTTACGGGATCATTGGCGCGATTGGCTGGTTTTATGGTGAAGGTGTGGGGAGAAGTACGAATATGAATCGTCAACGAGTGACACATCGATTGAGAATCGCAGCGTACATTGTGCTCTGCGTCGGCTTGGGCATCTTGGTAGGGTCGCGGGCCTGGCCTATCCGCACGGCGGTGCCGTCTGTGGCGGCTGCGCCAGCGGTCACGGCTGGCTCGCTCGAGCAGGGATTTGCGGCGATCGTGGAGAAAGACCTGCCGGCGGTCGTCAACATTTCATCATCTCATCATCAAAGGTTGTGCGCAACAATACCGGCGAGGTCTCGCCATTCTTCAACGATCCTTTCTTTCGCCAGTTCTTTGGCGATCAGTTTGGACGGCAGTTCCGTGTCCCGCCTAAGCAGTGGGAGCGCAGTCTCGGCTCCGGGGTCATTGTGAACCCGGACGGTTACCTTCTCACGAACAACCACGTGATTGATGGAGCAACCGACATTAGTGTGACGCTCTTGGACAAGCGCGAATTCAAGGCCAAAGTGGTGGGCACCGATCCAAAAACTGATATTGCAATACTGAAGGTCGACGCAAAGAACCTGCCCACGCTCCCGTTTGCCGATTCGTCCAAGGCGCGGGTGGGAGACCTGGTGCTGGCCATTGGCGAACCCTTCGGGCTCGGCGGCACTGTCACCATGGGAATCATTAGCGCCAAGGGACGCGCCATCGGTATCGAGCAGTACGAGGACTTCATTCAAACCGACGCCGCGATCAACCCGGGCAACTCCGGCGGCGCGCTGATTGACACGCGCGGGCAACTGATCGGGATCAACACCGCGATCCTGACGCATGGCTCCGGGGGAAACCAGGGAGTCGGCTTCGCGGTGCCTGCGAACCTCGCGCGCCAGGTTATGAACCAGGTGCTCGAGCACGGTAAAGTGATTCGCGGCTACATGGGCTTGTTGCCGCAGGACATTACGCCTGCGATCGCGAAGGAGTTCCATTTGGCCGATACGCAGGGTGTGCTGGTCGGTGACGTGACGGCGGGCACCCCCGCGGCCGAAGCCGGCGTCCAGCGTGGCGACGTCATTCGGGAAATCGACGGCCAGAAGATCGAAGACAGCAATCAACTTCGTTTTAAGGTCGCGATGATTCCACCCGGCACCATCGTGCATCTGAAACTGATTCGCGACGGGAACGAGCGCACCGTCGCGGTGAAGCTGGCGGAGCAGCCGGCCCAGACTGAGATGCGCGAACGTTCGGGCGGCGGTGGCGGATCGACCGGGCTCGACGGCGTCTCGGTCGAAAATCTGACCTCCCAGGCACTGCGTGAGCTCAACCTCCCCATGACCACAAAAGGTGTGGTGGTAACGGATGTGGCTGATGGCAGTCCGGCGGCCATGGCGGGGCTGCGATCGGGCGACGTGATCCAGGAAGTGAATCGGCAACCCGTGACGAGTGTGGCGGATTTCGACCGTGCTCTGCGCGGCACGGCCGGTCACACAGTGCTGCTACTGGTGAATCGAGGCGGCACCACGATGTACATCGCCATCGAGGCGCGGTGATCGTGTCGCCCCACACACGATGTGTCAATTCCGACACGCGCGCCTCGATGGCTAAGTCATGTTGATTAAATAACTTAAGGCTCGGCTCCCGTCATGCTCCTTAGAGGGGCATGAAGCGCAATCAATCGAATCCAATCCTGAAGCTGGCGGCGGTCCTGGCGATCGCCGCCTTCGATGCCTGTGCAGAGGAGCGCCAGAGCAAACGGATCGTCATTTCGATTCCTGACCGCAAGCTGGTGCTCCTCGAAGGCAACCGTATTCTCAAGACCTACGATGTCGCGGTCGGTAAGCCCTCGACGCCGAGCCCGCAAGGCGAATTCCGGATCGTCAATCGCATCCCGCAGCCGACCTGGTATGGTTCGGGCAAAGTTGTGCCTCCTGGAAAAGACAACCCGCTGGGTACACGTTGGCTCGGACTGAGCGCCAAGGGCTACGGTATCCATGGCACGAACGCGCCGCGTTCCATCGGCAAGGCGGCATCGCATGGCTGCATCCGCATGCGCCAGCACGATGTGGAAGAGTTGTTCGGCCTTGTGGACGTCGGCGTCACGGTCGAGGTTCACAGCGAGCGCCCGGTGCTGGTCGCGATGATGCTTGCGGTCGCAGTTGCAGATTGAGGTGTCCGGACACATAGGAGACAATCACATGATTTTGCTGAGATATTTGCTGATTTTTACGGGGATCGGATTGCTTGTTGGATCGGCCGCGATCCTCGCTTGGGACCTTTACCAGATCCTGAAGTTGCGAAACAGGCCTGCGGGAGAAGCGCCGCCCGCGCCGCGTTGGCGGGCCGCCCGGCAACTGGTGATCCTGGCGCTGCTTCCACTGCTTTTGGGGATGAGTATCGCGGTGGTACCGAGCGGATCGGCCGGCGTTCGAGTGAACCAATTCACTGGCGCCCGGCCCGGAACGCTCTATCCGGGCGTTCACTGGGTTCTGCCCCTGATCGAGGACGTGCAGCTCTACAGCATCCGGGATAACGTTTTCGCGACCTCGCTGATTGACGATCCCAAGAAGGAAAAGCCCGACGCATTGCGAGTACAAACTCGCGAGGGGCTGAGTGTCGGTCTTGCTGTAGCCGTG
>QHXU01000343.1:2161-6420 GCA_003223065.1 Acidobacteriota bacterium | reverse complement strand
CACCGCGCAGGAGGCGATCGAACAAGCCGGGGCCGCCGACATCGTACTCATGGACATTCGTCTCGACGGGCCCATCGACGGCATCGAGGCGGCCGCGCAAGTCCGGGAGCGCTACCACCTGCCGGTGGTTTTCCTCACCGCCCACGCCGACCGCGCCACGCTCGAGCGCGCCAAATCGGCGGGACCGTACGGATATATCGTCAAGCCGTTGGCCCACGCATCGCTGAACACTTCGATTGAGATTGCGCTGAACCAGCACAGCATGGAGCGCCAGCTTGAAGAGCGGGAGGCGTGGCTACGTACGACGCTCGCCTCCGTCGCGGATGCCGTAGTCGTGACGGGAATCGATGGCCAGGTGCGTATGCTCAACCGCGCCGCCGAGGCCCTTACCGGCTGGATCGAGCTCGAGGCCGGGGACCAGCCTGTCTCGAAGGTCGTGCGGCTCATCGAGGCGGATTCGGGCGAGCCCGCCGATGATCCGGTGCCGGTCGCGCTGTTGCGCGACGCGCCGGTTCCGCTGGACCGGACGTGGCGCCTGGTCGCGCGCGACGGGCGGGAACGGATCATTGAAGGCGCGGCCGCGCCGATTAAGGCTTCCGGCGTGACGCTCGGCGCCGTGCTGACCTTCCGTGACGTCGGCGCGCGGCGCTGGGAGGAGTACCAGCTCCGGCAGTCGCACAAGGCACGGGCCGTGGAGCGCCTCGCCGCGGGCATGTCCCACGATTACTCGAATCTTCTGGCGATCATTCGCAATCAGGCCCAGCTCCTGCTGCGCCAGTTTAGCGAACACTCACCCACGCACCAGGCAGCCGAGGAGATTCATCAAGCAGCAGTTGCCGCGGAGCAGTTGACGCAACGGCTGGCCGTCTTCGGCACACCACAGTTAAAGGAACAAGAGGTGCTTACGCTCAATTCCGTTTTGCGGCGCATGTCGAAGCTGATCCAATCCATCGCCGCCGACCGCGTCGAAGTGGCCATGCGCCTCGATCCCCGGTCCGGCAAAATAAACGGCGACGTGGCGCAAATCGAGCAGGCGATCATGAACCTGGTCCTGCACTCCTGCGCCACCATGCCCGAAGGCGGCCGGCTGTTGCTCGAGACCGGCAGCGCGGATATTCCTCACCATGGCCGGAACAGGAATTGCGTGTTCCTGGCCCTTACTCATAGTGGTAAGGAGCCGGATCCTGAAAAGCTCTTCGAACCCGCCTCGACGGGCGATGAGGGCCTGGCGCTCTCGATGGTTCACGGCATCGTGACCGAGCACGGCGGCTACGTCTCCGCCCAGCCGGGCGCTAACGGCGGCTTCCGTTTCGAGCTGTTTTTCCCGCGCTGGAGCGGCCCCGCGCTTCTGCCTCGGCCCGCGGGACGGGCGCCGTCGATTCTGCTGGTGGATTACCGCGAACGCGTCCGATCCCAGCTGCACAATTTCTTCGAGGCCAACGGGTATAACCTGCTCGAGGCTTCCGACGCCGCGGAGGCGCTTGCGCTCGGACAGGTACACGAAGGCGCAGTCGACCTCTTGATCGCGGACGGTTCGGAGGCTGATTCCATCGGCAAGCAACTGCGCCAGACACATCCCTCGCTCGAAATCCTGCGTCTGGTAGATGCGCCGGAAACCTCGCAGGGCGAACTCCGCCGCCCCTTCACACAACAGGCGCTTCTCGAGCGCGTGGAGGCCCTGTTCGCGTCGCGTCCGAAATTGGAATCAGCGGCGTGTTAGGCGCTGTGCCGCCTACTTTTTCTTCCCTGGCAGACTCAGGGAGACGAGATTGTCCGTGAGATCCTGATTGATCACGACGGACTCCGAAAACATCTGGTAAATCTTCTCTCCGTTGCGCTCCCGGAGGATCTGGTGCGGCCACTGCACGCCCCCTCCCACGTCGCGATAGCGGGCAAAACGGGTGACCTCTTCGTCGCGCTCCTTCGTCTGCGGATTGCGCCTGGAATACACCTGCCGTACCGGCAACATCGTCGATTGGTGGAAAAACACCGTTACTACGCGATCCTGGGAGTCCGTGATATCGACGATCTCCACGGGCTGGTTCTCGAAAACGTCGGCGCCGCGCGATTCGAAGATCATCCCCGGCTCCTGCAAGCGCTGGCGCAAAATGTAGAAGATGTTTCGCAGCGTGGAATCACGGTAACGTTCGAAACGGTCCTTGGGCAACTCCTTGGCGCCGCGCCAGGTGACCTCCCAAGCGCCATTTTCAAGAAACAAGACCGAAGAGTCTTCGTTTTTCCCGAAAGCCTCACGCTCGCGCACGCCCAGATCCTGGCCCGACCTGCTGGGCGGCACAGTGATGTACCGGGTGTAGATCTTGGCGATGGAGAGCCCCGACAGCTCCTCCCGATAGAATGAATATGCGCGGCCGGCCTCGATGCGGTCCTCCATCGCGCGGAATTTCTCTCCGCCCAGAGCCGCCAGCGCAGCGTCGATGAGACGCTTCCCGCGCTGCTCCGCCGATTGTCCCAGCGCGGCAACCGCGCAAAGAAGCATCGCCGCACACTGGCCGCTCAGCCCTGGCGCGCGGCCCGTGCTCTTCATGGCTTCTTGCTCAACTCCTCCGCTTTGATGCCCGTATTGAACTTGTACTCGGAAACAACCGCCTCGGCGAACTTCTTTCCGTCTTTCAGGATCGTGATTTTAAACGGCAGCTTCAGTCCGCCGGCGTCGCGCCAATCCGAGTAAACCTCCTCCATTTCGGCCGGTCCTCCGCCCATCCCGGACTCCCGGTAAATCTCGCGCGCGGGAAGACCCGTGGCCTCGTCGAACTCCAGTTTCACGGTCTCGCCGTCTTTTGCGGAAATCTCAACGGCGTTTTTCGGGACCGCATTCACGGTACGCGATGCATCCCGGTCAGAGAGCATCAGGGCTATCAGGTGGCGGAACAATTCGCCTTGTGCCTGTTTGAGGACCTGGGCAGGCATCGGCATCGTGCCCTGCGGCGTCGCCAGCCATCCTGATTTCCCGTCCGTATAGACGCTAACCTTTCCGAATGGAAGGTCCTGGTCCTGGCGCAAATACTGGGGCGATACGTAACGGTTCTGCTGTTTGATCTTTATTCCGCCGGCTGAGGCATCCAATGCCATCTCGAGCGATTGGCTGGAGTCCTTTACGGCCGCCAGTTTCTCGGCGCCGCCCAGCGCCTGCTGCCCGCGCCGTAGCAGCGCTCGGCCTTGCTCCAGGCTTGCGGTGTCAGTTTTGGCGGGTTCCTTTTTAGGCTCGGGAATGGTCAAGTCGATCATTTTGACCTTTCCCAGCGTTGCCAGCGGCTTATCGAATTCCTTCGGATTCCCGACGGCGACGATGGTCAGGTTCTCCGGATGGATCCGTTCCTTTGCCGCGCGCAGCACGTCCGCCCGCGTCACGGCTGCGACCGTTTTCTGATACTGGAACAGAAAATCCTTCGGATATCCGAAGTACTCGTAATGCATCACGCGATTCAGCGTCTTGGCCGGGTTGTCGAAGAAGAAGACGAAGCTGTTAAGCGCCGCCTGTTTCGCCGTATCGAGTTCCTGCTCGGTCACCTCGGAAGTGCGCAGCTTCTCGACCTCCGCGCGGATCGCTTGCAGCGCTTCCGTGGTGGAAGCCGATTTCGTGCTTCCGGTGATTCGGAACGTCCCCGGATGATTGTAATTGGCCGCCCATGCCGCGCCGATGTCGTAGGCATACCCCAGCTTGGTCCGGATCTGCGAGACGAGCCGGCTGCTGAATCCCTGACCCAGGATATTCGCCGCCACCTGCAGCGCCGGATAATCCTTGTCGCGCAGCGTGCCGCCCAACTCTCCGATGGCGAAAAACGTCTGCGTGACGTCGGGTTTTTCGGCCAGGTATACGCCCGGAGCGGGCTTGGCAGTCACGGCCGGAAACGGAGGAACCGAAGGCTGCTCGACCGTCCAGCCGGCGAAGAGGCTTTCGAGTTTGTTCTTCATCTCCGCCGTCGAGAAGTCGCCGTACACGGCCAATAGGATGTTTTTCGGGAAATAGTAGCGGCGGTAGAACTGGACCAGATCGTCTCGATGGATGCGCGCCAGGTGCTCGTATTCGATCTGCCAGCCGTAGGGGGTGTCCCGGCCGTAGAGAACGCTCAACAATTCGCGTTCGGCGATCACATTCGGCTCGTCGTTCCGGCGCGAGATCGCGCTCCGCGTCTGCGAGATCGTCAAATCAATCTTGTCCTGGCGAAATTGGGGATCCGTCAGAACCTCTTTGAACACGCTCAATACCGAATCGGTTGACTCTCGCAGCCCTGAAAACG
>QHXU01000343.1:0-2125 GCA_003223065.1 Acidobacteriota bacterium | reverse complement strand
CGCGCTGGTCTCGTCCATCGCGCTTTCGACCGAGGCCGCCATGTTCTCGAGTTGCTCGTCGATCTGGTCGCCGGTCTTCGCCTTCGTCCCTCCGGAGCGCAACACGGCCGCCGTGATTTCCGAAAGACCGCGCTTTTCCGGGGGATCGAACAAGTTCCCGGTGCGTATTAACGCCAGGCCATGAATCAGCGGCAGCTCGTGGTCTTCGAGCAGAAAAACGCGCATGCCGTTGGATAACGTGAATGCCGCCGGTTCCGGCACATGCACCTGCGGGAGCGGCGGGTATTTCAGATCCTTGTAGGAAGGCAGCGGCTGGGCGGTTGCCGCAAAGGCGGAGAGCAACACTATCAGGAAGGCCCGTCTCACTGTGTCGCCCCCTGTGCCTGTCCGGGCGCATAGGTATACGCGACCGTGCGCGTACTATCGAGCAGATAGGCCTTGGCAACCCGCTGTACGTCCGCCGCGGTCACCTTGTTGAAATCCTCGAGTTCGGTGAACAACTTCCGCCAGTCGCCGTAGTTCACCGAGTAGCTGCAAAGTTCGGCCGCAAGGCCCCCGTTGTTATCCAGCTTGCGGATCAGATCCGCCCGGAGCTTGGTCTTCACTCTCTGCAGGGCCTCGGTACTCACCGGGTCTTTTTTTACGCGCTCGATGATCTCGTAGACGGCTTTTTCGTTCTCCTCCACCGAATGCCCCGATGAAGGAATAACGAAGAACAGGAACAGCGAAGGGTACTTCCCGCTGGGGAACGTGGCCTGGCTCCCGGCGGCCAGCGCGATTTTCTTGTCGCGCACCAATTCCTTGTAGATCATGCCTGTGCGTCCGCCCGAAAGAATATCGCTCAATACGTCCAGCGCGGCGTCGTCGGCGCTGTATTGATCGGGACGCTTGAAAGCGATCGCCACGAACGGCTGCGCGGGCGATTCTACGGCCACGCGCTTCTCGCCCTCCTGTTTAGGCTCGACCGTCCGCACCGGCGGCGGGAGCGGGCCGCGCGGCAGCCGGGCGAAATACTTGTCGGCGAGCCGTTTCGCTTCGGCCGGGTTAACGTCGCCGGCGATTCCGATCGTGATGTTCGCGGGGGTGTAGTAGGTCTTGTAAAATTGCTCCGCTTCGGTCCGGCGGAAGGTCTCGATATCGCTGGCCCAGCCGCCTGGCATGTTGCGATACGGGTGTGCGGCGAAAGCGGTGGCCAGCAGCATTTCAACCAGCTTGCCTTGCGGGCTGGACTCGACGCGCATGCGCCGCTCCTCGCGCACCACGTCGCGCTCCTTGTAGAACTCGCGAAACACCGGCCGGAGGAAGCGCTCCGATTCGAGCAGGAACCACAGCTCCAGCCGGTTCGCCGGAAAGCTATAGAAGTAATTCGTCGAGTCCTCGGACGTGCCCGCGTTCATCCCGACGCCGCCGTTCGATTCCACGATGCGGTCGTACTCGTTCGGCTCGACGAAGCTGTCCGCTTTCGCGATCGCCTCCTTCAGCTCCGCTTCGATTGCTTCAATCTTTTTCTTGTCCGCGCGGAAACCTTTTCGCCGCTCGGCATCCAGGCGATCATTGACCTGCTCGATCGCATCCAGCGCCTTCTTCTCTTCAGGCCAGTTCTTGGTCCCGATGGTGTCGGTGCCCTTGAAGGCCGAACTTTGCAGCTACTCGGTGAACTACGGCGACTGGCGGAAGTTGTTCACCGAACCGACGTTTACATACGTGTGGAATGACACCACCGGCGCCTCGTGCCGCTCGATGATCAGAAAACGCAGGCCGTTCGGCAGCGTGAACTCGGTGACTTTTTTCTCGAATTCCTGAAGCGACTGCGCGGCAAGACAAGGAAGAAGGAGCAGGAAAAGACGAAATCGCATCTCCTTCAGGTTAACAAGCAGCCGTCTAGACAGCCAGGACTTCCGACAGCGCTCCGCGGAACTTTCCCATTTCCGCATCGGTCCCGATGGAGACTCGCAGCATTTTGTCGTAGGGCGGGAAAGGCCGCCCTACCGCCACGCCCTTGGCGAGCAACGCAGGACCTACCTCCCGCACGTTGCGTCCTACGTCGATCATCATGAAGTTGGCGTGGGGTTCGATGAAGTTGAGCTTTTTGCCGCGCAGCCAGGCACAGAGGTCCGTGCGCGTG
>QHXU01000342.1 GCA_003223065.1 Acidobacteriota bacterium | reverse complement strand
GGCGTCACCTTTCCCCTATCATAGCGGCATGGATGACAGCGTCATCGTTGTTGGCGGAGGAATCGTCGGCCTGGCGGCCGCATGGCGCATCGGGCAGCGTTTACCCGGGCAGCGGGTGACAGTACTTGAAAAGGAATCCGCCGTGTGCCGGCACCAGAGCGGGCACAACAGCGGCGTGCTGCACTGCGGGCTTTATTACAAGCCCGGCTCGCGCAAGGCGCGCTTCGCCGTGCGCGGCATCCGGCAGATGATTGAGTTCTGCCAGATGCACTCGATTCCGCACGAGGTATGCGGGAAAGTCGTGGTCGCCACGAGTCCGGAAGAAATCCCGCGCCTCCATGCTCTGTACGAGCGCGGCCTTACGAACGGCCTGCGCGGCCTGAGCCTGCTCAGCGCCGGAGAACTGCGCGAAATCGAACCGCACGCCGCCGGCCTGGCGGCGATAAGGGTTCCCGAAGAGGGCATCGTAGACTACACGCGCGTTTGCCAGGCGCTGGCCGAAGAGATCCGCGCACAGGGCGGGGAGGTGATCACAAACTCCCGGGTTACTTCGATTCGCCGGGACGGTGCGGGCTGGCGCGTCGTCAGCAGCACGGGCGAATACACGTGCAACCGTATTGTCTCGTGCGCCGGGCTCAACTCCGATCGCGTGGCCGCACTTGCGGGTCATCGCCGCACGGCTCGTATCGTGCCGTTTCGCGGCGAGTATTACAAGATACGTCCAGAGCGGCAGCACCTGGTCCGGAATCTGATTTACCCCGTGCCTGATCCGCAGTTTCCGTTTCTCGGCGTCCATTTCACACGGCTGATTCACGGTGGAATCGAGGCCGGGCCGAACGCGGTGCTCGCCCTCGCCCGCGAAGGTTACTCGAAGAGCGACGTCAACCTGCGCGATCTCGCCGACTCGGTCAGTTTTCCGGGATTGTGGCGTTTCCTCGCGCGGCATCCGAAGATGTGTTGGCAGGAAACGCGGCGCGCGTTCAGCCGCGCGTTGTTCTGTGCGTCGTTACAGAGACTCGTACCCGAGATTCAGCCTGAGGACCTGGTCGTAGGCGGGACGGGCGTGCGGGCGCAGGCAATGTCGCCCGACGGCTCGTTGATCGACGATTTTCACTTCGCGCAGGGCACAGGCGAGCTGCACGTCATCAATGCTCCGAGTCCGGGCGCGACAGCATCGCTCGCCATCGGGGAGGAGATTGCCGCGTGGGCCATCGGCGGCCATTGAAGGGATGTGTGGGTCAACTTCAAAGCAGAGCAGCGTCCATCGTGCCGGCGCCGCCATTCCCGTTCGTGACTCCTGGTTCCTGGCTTCTTTCCAGGTATAGCCGCAGCGCTGCCTCGGACCCCTCGAAGAACGCATCGACCAGTTCCTTGACAGCTAGCTGCCGCAGCGCATCCTGGCTTACCTTCGGCACATAAATGAAAGAGCGCCCCTGCTTGCGCCTTGTCACGCCGCCGCGTTTTTCCAGGCGCTCGAGCACCGTCATTACCGTCGTGTACGCCAGATTACGATTGCCGACCAGCACCTGCCGCACGTCGCGCACCGAGCCTTCCCCCAAACCCCACAGTACCTTCAGACACTCCAGCTCGAGCGGAGGTGGAATATCGCGCGGAGGACCGGGGCGTCTCATTCTTCAACGTGGCGCAATGCATCTTGCAGCTTCGCGGCGAAAGGCGAAGACGTATCCACGGGACGCTTCGCCGATGGATGTTTAGGCGCGGGGAGCTCCAGCACGGGTGCTGCCGGCTCCAGAAGTTTTCCCTTCTTTAGAATGCTCCGATCGAGCGCCGTACTGTAGCCGGTCCAGTGGCCGGTGATCATCCGGTCGCGTTCGATCAGCCCGCGCATGCAGTCCATCTTCGAATCGAGATTATCCAGTTGGTGCAGCAACATCGCTTCGGGGAACAGCGGCACTTTCGGTGAGCCGAATTCGAGCTCTCCGTGGTGGCTGAGGATCATGTGCAGTAAGAGGTCGTGCAAGGCGGCGGGGAAGTCCGGAATCGTCCGCAGCTTGTCCTCCACCATCCGAACGCCGATGGTGATGTGGCCCAGCAGCTGCCCCTGGGTACTGTACCCGAAGCTGCGGGAGTAAGTCAGCTCGCTGATCTTGCCGACGTCATGTAGAATGACGCCCGCCAGCAGCAAGTCGAAGTCGATGTCTCGGTAGTGCGCCGCTGCGAACTTCGCCAGGTGGCAAAGAGAAAGGACGTGTTCGATGAGACCTCCGAGCCACGCGTGATGCACCGTCTTGGCGGCCGGCGCCGTGCGATAAGCTGCGGCAATCGATTCATCCGCGAAGAAAGCGTCGAGCAGCGCCTTCAGATACGGATTGGTCATTGACGAAATCCACGAGCGCAGCTCCAGGAACATTTCGTCGCGATCGCGTGTCGAGGTGGGAAAGTAATCGGCCGCATCGACCTCGGACTCGGGCACCGGCTGGATCTTGTGTACGGTGAACTGCAGACGGTTCTGAAACACCTGCAGCAGGCCCTTCACGCGGACGAAATCGTCCCGTTCGAACGTGTCCAGCGACTCGCTGGCGTTGTCCCACATTTTGGCGTCGAGCTCGCCGGTGCGGTCGGCGAGAATGAGCGAAAGATACGGCTCACCCGATTTCTTCTGGCGGATGTCCTTGTGCTGGACAAGAAACGTGCCGACGATAGTCTGGTTCGGCTCGATCTCCGTTACATAGGGCGACTTCATTTGCGGCTACCGCGAAGACGAAGTTCCCGTCTTCTTGGTGCTGGTACCGGGGATGGGGATCGCCCACAGCAGTTTCTTGTGGCGCGTCTTGCTGGCCACTTCCTCTTTGGTAATCGTTTCCGGCTTGAGCTGCGCCGGGTCCGTCCAGGCGGTGTTTTTACCCGGAGCTGCGCCGGAATCCTCAAATCCGGGCTTGATTTCCAGGAACGCGTCCTGGCGGAGCTTAGTGAGATACTTACGCACCTCCGGATCGAAACGAGGCTGGAATAGTTTTTCCATCACTTCGTTCTCCACCTCTTCGAATTCCGCGAGGCCGGCCTTATGATGTTCCTCTACCCGGAGGACCTCAAAACCTTGGGGAAGCTTTATGGGATCGGTCACATAGCCGCGCGGCTGATTCCAGACCACGTCGTCGATTTCCTTGAGCAACTGGCCTTTTTCGAAAGGCGGCATCTCGCCGCCCTGCTGCGCGCTCGGGGCGTCCGAGTTGGATTGCGCCAGCTCGCCGAAGCGCTCGCCTTTGCGCGCGCGCGCCGAAAGGTCCTTGGCCTTTTTCTCGGCTGCGGCGATCCCCGCGGCATCTTTGCCCTCAGTCGAAACCAGAATCTCGCGCAGGAAAACACGCTCTTTACGCTGGAATTCGCTCTTGTGTTCGTTGTAATACTTCTCCAGCTCTGCTCTCGGAACCTGGATCTTGCTGGAGACCTCCTGCCGGATCACCCGTTCCGTGATCAATTGATTCTTGAGATCATTTTTGTAGTCTTCAAACGGCATTCCGGTCTGTTCGCGGACAAATTGCTGGAATTTTTCCGGATCGGCAATTCCCGCTTTCCGCTGGATCTCAGCAAGCCTTTTGGCGACGTCGGGATCAACCTTGACATCCAGTTCCTTGCCCTTGGAGATCAGAAGAAGGCGGTCGATTCGGTCGCGCAGCAGATCTTTCGCTCTGCTGTTCACCGCGTCCTGAAGGCGGCTGCCGGTGAGCCCCTGCTGGCGGAATTCGCTCTCGAGCTGTTTCCGGTCCCGCTCCAGCTCCGTCCGCGTGATAATGTCTCCGTTCACCTTGCAGACGATCTCTTCCATCACGCTCACGTCGGCTGCGTTTGCGAAGCCGCCGGACAGCAAGAGAATACTCAAAAACTTCATATTTTCATTATACCGACGCGCGCCGAAGATCCTATGGGTGTTAATTTCATCACACGGGTGCTGTCGCGGCCAACGAAGAGTCATTCGTGTCTCTCCAAGCTCTTTGTCGTGGAAGGCTGGCGCCAAGGCCGCTGGGACTACGCGACACAAAAATCATAACGGACAAAAAAGGCTGATGGAACTACATTTTAGAATCAGCGACCATCCATTGGCTCCACTGTTGAATTCAACTTCCCGTCCTCCACGCGAATATGAAGGGCAAAGTGATCGTTCAATAGACGGCCGGCGGTCAGTGACCCGCGGCCAACAACTCCAGCGCGGTGTTGAGCTGATCCAGTACGGCGGATGCGCCGTCACTGCTCGTGAGCGGAAGGCGGAGGACGCCGGCGGGCGTGAACTGCGCGCCGTCCCGTTCCGCGACCAGTTCCATGAGCTTTGCCGGATCGATCTTCGAGCCAGGGTGGAACTTGATCTGCAAGGCGCCGCCCCGCCGGTCGACAGCCTCGATTCCCGTGTGTTGCGCCCGCGTCTTGAGCAGCGCGAAGCTGATCAGGGTTTCCACGGCCTGGGGAAGAGGCCCGTAGCGATCCGCCAGTTCCGCCCGGACTTTCTCCGCGTCGTCTGCATCTCGCGCATCGGCGATCCG
>QHXU01000341.1 GCA_003223065.1 Acidobacteriota bacterium | reverse complement strand
AGCAGGACCTGTTCGGTCAGACGCAGGGCGCCTTCGTGTTCAACGGCAGTTACACGGGGCACGAGTTCGCGGATTTCCTGCTTGGTGACGCATTTCAATATACGGAACTGAAGAATCAGTACGAGCCGAACTATATCACGCACAGTGGCAATTTGTATGTCGGTGATAATTGGAAGGTGTCACCGCGCCTCACCGTCACGGCCGGCCTCGCCTGGGACGCTTTCCCGCACGCATTTGAGGAAAAAGACCGCGTCGCGTCTTTCTACCGAAAGCTGTGGGATCCGGCGCAGGCCCCGAAAGTAGACATCAACGGCCGCATTATTCCCGGGAGCGGAAATCTAACCGACGGCTTGGGCCTCGCGGGCCAAAACGGCATTTCACGCGGGCTTGTGGACAATCACTGGGCGCTCTTACAGCCACGCGTCGGAGTTGCATGGAGACCGTTCGGTGAGAATACGGTGTTACGGGCCGGCTACGGCCTGTACTACGAACGGATTCAAGGGAACGATATCTACAACATCGCACCGAATCCTCCATTTGCCAATGTGTCCACGATCTTTAATACCCAGTTGAGTAATCCAGGCGGAGGCGGCAACGTGATTCTGCCGCCCAACCTGGTTGTTTACGATCCCTCTTACCCCGTGCCGCAAGTCCAACAGTGGAACGCCGGCATACAGCACAGGATCGTGCGGGGCGTCGTGGCCAACGTCGCGTACGTGGGCACGAAGGGGACGTACCTTTCCGACACGATCAACATCAACCAGCCCTACCCTTCCGGCGCGGCGCAAGTCCTTGCGAAAACAGCGAACGTCAACCAGGTGCGTCCCTACTCGGGATACGCCAACATAAACATGTATTTTAATGGAACCAACTCGAGTTATAACTCGCTGCAGGCAAGCGTCCGCACCGAACAATACCGCGGTCTGACGCTGCAGGCCTCCTACACCTGGTCGCACTCGCTCGACTACGCCAGCGGTGACGTGCCGGGCAACTCCGCACAGAATGCGTATGCATGGGGTCTGGAGCACGCCGATTCCAACTTCGACCGGCGGCAGATGTTGATTCTGAGCTATGTGTACGATATCCCGCTAGCGCCAGCCGCGAAGCCCCTGAAGGTGTTACTCGGAAATTGGCAGCTCTCGGGCATTAGCTCTTTTGAGTCGGGAGTTCCGCTGAACATAACGCTTCCTGGCGACAACGCGGGTATCGGCGGCGGCCCGTACCGGCCCGACCTTGTCAGCGATCCGATGAGTGGGGCTCGGACGCGAGTGACCTGGTTCAACCCCAACGCGTACGTCCGGCCCGCGCCGGGAGCGTTCGGCAACGCCGCGCGTAACAGCGCCCGTCAGGCCGGGCTCAACAATACCGATTTCTCGCTGTTCAAGAGCTTCCCCGGCGTGTTCAAGCGCGAGAGAAGCGGCATCCAATTCCGCGCGGAGTTCTATAATGTCTTTAATCATCCGCAGTGGAACGCGTATCGCACATCGTTTGGGACGGCTGGTTTCGGCAGCGCAACCGGCGCCCGGGACGCTCGTGATATTCAGTTGGGATTGAGGGCGTATTTCTAACCGAGGATTCGGAAGCCAGAGGTCGAGACTCAGAATGAGAGCGCCGCGGTTGACGACCGTGGCGCTCTTATTCATTGGGACGACGGTTGCGCAAAACGCGAGAGTCCTGAATGAGGAGGGCTCGCGCTCGCTCGCGAAGGGGGACTTGGCATCCGCGCTCGCTCGGTTCCAGCGCGCCGCCAGGCTCGAGCCCGCCAACACCGAGATTCAGTTCAATATTGGCCTGGCACTGGTGCGCATGGGCCAGCCCAAGAACGCGTTTACGCACTTGCAGCGAGCCGCGGCCGATCCGTCGCTAGCTCCTGAATCGCATTACCTTCTGGGAACGGCGCATTTTGCGGCCGGCGATTACGCCAACGTCGCGGCCCAATTGAGCGATCTGCGAACGTCGGCACACGCCGAGCATGTGCTCTACATGTTGGAGGAGAGCTATCGTCTTACAGGCCGCGTGGCGGAGGCACGTGAGACATTTCGCGAGTTGAATCGCCGCTTCCCCGATTCGTCATGGACGCACTATCTGTTGGGTGAAGCCCATGAGAACCAGTCGGAGAACGAGAAGGCGATCGAAGAATACAAGAACGCCTTGAACAAGGATGCGGCTCAGCCGAATGCCAATTTCGCCATCGGATACATCTACTGGCGCGACCACAACTACGAGGCCGCGAAGCCGTGGCTGGAAAAACAGCTTGCGGTGCAGCCGTGCCACGCGCTGGCCAGCTATTATCTTGGTGAGATTGCGCGCACCGATCAGGACCTAAACTCGGCGGAGCGATTCTACCGGCGCGCAATCGGATGTGACGAGCACAATGCCAAGGCGCATATTGGGCTGGGAATCGTGCTGGGCGAACTCACTCGCAGCGACGAGGCGGTGCGCGAATTACAGCGGGCGATCCGGCTGGACCCCAAGAACACAACGCCGCACTATCGCCTGGCCGTCCTTTATGGAAAACTCGGGCGCAAAGGCGAGGCAGAGGCGGAATACGCCCGGGTCAAACAGATGCAGGCGGCCGCGCGGCAGGATACACGGCAGCAGCCACAACCCGTGCGCTGACCGGCGTGAGCGGATGGCGCTGTTCGGTCGCGTGCCTCTGCTGTTGGCTCTCGTGTGGAGCGCTGCTCATGCCGCCGGGTCCTATGTGGGCTCGGAAGCATGCGCGCCGTGCCACCAGAACGAGTACGACCGGCACGTCCGGTCGCGCCACGCAAACGCGCTTCGTCCCATTCTGCAGAGTCCGGTCGCGAACATCCTGTTGCACAGCCAGCAACGCGATGCGGTTTTGCATTACGAAGCCCGGGAAGATGGTATCGCGGTGATCGTCGCGCTTGGCGGAGAAGAGATTGCGGCGAAGCTGGAATGGGCATTCGGCGCCGGGGCCCAAGGGATCACGCCCGTTGGGCGCTTGGATTCGCGATTCTTCGAGAGCCGTGTGTCCTATTATCCGGTCGCCGGCCGGCTGGCAACGACGTTTGGCCATCCGGCTCGTGCGGAGAATCCGCGGGCCATCCTAGGCCTGCTTCAAAGCAGCCACACGATCACGAGTTGTTTCGGGTGTCATGCGACCAATGTGGGAGCGGGCGTTGATGGTCCTGACCTCTCCGAAATGCAGCGCGGAGTGCAGTGCGAGCGCTGCCACGGACCCGGACAACAACATGTCGCGGTTGCCAAGGCGGGCGGCACGCGAGCGGAACTGAGGACGACTGTGGTGAATCCAGGGCGATTCTCTGCCAAAGCCGAGGTCGAGATTTGCGGCCAGTGTCATCGGCTGCCGGCAGCCGGGGACGCCAGCCCGGCACCTGAACTCGAGGATCCGGTGATGGTCCGATTCGCCCCTATCGGATTGATGGCAAGCCGCTGCTTCATTGCGAGTAGGAAGCTGGCGTGCAGCACCTGCCATGACGCGCACGAGAATGCGCGAACGGATGTGTTGTATTACTCGAACCGCTGCGCCGGTTGTCATGATGACGCACCGAAGTCCGGCTCATCCTGCCGGCGAGCGGCGAGACAGGACTGCCGGCCGTGCCACATGCGGCAGGCGTCCGTGGGGCCGTACCTGAAGTTTACGGATCACCGCATCCGGGTCTACTGAAGTTCAGATTGTAAGGGACAACGATTCGATCCAATGCGCCCAAACCTCTCCTGGGGATTCCGGAGGAGAATGAACGCGGTTCCGGGATGAAGCCGAACAGTTTTAGGCCGACCTCGGAACCGGGTTCGGCTTCGCCGGATTAATTTCACAGGGCCAACTGCGCGGCGCTGGTGATGGGAGCCTGCCGCTACCAGAGCGTAAAGTCGAAATACTTGTGCTGGTAAAGGGACAGCACCTTTCCGCTGTCGCCATCGGCACGCGGTGATAGCCGATCTTGCCGCGGCGCCGGTCGAATAATCCGTTCTAGCCATATTCCTGGTAGGCCTGGCGCTTGCGCTGCGTGTTGCGCACGCTCATGTTGGCCATCTCGGCGCCTCCATCCAGGTCAGCGCTTTCGCCACACCCGGAACCGTCACCCAATGAGCGCGTGGATCTTGGCGCGTACTTCGGCGAGCACCTCAGGCGATACGCGGCTCTTGCGCGTGGCTTTCCGCCGGCGCCAGTCGAGGCTCTTAATCTGATCGGCCAGGATCGCAACCCTCGCCGCGTCGCCTGCGAGAACTTCGAACGGATAGTTCTTGACTTGCGTCGTCATCGGACAGCAGAGCATAAGACATGTCTT
>QHXU01000340.1 GCA_003223065.1 Acidobacteriota bacterium | reverse complement strand
ATTGCTTCGGGCCGGAATCATTCCTTGACCGGCGGCTTTTCCGAGCGACACACCTTTCACCAAGTCGCGCGTGTAGCCCGGCTGTTTGCGCCGCAGGCCTGGTCCGTAGCGTGGTCGAATCGTCGGCGCGCCCAGCAGTTGGGATAACGAACTGATCGGGTGACTGTTAAGCCGCCCAACAAATCGGCACACGTTTCCCACGAGGCGGGGACGAGCATCTCGTGAACCAGAAAATTATTCCGAACTTCTTACAAAACGAGTTTGAGAACCTGCGTAGCACGGTCAAGATCGCTTTTGAAGACCTAGATAAAAGAACCCGTATCGATCCTGGTAATAGTACCTAGTACTCACAAGAGCAACGGATCGCGTTCGTCGGCACGGCTGCACAGGTTCGGTGCCAGCCGCCCACCACGCTTAATATTTAATATTCATTACACTCTGCCAGCGTGGGCGGTTTATGAATTCAGACACTCCTACCGAATATTAGGCGACTACTGGCCCGTCGATTGCTACAGCTTCGTTACGGGAAGATAAAAAACTTGCAAGAGAATGTCAAGATCGCGCCGGCTGAGGGTGACCTCGGCGTTTTGATCCCCGGAATGGGAGCGGTGACGACGACATTCATAGCTGGAGTGGAAGCTGTCAAGCGGGGCCTGGCTCAACCGATCGGGTCAGTGACGCAACTCGCCACCATCCGTCTCGGCAAGCGCACGGAGGGACGGAGCCCGAAGATCAAGGATTTTGTTCCACTGGCTGACTTGAAGGATCTCACGTTCGGCACGTGGGATATTTACGACGACAATTGTTGGGAAGCGGCAGAGAATGCCGGCGTGCTGGAAAAGAGCCTGCTGGAGCAGCTGCGCGAGCCGCTCTCCTCGATCCAGCCGATGAAAGCCGTCTTTGACCCGGACTTCGTTCGACGGATCAACGGCCCGAACGTGAAACAGAAGGGCTCAAAAATGGATCGGGCCGAGATGTTGATGGACGACATCCGGAACTTCCGTGAGGCCTCGGGCGTCTCCCGGCTCGTAATGATCTGGTGCGGCTCAACGGAGGTGTTCCACAAGCCTGCCGCAGTTCACCAGACCCTCAAAGACTTCGAGTGCGGCCTGATGAAAAACGATCCGGAGATTTCACCCAGCCAGATCTACGCTTTTGCCGCGCTCAAGTCCGGCGTACCGTACGCTAACGGCGCCCCTCATCTGACGACAGATGCTCCGGCGCTCATGGAACTGGCGCACGAACGGCAGGTTCCAATCTGCGGGAAGGATTTTAAGACCGGCCAGACATTCATGAAGACGTTGATAGCACCCGGCTTGAAATCACGGATGCTCGGCGTCTCGGGTTGGTTTTCGACCAATATCCTCGGCAATCGGGATGGTGAAGTACTGGACGATCCGGGCTCGTTCAAATCAAAAGAAGAGACCAAGCTTTCCGTGCTCGAGCACATCTTGCAGCCGGACCTCTATCCAGAGCTGTACGGGAACATCTATCACAAGGTTCGAATCAACTACTATCCACCAAGGGGCGATGCCAAGGAGGGATGGGACAATATCGACATTTTCGGATGGCTCGGCTACCCGATGCAGATCAAGATCGATTTCCTGTGCCGGGATTCGATTCTGGCCGCGCCGCTGGTGCTCGACCTGGTGCTGTTCCTGGATCTGGCCCAGCGAGCCGGCATGCGGGGCGTTCAGGAATGGCTTTCATTTTACTTCAAGGCGCCGATGACGGCGCCGGGTCTTTATCCGGAACATGATATTTTCATCCAATTGATGAAGCTCAAGAATACGCTGCGGTGGATGCGCGGCGAGGATCTCATCACACACTTGGGCTTAGAATATTACGATTAAACCTGGTCACCGGTTGGGATCCTAATCATTGGCCGGCACTGGTCCCGAACTTCTGAAAGCCGGCCACACCGTACGGGTTGCTAACTGCGCCGGGTAAACCGGCGGAAGGAAAGATTCACACAAGGAAGCCCTTGATCCATAGTCATGCGTAGCCAGCCGCCTGGCTGACATCGAAGGGTTGCCAGGGGCGCACTTCAGTGCGATTGCCAACCGGACAGCGACCTTAGTGTGCTGCTGGGGCGTGGGAGAGCGTAAGATGCACTTCTGCTTCATCGTCGAAGAGCAGTATAGACGTGACTCCATGCCTCTGGTAATCGCCCGCCAGCTGTTGAAATGGGGCCATGCTGTCGACCTATTGGAACCATCCAAGACGGTGACCTCTTTGTGTGATCTTACGGGGCAGTGTTGCGATGCCTACGTCCTAAAAACGGTGTCAGAGGGGCCCGGTCTGTCTATCCTGCAGGCGGCAGAGGCGGTGGGTATTCCAACCATCAATAACTCGCGAGCGATCAGATTGGTTCGTGACAAGGCCATCTTCGCTGCATTTGCATATGCTCACGGGCTACCCGTTCCACGTAGCTACTTTATTGCCCATCCGCGCCTTCTTAAGAGTATTCCAAGGAACGATTACCCCCTTGTTGTCAAACCTACTAATGGCAGCTCTGGTCGCGGCATTTATCGCGTGAATAGTCCTGGCGAGCTGGCAACACTCAAGATAGACGGACCTAGTCTTTGCTTCTTCCTCGCCCAACATTATGTAGAAAACGCAGGTTATGACATCAAGTTGTACGCGATAGGCAAGGATGTTTACGCAGTGGCGAGGAAATCGCCGCTCCATCCGGAAGTGGAAGTGGAGAGCCATCTGATTCCAGTGAAGTCAGAGTGGCTTAAATTGGCGCAGCGCGTGGGCGAACTTTTCGGCTTGGATATATACGGCTTGGACGTGCTCGAGACGAACAATGGCCCCGTAGTAGTAGACATTAATGACTTTCCCAGCTTTGGGCAAGTACCTGGAGCAGTCAAACGTATTTCGAACTACATCCTCCGTCTCGCTAAAGACGCCAAGTTCAAGCGCTACCGGCTTCCTGACCGCGGAACTTTTCATACAGTTAGGGCACAGAGACTAGTCATGGCCAGATGATGGGACGACGCAGTGTTTTCGGCCGGCCGCCGACACGCATCGGACTCAGATGAAGCGGCAGATCAACTTTTCGCTACTGGCAATCGTGAGCGAGGGTTTACTCTCCCGCCTCAGCTTCGGGTTGATCAGCTTCAGTCTGCCCCTTTATGCTCGTCATCTCGGACTCAGCCTGAAAGAAGTCGGCATTCTCGCCGCTCTGAACAGTGCCGTGGCCGTGGGCTTGAAGCCACTGTTGGGCTGGACTGCAGATCGTTTCGGCCTGAAACGTACCTACCTCGCCGCGATCAGTCTACGTAGCTTAGTGTCGCTTTCCTTGGGCTTCGCCATCCATCCGTGGGAGCTCTTCGCGATTCGGAGCGCGCACGGTTTGTCCATGTCACTGCGCGATCCTTCTGCAAATGCGTTAATTGCCGAGCACGGCACAGAGAGATCCACAGCTTCCGCGTTCGCTTGGTATCAGACGGCCAGAGCGGTCGCGGGCTCTGTAAGCAAGGCCTTTGCGGGCATCCTCCTGACAATCACGTCTGCCAATTATTCGCTGGTGTTCTTTGTGGCCTTCGCTCTTTCGGTGCTGCCGCTGTTGGTGGTCCGCCGCTATGTGAAGGAGGAGAGCGAAGCGAGTCATGCCGACGGCGAACGGGAATCAGCCTCCTCCCCCCTGACTCAAAGAAATCAAGCCGAGACCTCGCCTGGCGTCACCCGACCCCGGCCGAAAGTATTGCCGTTCGCCGTGCTGGGGTTCTTAATTGCCAGCACGGCCGAAATGCTTAACGGCCTGTTTCCCGTTCTGGCCACGGAATACGCTGGTTTGACCAAAGCGCAGGCGGGAGTCGTCTACGCAGTTTCGACCCTCGCGATCATTTTTTCCGGCCCGATCTTTGGCTGGCTCTCCGATAATGTCAGCCGCAAGCTGGTGCTGACAGTAAGGGGAATTGCCAACACGCTGTCCTCGATCGTCTATGTGGTCGTTCCCACTTTCGCCGGGGTTGCGGTAGCGAAGACGGCCGATGACATGGGGAAAGCCGCCTTTCGCCCGGCTTGGGGCGCGCTGATGGCCGAAGTCTCCAGTTTCGACAAGCGGAATCGCGCGCGCACAATGAGCTGGATGAGCATGGGAGAAGATGCCGGAGGGGTTCTCTCCCCGATTTTAGCGGGTTTCTTGTGGGCCACTTGGGGCATCACAGCCCTGATGGGCTCGCGGGTTCTGCTCGCCCTCGCTACCGAGCTATACGCCATTTTTGTCACGCGTGTTGCCGGAGAGAAAGTGGCGGACATGAACCGGCAAGTGCATGAAGAAAAGTCTGGAACTGCAGTTTTTCGAACGGGCCGGCAACGGAATAGGACTGCTGAAGTTCCGACCCGGCACGTCGCGGAGGAAGAGGTAAATAGACCATGAAGAAAGCCGACTGGGTTTTATTTCTCTTCGCTTGGTTTTCCGGGTGCGTACCAGCTCTCCTGGGTCAACAGCTAGGGCAGGTGCAGGGGACGGTGGAGGACCCAAACGACTCCGCGGTGATCCAGGCTGCCGTGAAGCTCACTCCGCGGGCCGGAGGCACGGCCCTGAAAACGGTCACCGATAACACGGGTCGTTTTGTGTTCTCCGGAGTCCAGGGCGGTGAATATCTGTTGGCGGTAACAATGGAAGGGTTTGAAAAAGCGCAGCTCCATCTCCAGGTCGGCTTGAGCCCGGTACCCGATCAGAGGATCCGCCTCAAGATCGCAGAGATCAAAGAGGACCTTACCGTGTCCGCCCGGGCGGACGACCCGATTTCTCCTGAACAGAATGCCACCGCCGTTCATTTGGACGGCGACTGGTTAAAGAGTCTCCCGGCGAAATACGACGGTGTCTTGTCGACCGCCTCCCTCTTTGTCGATCCCACGGCCAATGATGCGGAGGGGACCAAGATAGTAGTGGACGGCGTGGAGGGCAGCACGCTGGACGTCCCGAGTTCGAGTATTAAGACAATCGCCGTCAACAGTAATCCCTATTCGGTGGAGTTTGCCCGGCCAGGGAAGGGACGCATCGAAGTGGCGACGCGGGGCGGCTCGCTGCGCCGTTTCCACAAGCGTTTCTCGTTCGCCTTCCGGAATGCGAAACTGGATGCGCACAACCCCTTCGACAGGGTCTTCCCGCCCAGGCAGCGAGAGTGGATGGAGGGGGCGCTCGATGGACCCTTGGTTGGCGGCAAGGCCACGTTTTTCGTTGGCGGCGATTACCTCAGGGACGACAACAACACTTTCGTCACAGCCGTAACGCCGAGCGGTCCCCTATCGACAACTGTTCCCATCCCGCTGCGTACCGCCCATGTGCTGGGTCGGACCGACATTCGGCTTACGCCCGTCAACATTCTCTCGCTGCGGTACAACTGGACCGACAATCGGCTGCCCAACCAGGGCGTCGGGGCGTTTGATCTCCCCGGCCGCGGCTGGAATGCGGAGAATCAGACCCACGAACTGCGCCTATCGGAGACCGCAATTCCTACGCCTGGCTTCATGAACGAATTTCGCTTCGATTTCAAGTACCGGCCGAAACTGGCCAGGAGCGTGAGCGATGCGCCCGCGGTCCTGGTGAACGGCGCATTCAACAGCGGCGGCGCTCAGATCTCGCGGAATGACCAGGAGAAGGACCTGGAGTTCCAGGACATCGCCTCCTACCTGCACGGGAAGCATTCGTTGCGGTTCGGTGGAGTACTGAAATCGAGATTCATTGACTACACGGACCGTTCCAATTTCGGGGGAACATTCAAGTTTTCAGACCTGGGGAGCTTCATCCACAACCAGCCTTTTCTGTACACGGTCAACCTGGGCGACGCGCGAGTAACTTTCCGGCAAAATGAGTTTGCCTATTTCTTCCAGGACGAGATCCGCCTCCGGCCCCGCCTCAGCTTGCTGCTGGGGCTGCGCCACGAACTCCAGTCGAATCTAGCCGACCATCGCAACCTGGCACCGCGCGTCGCGCTGTCCGCCGCGAGCGCCGATGGCCGGACGGTGCTGCGCGCTGGCGGCGGCATTTTCTACCAACGCCAGCCGCTTGTTCTCGAAGAGCAGTTCCTGCTGCTCAACGGCTCTCACGTTCGCCAAGTGGTTCTGAGCAATCCGAGCCTCCCCATAGTGGGGAATCTCGCCGATCTTCCGAATGAACCCCCTCCCAGTGTGCTGCGGATAGACCCGCGTATCCGTGCTCCCTACGCCCTGCAGGCCAGCCTGGGCGTGGAACGGAAACTGGGCCGCGACACTTTCCTTTCGGCGGAATACACCATCCTGCGCGGGTTGAAGCTGTACCGCCAGCGCGATCTCAACGCTCCGCTGCCCGCGACCGGCGACCGCCCTGATCCGAATTTCGTGAATGTCGATCAGTTCGAAACCTCGGGCAGCTCCCATTCCAACAGCCTCACTCTCGGTTCCCGAACCACAGTGTTCCGCGGCAGGCTGCAACTCGTGTCGCACTACACGTTCTCCCACTCGATCGATGACACTTCGGGCATGCTCTCGCTCCCGGCGGACAACTTCAACTTGCGGGCCGAGCGCGGGCGGTCCGACTTCGATCAGCGGCATCGGTTCAGTTTTGCCGGTGTCTTCAAGCTGCCCTGGAATTTCAGTGTAGGTTGTGTTGCTACTGTTTACTCCGGGATCCCTTACGACATCACGACCGGGTTTGACAACAACAAGGACACCGTAGCTAACGACCGCCCCAGCGTCGGAAATCCCCACGCGCCCTTCAATTCTTTTGCCGTGGATGGGAGTCTTGTTGGCGGAAACGGCGGGATCCTCTACGATGGCGCGCAGGCGTTGCTTGGAGGTTCCCTGGTCCCCATCAACGGGGGGAAGGTCCGCTGGTTGATTCTCCCAGGGCCGGGAAATGCCGGGCGGAATGTTGGCAATGGGCCGGGCCTCTCGGCGGTGGACCTGCGCCTTGCAAGAAAGTTCGTGCTGCGGGAAAAGGGCAAGGGCTCACGTGAGGTGGAGTTTCGCGCCGATGCCTTCAATTCGTTGAACACGGCCAACTGGAAAAATTACGTTGGTGTGCTCACGTCGCCGTTTTTTGGCTCCCCCAACGACGCTCGTCCGGGACGGGAAATCCAGCTCTCAGTGAGACTCAAGTTCTGAGCTGCCTTACGAAGGAAAGGCTTGGCGCATGACGGGCCTCGGCCTCATCCAGCACGAATCCGGCGTGGCCGTATCCATCCGGGAGCTTCCGTTAATCGTCGTCCAGCTCCTCGAACGGGCGCCCCAGCAATTGCTCTCCGGAGTTCAGAGGCAGCTCAGCCTGTTTGTACGGTACCTGCGGAGTAAACCGGGGCGGGGGCTGGCGATCATCTATAACGCAGGGGCGCTGAATGGGTCACGTGGGAAACGCACAAACATTCTCGACCGTTGGGTTACCGTGACGCTCCCCGAGGCGCTGCTCGCAGGGACGCGGGTGCGCTTCTCTGCCCGTCAGGAGGCAGCGCTAGAGGTTCCCAGGCCAGGCATTCTAACCGCGGACGGAGGCCTCGTGGTGCAGGTCTTTCCGGCCGATAACGTTCTGCCGGCGCTCGCCGCGAGCTGTGCCCCTGCGCCGGACGGCCCTCTATTCTCGGCACTGGAAACGGCGGCGCGGATCCAGCTTTGCGACCCATCCTGGCATCTCACCTCGGTGAAAGCTGAGCCCGTGCGCTACAAACCCTCCAACCGCTGCGTTATACGCTACAGACTCCTGCTTGAGAGGACCACGCAGGAAGGAATACTTCAGCAGGACTTGACGCTTTTTGGCAAACTCTACAGCCATCCCGATCAGGCACGCTCTATCCAGGAAAAAACGCAGCAACTTTATGCGGAACAAGCGCAGACCGGTCCACCGGTAATTCCACGCCCTCTCGGCATCGTGGAGACGCTCGGACTTTCGCTCAGCGAGGCTGTTCAATCGCCGAAGGCGGCAGACCCACTACGCACAGGTGTACGTGCTCTAGAACCTTGCTTCAAACGGGGGCG
>QHXU01000352.1 GCA_003223065.1 Acidobacteriota bacterium | reverse complement strand
AAGCAAATCTGGACCGACGGCCGGCTCTCGCGCTTCGAACCAATCGAAGAAACCGTAGTCAGATCGCCCCGCCCGCTGTTCCAGGATGTGACCTCATCCGTCTTCGGCAGCACCAAGTCTTTCGATCTCCAAATGCGCCCGGGTCTGCCTTACTGGCGAGCGCGTCTTGATTCGGCTTGTGGAATCGATGTCTACGGAAACAACGGCATCGCCGTGGGAGATATCGACGGAGACGGATGGGACGAGGTCTATGTCTGCCAGCCCGGCGGCCTGCCGAATCGTCTGTACAAGAATCGCGGCGACGGGACCATGGAGGACATCACGGAGCGCGCCAACGTCGGGGTGCTCGATCCCACGGCCAGCGCCCTGTTCGTCGATTTTCGAAATATCGGCCGCCAGGACTTGGTCGTGGTGACCGTCGACGCTCCGCTGCTGTTCCTAAACCAGGGCGATGGCACGTTTCAACATAAGCCGGAAGCGTTTCGATTTGCTTCCTCGCCGCAGGGCGCTTTCACCGGCGTGGCCGCCGCTGACTACGACCGCGACGGCCGTGTCGATCTCTACCTCTGTTCCTATATTTACTTTCAGAGCGAAGACCAGTACCGCTATCCTGTCCCTTACTACGATTCCCAAAACGGGCCGCCCAATTTTCTGTTTCACAACGAGCTGACCACGGAAGGCGGCGGCTTTTTTCAAGATGTTACCGCCGCTGCCGGAATGAACGAGAACAACAACCGGTACAGCTTCGCTCCCGCCTGGGGGGATTTCAATGGCGACGGCTGGCCGGACCTATACGTTGCCAACGATTTTGGCCGCAACAATCTCTACAAGAACGAGGGGAGCCGATTTCGCGACGTGGCGGCTGAAGCCGGCGTCGAGGACGTCGGGCCCGGAATGAGCGCAGCGTGGTTTGACTACGACGGCGACGGCCGCCCTGATCTCTACGTGAGCAATATGTGGACCCCCTCCGGCCAGCGCGTAGTGGAGGATAAGGCGTTCGCGGCTGCGCCGGATCAGGCGATGCAAGATGCCTACCGCCGCCACAGCAAGGGGAACTCGCTCTACCGCAACCGCGGCGATGGGACCTTTGAGTCCACCGAAGCCGCCGAAGGCGTGGAGATGGGGCGCTGGGCCTGGAGCTCCGACGGGATCGATTTCGATAACGACGGGTCGCCTGAAATCTACATTACCTGCGGGATGCTGACCAATTCCTCGGAAAAGGATCTGATGAGCTTTTTCTGGCGGCAAGTCGTTTCGCGCTCGCCTACCAAAAACATCGCTGCGCCGGCCTACGAAAATGGGTGGAATGCCCTGAATCAGCTTATCCGGGGAAACTATAGCTGGAATGGCAGGGAACCCAATGTGCTCTACGCCCGGCGCGGCGCGCGCTTCTACGATTTTTCCGGCGTCTCCGGCCTGGACTGCGCGGAAGACAGCCGGGCTTTCGCGATAACGGATCTCGATGGTGACGGGAATTTGGATCTGCTGCTGAAAAGCCGCCTGGGGCCGCAGGTGCGGGCGTTTCAAAACAACTGGGGAACCGCGCGCCACTCGATCGCGATCGAGCTGCGTGGAACGCGTTCGAATCGGGACGGCATTGGAACTCACGTGGAAGTGGAGCACTCCGGCAAACGTACCGGACAGACGCTCCAGGCCGGTTGCGGCTACCTTTCGCAGCACACGAAGCGACTGCACTTCGGATTGGGAGACTCGGTCCGGACCGGCAAAGTTCAGATCCGTTGGCCGTCGGGACTGAAGCAGCAGTTCGAGGGCCTCGCGGCTGGTTTTCGCTACCAGATTGTGGAGGGATCGAGCGAAATTAAGAGTCTGCCGTTTGTGCGACGAAAGGCGTTTTTGAGCCGGGCCGGCATCAGCGGCGACAATCGGCCCGTTTTTGAGCCGATATGGCTGCTCGAGCCAGTCCCACTGCCAGAAACGCGTAAGGGCCCGGGTTTTCTTTGCCTGTGGTCCGGGAGGCAACCCACAGCGCCGCCGGGAATGCCATTCCACGCCGTGGAAGTCGCTTCCGAGTCTTCGGATCTGGCGGCCTGGTATGCCCTGTTCCGCATGTACCTGTTCGACTACCGCACGGATCCCGCGCTGCCGCTGTTGCTTCTGATAGACGAGCGCGGGCTGGCGCATAAAATCTATCCGGCAATCCCGGATGCTTTTGTGCTTCGTGCAGATCTCGAGCTCTTACAAGATGCCAGCCACCAGCGGCTGGCGTTGCCTTTTCCGGGGCGCTACTATACGCTGCCGCGCCGCAATTATTTTCGTCTTGGCGCTGCTTTTTACTGGGCCGGATACCCGGAGCAGGCCCTGATTTATTTCGATGAGGTCGTGCGGTCAGCTCCGGCCAACAGCAAGGCCCATCTGGCCATCGGGCACATTCATCTGGAAGCCGGCCGGTACGGCCCGGCTCGCGAACATCTCGAGAAAGCGGTCAAGCTAAACCCCGACTCAGCAGACGCCTGGATCAACCTGGGAGGCCTCGAGACGGCGGTGGACGACTACACTGCCGGATTGAGAGCCTTTGAAAAAGCTCTAACGATTCTACCGGATTCGGCGTTCGCTTTAGTGAGCGCAGGACGGGCCCACAGCAAGCTTGGCCATGCTCGCGCCGCAGAGGACTTGCTGCTCCGAGCCCTGTTGATCGAGCCGCAGAACGCCGAGGCGTCGAACCAACTCGGGCTTCTGTTTGCCGCCCAGAACCGAATCGAGGAGGCGCGGAAGCATTTCGAACAAGCCATCGCCTCGCAACGAGATCACACCGGCGCGATCAACAACCTCGGCGTGCTTTATATACAGATGCACAAGCCGCAAGACGCCATCGCTGCATTCCGCTATGGAATTCAGGTGGCGCCGGATGATGAGACGTCCTATCTCAACCTGGCGCGAGTGTACGTGATGATGGGCGATCGCGTAAGAGGCCGTGAAATCCTGCAGCAGTTACTGTCCCGCCAGCCGTCGAGCGCGGCGGCCAAAAGGGGACTGGCCGAACTCGTCGAGCGATAAGCTTAGGCCAACTTAAGCGCCTGCCGAGAGCTGACACCCCCAAGTCAGAACAGCAGTTTCAACGCAAACTGAATCTGTCTGGATGCGCCGGCGCTGGTCAGTTGCCCGGCGTTGGGGCTGTCGAATGTCGTGCTGAGCCCGCTGAAGTTCGGGTGGTTGATGAGGTTGAAGAACTCGCTGCGAAACTGTATCTTCGTGCGCTCCTTCAGCGGGAAGTTCTTGAAGATTGAGAGGTCGACGCTGATATTGCCCGGGCCGCTCAGGGTGTTGCGGCCGACGTTACCAAACACACCCTGCTGTGTGGGGTTGGTATAGGCAGCCGGGTTGAACCACTCCTGCTGGCTTCGGCCGCCGGGCGGAGTAGTCGAGACCCCCACCACCGCGTTGGGTCGCGCGTCGCCACCGGCGTTCGAAAAATCGGTACTGGCATGGATTGTGTAAGGCGTGCCAGTAGTGAAGGAGTGGATGCCCATGAACTGCCAGCCACCGATCAGGGATTGTGCCACACCCTTCAGGTTGTTACCGAAGGGCACGTCATAGGTGTAGCTGACCACAAAGCGCTGGGCCTGGTCGAAGTCGGAGCGCGCTTTTTCCCATCTATAGTTGTACTCGCTGCGCACGCCGGTGGAGTTGTTGAAACCCAGCGAAGCTTGAGACACCTCATCGATCGACTTGCCAAAAGTGTAAGCGCCAAGAAAGCTCAAGTTGTTCGAGAAACGCTTTTCGACCTTGGTCTGCATCGAATGGTACGTGGAGCTACCGCAGGAGCACCAATAGGTCAGATCGTTGCCCAGGAAAGGCCGCGGGCGGCGGGGATCTACGTCAGCATTTGGGTCGGAGGTGGGAAGCGGCTGATTGGCATTGCGGAACTCATACAGCTTCTTGCCCGCCGAACCGGCATAGGAGATCTCCCACACCGTATTGAAACCCAGATCCTGCTGGACGCCGAAATTCCAGTGCTGCACGTAAGGATCGCGGAAATTCGGATCGAGTGAAAACAACGACGGCGCGGAAGGGTTGATGAAAACGTTGGCCGGCAGACCTTTCGAGAGCCGGTTGACGAGCGGGTTCGGCGTCGAGAAGCTGACGGCCGGGTAGTTCGCCTCGATGTAGAACGGCGGGTTGTTGCCCATATTCGGGATGCTCAGCGGCCCGGCTTCATAGGAAGAATAAAAAATCCCGTACCCGGATCGAAGCACCGTCTTCTTCGTTAACTGGTAGGCGAAACCCACGCGAGGCGCGAAGTTGTTTCGGTCCTGCGGGACCAGCTGCCGCGGC
>QHXU01000351.1 GCA_003223065.1 Acidobacteriota bacterium | reverse complement strand
GGTCGACATCAGCGGAGCTGCCGACATCCGCGTAGACAGCGAGGGCGCGGCGGCCTAAATGACGGATCTCCTCCACCGTTGCCTCAGCGTTCGAAACGTCGTTGACGATAATATCCGCACCTTGGCGAGCCAACTCGAGTGCGATCTCCCTGCCGATGCCGCGCCCAGCGCCGGTCACCAGCGCAGTCTTTCCCGGGAGCGCGCCGTTCATAAGTTTTCCGGGATCTGGGGAATGCGCATCCGCACGACTTCAACCTGTTTGCTCATATCCCGCCCAGCGTATCTGGGAGAATCGTGGGGCGTCAATACTATGGGAAATACCATGAACCTGCTCCTGACCTTACTTTTCGCCTGCGCGGCGGTCGCGCAGACCTGGGTCCAGCAACAGAGCGGCACCCCGGCTTCGCTCCGCGGCGTGAGCGCGGTAACCGCCAATGTAGTTTGGGCGAGTGGCTCGAAGGGCACATATCTACGAACTAGTGACGGCGGCGCAACCTGGCGCACTGCTACCGTGCCCGGCTCAGCCGACCTGGATTTTCGCGCGATTCATGCCGTGGACGAACGTACCGCTTACCTGCTGAGCATCGGGCCCGGTGAAAAATCCCGCATCTACAAAACCACCGATGCCGGCGACCATTGGGTTGTGGCTTACACCAATCCCGATCCGAAGGGGTTTTTCGATGCGCTCGCGTTCTGGGACGCGACGCACGGGATCGTGCTCGGAGATCCGGTGGATGGGCGCTTTGTGATTCTCACGACGGCTGACGGCGGCGCGAGCTGGCGCCGCCGGAAGACGCCATCGGCCGCAGACAACGAAGGCGCCTTCGCAGCGAGCAACACGTGCCTGGTCGTTCGCGGCGCCCGGGAAGCTTGGTTCGCAACAGGAGGAGTGGGCGGCGCGCGCGTGTTTCACTCCACCGATGGCGGCGAAACCTGGTCGGTTGCCAAGACACCGGTCCGCAGCGGCAGCTCAAGCGAAGGGATCTTCTCGCTGGCGTTTTCCGATGGGCGCCATGGCATAGCGGTCGGCGGCGATTACAACAAGACGGCGGAAACCGCGGGGAATGTCGCGGTGACGTCCGATGGCGGCAGGACGTGGACCGCGCCGGCCGGTACGCCGCCGGGCGGTTTTCGTTCCGCCGTAGCGTACCTGGGCGATCGCAAGATATGGATCGCCACCGGAACGTCAGGTTCCGACGTCTCATTTGATGACGGGAAGAACTGGAAACAGTTCGACACGGGATCTTACAACGCGATGAGCTTTATCTCGAGCCAGGCGGGCTGGGCCGTCGGCCCCAAGGGCGTGGTCGCCAAGTTTAAGCCCGAGTAGTCAGTGCGGCGCCAAACCGATTTCAGTGACGATGATACCGAGTTCCTCTCCTTGCGTCAGAAACTTGTCAAGCGAAAAATCAACGTTCACGAGGTCCTGTTTTAGCGCGGATGCGGGCACTTCGCGCCGATACTGGTGCTCACCCGGCGTGGTGAACGTTTCGGCGCCCAGATTCGCGTCCCCGGCTTTCGCGGACAAGGTCATGCTCTTCAATCGATTGAGAGATACATCGGGAATGACGAACTTCAATATCAACCAGGCTCCGTTCTCATCCGCGCCGCGAGGCGTCTGCAACGCGATGGTGAACCTCCCGGCGGTCCACCGCCAAGTATTGGCTACCAACTCGTGGAATCCCCGTATCAGCTGGCCGGACGCGGAGACGTCCGCCATCCGAACGGTGCTCACCGGCTCCTGAAGCGTCCACTCCCAATCGGTCTCCCCAGGATTGAGCGGCCTGCCGAGGTTGTATCCGGCGGCTCTAATTAGCGATGTAAGGTCGTCCACAGTTGTTTGAAAGCCGGCGAGCTGCTGCGGCACCACTTCAACAACCAGCTTCGGGTGAAAACGCCTCATCGTGTCCATGGCGCCGCGGAGCACGTATACTTCGGCTCCCTCGACGTCGATTTTGATGGCATCCACGCGAGTCAGATTCAGCTCTCTCACGACATCGTCGATCGGCCGGCCACGCACCGAGTAAGGTCTTGGGGCCTCCTCCACTGAAATGTCGGCGTTCTGCCGGGCGAGCGAGGATGCACCGGTGTTGATCGTTGGGGCCGCGTACAGCGTCAGCGTTTGTTCGCGGTCGGTACATGCAATCGGCTCCACGATCACGTTCTGGGCGTTGTTGGCGGTGGCGTTATCGCGCAGTAATTTCAAGGTCTCCGGATTTGGTTCGAATGCCAGAACACGACCGGCCTTTCCTACTCTGCGCGCTGCTTTCATTGAGAAATAGCCGATATGTGCTCCTACGTCCAGAAAAACACTGCCGTTCGAAAGAGCGGGAGCGAGCGAATCCCAAAGCTCGGGTTGCCACTCGCCGCCTCTCAGGATCGAGACCGCAAGCAAGTCGCGTGGATCTAGCAGAAAGCTCACGCCGGGCTCGACCTGGACTCGCGCCGGTCCTAAAATGCCGAGCCGGCACAGCACCGGCGCCAGCTTTTCAATGGATGACTTTGCTCGCTTCAGAGGCCAGTGTTCCGTAGAGGTCTGCTCGAGCCAGAAGTACGCTCGTAGAGTAGCGGATCGATTGACGCGGGAGAAGATCAGAGCTAAAGCCGCGATGGCCAGTATGGCGGACGCGACCCAGGCGATTTTCCGCCTGCGGGAAATCTGGTTAGGCATGATCAAACGGCTTGCGCCCTTGCACCAGCCGGCTTCAGGGACGAACTGCTTCGTCCCCTATTGCTCTAGATAGGTATACCCGTTCAGGCCGTCCTCATAGAACCGCAGCAGAAGGCCGGATTCTTCGTACCCGATGCGGCCGTCACGCACGGCGGCCTCCACGTCCTTCCGGAACTGCTCGAGCAGCGCCTTGGACTGGAACTGTACGTAATCGAGCACGTCGCGGACGGTGTCGCCGCGGATCACCGCCTCGAGCACTACGGCGCCTTTCTCGTCGAGTCTTACGTGAACGGCGTTCGTATCGCCGAAGAGATTGTGCAGGTCGCCTAGAATTTCCTGGTAGGCGCCGACCAGAAATGCGCCCAGGAAATAGGGCTCGCTGTTGAAGGAGTGCAGCGGCAGCGTCTTCTTCACGTCGCGGCGATCGATGAACTGGTCCACCTTCCCGTCGGAGTCGCAGGAAATGTCACCAAGAATGCCGTGCCGGTGCGGCTCCTCTTTCAGCCGGTGGATGGGCATGATGGGGAAAAGCTGCTTGACGGCCCAGCTATCAGGCATGCTTTGGAACAGCGAGAAATTGCAGAAATACGTATCGGAAAGCAGGCCGTCCAGACCCTCGAGCTCTTCGGGAAAATAATCGAGGTCCTTGGCCAATTTCTGAATGCGCCGGCAGATCTGCCAATAGATGCTCTCAGCCCAACTGCGTTGCTGCAGCGGCAGATAACCCAGGCTGAACAGGTTGAGCGCGGAGTCGAGCGCTTGCTGGGCATCGTGAAAGCTCTCGAGCAGGTTCTTGCTGCTCAGCCCGCGCAAGGTCTCTTGCAGATCGATGAGCGGCTGCTCGACGTCCTCGGGGATCTCCGGCAGGGCGTCGTGATCGCCGAAACCGGTGACGCCCAGCACGTTGAAGACGAGCACGCTATGATAGGCGGCTACGGCGCGGCCGCTCTCCGACACGATGGTGGGGTGCGCTACCTCGGCTTCATCGCACACGCTCTGGATGTGGTAGACAACGTCGTTGGCGTATTCCTGCAGAGTGTAGTTGACGCTCGATTCGAAGTCGGTCTGAGACCCGTCGTAATCGATTCCCAGTCCTCCGCCCACGTCCATGTAGCAAAGACCCGCGCCGGCGCGCTTCAGCTCCACGTACACGCGCGCCGCCTCCATTACCGCGGCCTTGATCTGGCGGATGTTGGTGATCTGGCTCCCCAGATGAAAATGGAGAAGCTGGAGGCAATCCTCCATTCCGGCCGCCTTCAACTGGTCGAGCGCGCGCAAAGCTTCCGTGACAGTCAGGCCGAATTTCGACCTGTAGCCGCCCGACGACTTCCACCGTCCGGAGCCCCGGCTGGCAAGCTTGATGCGCAATCCGATCACAGGCCGCACGCCGACACGCGCCGAATGGTTCAGGATGAGGTCGAGTTCCGTGTACTTCTCGACCACCGGAATGATTTGCCGGCCGATCTTCGTGGCCAGCATCACCATCTCGATGTACTCGTCGTCCTTAAAGCCGTTGCAGATGATGGGTGTCTGATTGTCGGCGATGGCGAGCACGGCTAGCAGTTCCGGCTTCGAGCCCGCCTCCAGGCCGAACTGGAACGGCCGCCCACCTGGCGTTGCTGGTTGACCTTGATCGGGTACACGCAGCAATAGCGGCCGTGGTATCCGTTCTCGTTGATGGCGTTTTGGAACGCCTGGTGCATTTCGCCGAGCCGGTGCTGCAGGATCTCGCCGAAGCGGATCAGCAACGGGAGCGAGATTCCGCGAAGCTGGAGGTTGTCGACCAGTTCCTTGAGATCGAGGCCACGGCTCGGATCCTTGTCCGGGTGAACCCAAATATGACCATTCTTGCCGACCGAGAAGTAGCCCTTGCCCCAACTGGCGACGTCGTACAGCTCAGCGGCCTCGGCGGTGGTCCAGCGGTCAGCGGGCTCACGCACGGGGGCGGTATCGGTAATTCTCGCGGTAGCCATTAAATTTCAGTGTCCTTCGATTTGGCTCCGAGGGCAAGTAAAAAATGAAGCCCGGCCCGAGGCGTGGGGCGGAGCGGGCGCACAGCGCCGGAGGCCGGGAATCAAGGGTGCCATGATATATTGAAGAACGTAAGACCTCAAGTGGGCGGCTAGCTCAGCTGGGAGAGCACAGCGTTCGCAACGCTGGGGTCGTGGGTTCGAATCCCATGCCGTCCACCAACCCTCTCGGCGAATGAGCGAACAGATCAGCCTGCAAGAACAGCTCGAGAAGATGCGGCTCGACTGGGACGCACGCGCCCGCGAGAACGCCCGGCACTACGTCGACACGAGCCGCCGGGACTGGACAGATCACGAATTCTTTGCCTCAGGCGAAAAGGCGATCGCCGAGGACATTCTCACCGACATGGGTAACGTCTGTCAGGGCAGAGACCCGGCGGCGATGCGGGTGCTCGAGATCGGTTCCGGCGCCGGGCGCCTGACACGCGCGCTTTCGAAGCTTTTCGGAGAAGTGCATGCGGTCGACGTGAGCGGCGAAATGGTGGCGCAGGCTCGCGCGGCCCTTGCCGATTGTTCCAACGTCCACCTCTATCAAAACAACGGCTACGATCTTTCAGTCCTGCCGCCGCTCGAGTTCGATTTCGCGTACTCCGCTATCGTCTTCCAGCACATCTCCAGCCGCGAGATCATCGAGAATTACGTGCGCGAGGTGCATCGCCTGCTGCGCCCCGGCGCGCTGTTCAAGTTCCAGGTGCAGGGCGATGCCCGGGTTGAGACATTACCCGGCGATACCTGGCTAGGTGTGCCGTTTACGGACCATCAGGCAACGGCGATGGCTTACCGCTGCGGCTTTGAGCCGCGGTACCGGCACGGCGCCGGGGATCAGTATTTTTGGCTGTGGTTTTTTAAGAGCAGCGCGGCCGCGGCGCGCTGACTGCGCGCTTGTATACGACCCATGCTTACTTCACCAGGAACGGCCAGTGCCGCAGCAGGTGATAGTGATACCTGTGGACCGCGAGCCACACAGCTGCCGCGGCGATCGCGATCAGCAGGACCGCCGTCCACATCACAAACTTAGCCCACGGGAAGCTCCGATTCTCCCGTTTCATTACCAGCAGGAATCCCGCGAAGACCCCCACGAAGTAGAGCGCACACATCGGTACCGCAAAGAGCATGAGGTTGAAAACATCCGGAGTCGGCGTTACCACGGCGGCGACGATGACGATCACCAGAATCGCGTAGCGCGAGTGCGCGAGCAGCCACTTTGGAGAGGCCAACCGCAGCAATGTGAGGAAAAAGATCACCACCGGCAGCTCGAACACCAGTGCCACGCCCAGCATCACGTTTACAAACAGATCGAAATAGTTGGTGATGGTGACCATCGGCTGTACGCCGCCGCTAAGTCCGATGCCAAGCAGAAACGCGAGCCCGTACCGGAACGCTATAAAGTAGGCGAACATGCCGCCGGTGATGAACAAGCCGGCCGTCGTCAACACGAATGGTACCGCCCACTTCCGCTCACGCTTATAGAGCCCGGGCGAGATGAAAGCCCAGACCTGGTACAACACCCAGGGCGAGGCGACGAACAGCGACGCTACCAACGGCAGCTTGAACCAGATGATGGTGAAGTTCTCCATCGGCTCGATGATGGTGAGCTTACCGTCCTTGATTCCGATCTTCTGCAGCGCGTCGAACGCCGGTGCGCTGGCAACCTTCCACAGCTCGTTCGCGAATCCGACGCAAAGCGCGAATGCGATTCCCAGTCCCATCAGCGCGCGAATGATGCGCAGGCGCAGTTCTTCCAGGTGCTCCAGGAAGGACATGCGCAGCATGCCCTCTTCCTCGTCCTCCGGCTCCGAGGGCGGCCGCGCGGGGGGCGTGCGGGCGCCGCCGCCGGCGCCTGCCGGGACGACGGCCCGCTCTTCTGGCGCCGTAACCTCCGGTTGCGCGGCGGGCGGCCGTTCGTCCGGATAGGCGTGCGACTCGTGCTGGTCCGGAGACAAATCTCCGCCCTTGGGTTCGTCCATTCGTTAAACCGAGCTCTGCCTAGCTATGCTGGGGAGCTTCGGACACCGGCTGCGTCTCAAACTTCGAGCCCGCTTCCGCGGTGCGAGGAACCGTGCCCTCGACCGCCGGCGCCGCTTCGGCCGCGCGCTCAACGCTCGCGGCTTGGGTGGTCCCCTGTGACTCGGCGCCCGGTACTTCGGAAGCGCTTACCGTGGATGGGTTGGTGGCGGTGGAATCATACGAATCCGGGAGATAACTTCCGGAATCGTAATATGGATACTCGTAACTGGAATGGCTGGAGATATCATTCGCCGCGGATTGCGTGACTTCTTTCAGCGATTCGCTTTCCCGCTCCAGGGATTGCATTTCGCGCTCGAACGTGGCTTTAAGGTCGCTCGAGGCGCGACGGAATTCAGTGATCGCCTTTCCGATCGTTCTCCCAAGTTCTGGAAGCTTCTTAGGCCCAAACAGAACGAGGGCCACGATGAAAATAACGATCATCTCCTGTACGCCGAGCGTACCGAACATCTGCCCTCCTCCTTCCTTTGCATGCAGGCGCACCGCGTGGCGCCTCTATTGGCCATGATAGCAAACCAGGCTGCCCTGCCTGATTATTCCGGGCCGGTGCCGGTGGACTTGGCCTTCGCGCGCTCCACCATCGCAGCCACATCGGCGAGCAACTTCCTGGCGTCGTATACGATACCGTCTTTGATCGTGTATTTGATGCCACCCACGCGCTCGGAGCGCCCGGTTTGGTCGTTTAGCCGGATAGCACCGGTCCCGTACAAAACTTTCAGATTTTCGATCGGGTTCTGGTCCACGATCACCAGGTCCGCCAGCAGGCCGGGGCGGATGATACCGAATTCGATCGGCTTGCCCTTCGGTTCATGCAGCGCCTGGGCGCCGTAAAGCGTCGCCGAGCGAATCACTTCCAGCGGATGAAACCCCGCCTCCCGAAGCATCTCGAGCTCCTGGATGTAGGCAAATCCGTAGGTCTGGTAGATGAAGCCGGCGTCAGTTCCCGTGGTCACGCGCCCGCCTTTGTTCTTGTAGTCGTTGATCAGCGACATCCACACCTGGTAGAACTTCTTCCAGTTGTACTCGTCTTCGGTCGTCCAGTAATACCAATAAGATCCGTGATCGGCGCGGTTCGGCTGGTAGAAATTCCACAGCGAAGGCAGCGTGTACTTGCCGCGCGCGCGCTCCAGATCGCGCCCTGCGGAATAGATGGTCATGGTCGGATCCATAAATACCCGACGCTGGACGAATTCGTCGAGGAAATCGTTCCACTCCTTGCTGCCGCGCGGGTAGATCTTGTCCCACAGCCGCGCCACCTGGCCGAAACGGTCCTGCTCATTGTTGTAATTATGCGTGAGCGGATAGGGCTGGACGGTGTAATCCTTGAGCAGCGATTCGAAAATTCCGTAGAAATGCGTTACGGTCCCGAGCCCCAGGCGAACGGCATCGCGCGCATTCATTCTCACGACGCCCATCTGGTCGAGGTGTGCCGTCGAGCCGAGGCCGAACTTCTTCGCCTCGTCGAGCAGCGCGGCCATGATCTCCGGATCCTGCGCGCCGAGCTTCAGCCCGTCGATTCCTTTATCCGCCGCCCAGCGGACCCACTCGCGGGCCAGCGCCGGCGTCTGCACGGGCGCCGGTTTCCAGCCTTCTCCGGTGAAGGGGCGATGATACGCGAAGATGCGCGGCGCAACAGTCAGATTTTTGGCGCTCCGCTCGCGCTCATGAAGCGTCCAATCCATGTTGCCGGCGGGCACGCCACGCACAGTGGTTACGCCGTGCGCCATCCAGAGCTTGTGGACGTACTCGGCTTCCGGCGCCTTGGGTGCTCCGCCGGTGTGCACGTGCAGGTCGACGAATCCCGGCAGGATGTACATCCCTGTGCCGTCGATTTCCTTGGTCCCCTTGGGCGGACGGCCTTGCTCGGGAATCTGAACGTTCGGCGTTCCTACGCTCCGGACTTCCGCGATGCGATTCTTTTCCACCACGATGTCGACCGGCCCGCGCGGCGGCGCGCCGGTTCCGTCGATCATCGTGATGCCGCGAATCACCATCCGGTCGAACGGCCCTTCCCCTTCGCCGGGCTTGCGGTCGGGCGAGCTCACAATGTTCGTACGCTCCTGAGCGTAAACCGCTACCGCGATTGCGAAAACGCAGCAGATTCGTCGAAGCAGCATGAGATCCTCCTGGGCGGATGCGTCGAGTATAACTCAGTGTAGGACTCATGTTGCGCTTTTCTGACGCCTCGGTTCAGTCGTTTGATTGGG
>QHXU01000350.1 GCA_003223065.1 Acidobacteriota bacterium | reverse complement strand
GCGACGAGGTCGTCGCCGTGATGAGCAAGATCCGAGGTGTAGCGGATCTCGGGATCTTTCGGGTGATCGGGCAGCCGAATCTGAACCTCGTCGTGAATCGCGCCAAGGCGGATCGTTTCGGCATCAACGTGGCCGATGTGCAGGATGCAATTGAAACGGCGGTCGGCGGCAAGGCCGTCTCGCAGGTGCTGAAAGGCGAGGAGCGCTATGACCTGGTCGTGCGCTATCAGCCGCAATTTCGCAGCACGATGGAGCAGATCGAGGACATTCGCTTGCTCGCCCCGACCGGGGAACGCGTGTCGCTCCGGCAGCTTTGCGACGCCAACGTGAAGGACGGGGCGTCGGAGATCTACAGGGAAGGGAACTCGCGTTATGTCGCGATCAAGTACAGCGTGCTTGGCCGCGACCTCGGCAGCACCGTGGAGGAAGCCATCGACTCGGTGAATCAAAAAGTGAAACTGCCGCCGGGTTACCGGATCAACTGGGCGGGCGAGTACGAATCGCAGCAACGGTCCCAACGCAGGCTGATGGTGATCATTCCACTCACTCTGCTGCTCATTTTTCTGATTCTGTATTCCATGTTCGCGTCAATGAAATGGGCGATCCTGATTCTCTTCAATGTCGCGATGGCTCCCATCGGGGGCATCCTGGCGCTGTTCTTCACCGGGACGAACTTCAGCGTCTCGTCCGGCGTCGGGTTTCTGGCGCTGTTTGGGGTTTCGGTGCAGACCGGCGTGATTCTGGTGGAGTACATCAACCAACTGCGGGCCCGCGGGCACCCCATTCTCGATGCAGCCAAGGAAGGCTCGGTTCTCCGCTTCCGTCCGATCCTGATGACGATGCTGGTCGCGACGCTCGGGCTGGTGCCGGCGGCGATGTCGCACGGGATCGGCTCGGATTCCCAGCGCCCGTTCGCGATCGTAATCGTCGGCGGCTTGATGGCCGCGCTCATGATCAGCATCTTCCTGCTGCCGACCCTCTATGTTTGGTTCGCGCGGGACAACGACAAGCTTCCCAAGGCCGACGCCGAATTCGTGGAGGAGTAAAACCGCATTATTTTGGCGCGCGTTTTTGGCCGCGTGACAGGTACTGAATCCAACGGCGCTCCTCGCCCGGAGAGTCGAAGTGCGTTCGCCAGTATCGATGAAGCCGCATCTTTTCCAATTTAATCTGGCGGCTAAGGAATTCGTCGAGCTTCCGCCGGGCGGCCGATCGCCGAGGCAGGGCGCGGTCCACCAGTTGTGCCGTGACGGCGCAGTCATTGATTGCGCCCAGATGTTGCTGTATGCGGTGCAGCGTTTCGAGGTAGCGCTCCAGCCTGGGGCCGTATCGCGGACGGAAGAGTTCGAGCGTGTAGCGCAGCCGCTTGGTTTTGATGCGCAAACGGTGCAGCTCCTTTTCGGAAGCCTTCATGCTGACAAACTTCCGCCCCGCCTCGAAATACGACCGCACCTGGGAGAGCAGTTTGCGGCGGGCTGAGACAGTGGCGGCTGCGGGCACATTCACGGAACTCTTAAGGAGTTTGCGCCGGGCTTGATGTTCGAGATACCGGCGAAGATCGCGCTCGGCTTCTTTGCGCTCTTCCGACAGCATCTTGCACACCGGAGCGTTCCGTTGGATCCCGGCGTGCTGGAGCAAGCGCAGCGCGATATCCCGATCCCGAACCCGGCCCGCCAGATTCATGATCTTCTTCAACCGGCGCGAGATTTTCCGGGCCTTGTCGCTGGGATAAGAACGCCCGAAGGTTTCCAGGTATTGCAAGAAGCGGCGGATGGAAATGCGAAGATCGTGCACCGGCCTGCCGTGGCTGTGCTTGACCGCGCGTTCGATCTCGCCCGCGAGTGTCTTCAGGAGCGCGTCGGGATGGGACACCAACGCTATAATAACTGCGCGTCGGAGCCGAATGAATATTGTCAAAGCAACCGAAAAGTATGAAGCCTGGCTGGCCGGACGGATTCCGCTGATTCGGGCCGATCTCGAGCGCAAGCACGCGATGATGCGGGACGCGCCGTTTTCTTTCCTCCGCGCGACGTTTTACCGCTGGGCGCAAATCTGGCCGCAAGTCTGCGCAAGAACCAATGCGCCCGAGGTGCTGGGCGTGGGGGATCTCCACGTCGAGAATTTCGGGACCTGGCGCGACATCGAGGGCCGGCTGGTCTGGGGCATCAACGATTTCGACGAGGCGTGCTGGCTGCCGTACACGTGCGACCTGGTGCGCCTGGTGGCCAGCGCGCATCTTGCGATCACGGCGGAGCATTTGACCATGATTTCTCCCGCCAAGGCGTCGAAAGCCATTCTGGACGGTTACCGCGCCGGGATTCGAGCCGGCGGTAGACCCTTCGTGCTGGCCGAGCATCACACCGCCCTGCGGCAAATGGCGGTCGAGCGCCTGAAGGAGCCCGAGAAATTCTGGGAGAAACTGAAAGGTCTTCCGTCGTGCAAGGAAAGCGTTTCTCCGGGCGCGCTGAAGGGCATACAAAAGATGCTCCCGAGCCCGGAGGTGCAGTATCGCATCGTGCACCGGGTGAGCGGACTGGGCAGTCTGGGGCGGCGCCGCTATGCCGCACTCGCCGACTGGCATGGCGGCAGCATAGCCCGCGAAGCAAAGGAGCTCACCAATTCCGCATGGCGCTGGTTCGGATCACGCCGCGCTGACTCCGAAATCCGCTACCAGGAAGCGATGGATCGCGCCTTTCGCTGCCCGGATCCATTCGTGCGGGTAAAGGGCCGCTGGGTTGTGCGACGGCTGGCGCCCGATTGTTCACGCATCGAGCTCACTTCGCTGCCGACGAAGCACGACGCGGTGCGCCTTCTGCAATCGATGGGTTGGGAAACCGCGAACCTCCACCTTGGGACCCGCGAAGCGCGGATACTGGCGCGGGATCTCGAGAAGCGCGGACCCGGCTGGCTCCATTCCGACGCGCAGGCGATGGTCGAGGCGACGCGTCAGGATTGGGAAGAGTGGCGGAAGCGGCGGTAGGTCAGTTCCGTGTCTGATGCACTTTGGGCGCTGCCACGTAGCCGCTGATCTGATCCTTCTTCACCTCGTTGACCACCAGCTCGTAGGGCTGGGTGGCCTTCGACATGAGAAACTGCACCGGCTCGTTCACGGTCTTGTCCTTTTTCTCGACGGTTTTGTCGTCGGCCACCACCTCGATGGTGTAGCGGTTATGCTTCGGATCGGTCCGCTTGAGCAACACCGCGATATCGCCGACTTTTTGCGGGGCCTTGCTTTTTCCGAGTTTGAATTCGGTGTAGTTGCGCTCGCCGAGTGCTTTCAATGCCGCCAATTCCTTTGAGTTTGTCGCGATCAGGCCGCTTTGGACGCCCATGTCGCCCCGAGTGCTCTTCAGTTCCGCAATGGTCTTCTCAAGTTCGGATTTCGTGCCCGCGAGGTCGGTCTTGACGTTGCCGACGTCGGTCTTGACGCTGCCGACTTCGGTCTTGGTGGAGGCAGCATCGTCCTTCACCTGCGAAACTTCCTGGGACACGGCCATGACCTTTTGCGCCTGCTCCTGCTGCGCCTTTTCGAGCCTGGCGGCGAGTTCATCGGCATGCTTGCTTGCTTCGACTTTGGCTTGCCCCGTCAGTTGCGCCGCCTGGCTGCGATATTTTTCCACTTGTTCCTTGAGCGATTCGACGGAGCGGCGGCTGGTCTGCGTGGAGACGCTCGAGGTCTCGTGCACCTTCTCGATCTCAGCCATCAGGGACTCGCGGGTTTGCGCGAGATCGCTACGGACCTGGCGGAGTTCGTAGAAAAGGTAAGCGGAAGCGCAAACGAGAGCGATCACCGCGCCGAACAGAATCGGGATCTTTGCACCCGATCCGGATCCAGTGCCGGCCGCCGGAACCGCAGGCGGGTTGTTCGCCCGCGGCGGGCCGTCTGCGTTCTCGTCTTTGGGAACAAGGGATTGCATGCCAACTACCTCCAATCTTCTATTATCCAAATTCTGGGATGCGCAGCGGGAAGGTGGGGTTACTAAGAACTTTGGAATTGGGCCTCGGATGCTATGCTTAGGAGGGCCTTACGACCACTGGAGGTGCCACTTGATCCAAACGCTGATTAGGAACTGGTGGTTACTGGCATTGTGTGGTGTATTCTGCGCGATATTTTCGGTCCTGGTCTTAATCATGCAGGACCCGGATGGATCACTGACTTTGCGCAAATATGCGTTGCGAGGCACGGTCTTGTTTCTGGGTAAGCTCGCATTGGCGGCAGGCGCCTGCTCGATCGCAGCCGGCATTTGGAGGTCCGCAAAGGGCAAATGCTGGCTTCTGGTGCTGAATGGTCTTGCTCTCTGCGCGNTTGGAGTGCTCTTAAATGGCGTTTTCGGTCCCAGAGTCAGCTTTCGTACAATCGTGGACCTGCTCGCCGTGATGGCTATGAGCATCGGTGGTCTCGAACTGGCAATCGCGCGAACCCTGCGGCGTGATGTTCCGGACAAATGGTTTCTGCGCCTGGCCGGAGCAGCTTCGGTTGGTTTTGCGTTGGCGTTTTTTGGTATGGGTTTTGGCTGGATCAAACTGGAGCCGCGATCACACTCTGACTTTCTGTGGTTTGGCTCTTACTTTGGATTCACCGCAATCTGTATGCTGGTTCTGGCTCTGCGCCTGCACAGCCTGGGTCTTTCGCAATCCGGCCAGTGGGACGTTTTGCCACCATTAGGAAATCCAAAACCCGCACATTAACTTTTCTTCCACAGCCAGCGCCGGAATGAGCACGTCTCGTTACTGCGAACGAACGAGGCCCTCAGTTTTGCCGTCCGGGCCAACCATGACTCTCCACTCTGTCGTGGCGTGCTCGAATTTGACTTCATAGATATCGGCGCCACCCGGCCCCACGCCTTTGAAAGATACGGACTGCAGAGCGCCGAACTGCGTGAGCATGCTTTTCAGTTGAGGCAACTGCTGGCGCGTGGCCTCGGCGAGCTGCGGACTCATCAAATCGTAGTTCGGCTCCCCGCGCTGTAGTTCCTGAATCGAGCGTCGAACCGCTGCTTCCGTCCCAGGCCCCTGGGTCTGTTCCTTGAAGCGCTTTGCGGTGTCGGAATTGTGAGCCTCCATCTGACCT
>QHXU01000348.1 GCA_003223065.1 Acidobacteriota bacterium | reverse complement strand
AGCAGCCTGCTCACGAACACGTCAGCGTGCGAGTTGGGGAACCAGGCGTTCATGATGCACGCCACCCGCGGCTTACCGGCGGATGCGACAAAAACGAGAACTGGCGAGGCAAGGAACCCGCGGCGGCTGACGAAACTCACGCTCCTCAGCTTACCGCGTTGATCCTGCCGTGAGGACAAGGTCCGAAAGTGCAAGCATGACGTTGCGGTGGATCACAAGGGCCAGCCGACCGGGCGTGTACACGCTCATCGGGAAAGAACGCGGCATGTTCGTCGAGCGGCCGCAGGCGAGTGAGTTTTACGGACGCCTATTGGACGTGTTTAAGACGGATCACTTCGATTCTTCCTTTCTGCCTTAGGTGACTGCAAGCGGGATGAGTACGGCTATATTGCGCTTCAAAGCCCGATCGAACATTTTTGAGCCGGTTCGTTTACCAGTTCACCGATATGGTGTAATGTGGTGAATTACGGGAGTATGTCCATGAAGAAAATCCGGGTGAGCGAGAAGAGGCCGACTCAAGCAGTTCATCGCGCGGAAGTACCTCATTAGCCTGCCAGGATACGGCAGCGTCATTCTACGCTCCGAAAAGGAAGCTCTCGAGAACGCCGTCACCACCCTCGAAAGGTACATAAGGCGATTTCAGCGACAGGCGAAGAAAAAACTCCAAGCCGCAATCGACAGCAACCGACGAGTCCTGACAGAAGCTCTGCTGCCTAGCGTCGCGGCAAATCCGCCCACCCGTTGGAAAAAGTTTCTCGGGCCATCCCATGATCGAGACCAGATCTCTCGGCTATTGGACCGTGAGCTTACGGACGCCTTCGGTTCAGTGGACGATCTCATCGACAACATGAAACTGAAGGCGGTCTTCAAGGGCGTTACGTATGAGTCGCTGAGCGACCGGGAGTTCCAGCGTATGGCGCAAGAGGCCATTCCCTCTTTTGCAGAGTTGCATATGGAGTATGACGCGACGAAAGCAAGCAATAGGCAGGAACTGTTCTAAGGTGCAGTAGCGGTGAAGAGCTTCGAGTTGACAGCCACGCTGGCTTCTTTTCCGGGAGTGTCCCTGGTGGACAAAGGTCGTTGCGCAGGTAGCCGGGAAATCACTGTTTCGCGCTTGGTTTCTACTACTGGCGGATTGATTGGACAGCGTGATTGCGGATTGGCAAACCTGCATTTCGTTAAGCGCCGGTCATTGCTGTTGTACCCTTGTTCGTCATGAAGGGTATAGTCATGCGCCGCGTTGCCCAGTTGCAGCCGCTCGAAGCTCAGAAAATGAGCTTTAGCCCCAATTGCACTTGCCGGCCGAGCACCTGGGTGCTGCTGACGACACCGAACTGTGAGCTGGCTATGTTGGTCACGGGTCCGCCGAAATTCGTATGGTTGAACAGGTTGAAAGCCTCGGCGCGGAACTGCAGATTCAGGCCCTCCTTGCCCACCGGAATGTGGGTGTTCTTGAACATCGAGAAGTCGACGTTGATAATTCCCGGCGAAAACAGCACGTTGCGCGAAAGCATCGAGCCGATGATCTCGGGCGTCGGTGAGACGCCTAGCACGGCTCCCTGATTGTTGATCAAGTAGCGGCGATCGCCATTCTTGCCGAAACTAGCGTTAAATAGCTTGCCCAAATCGCCCGAGAGAAGCGACGCACGGTCATTCACCACCCCGTTGCCGTTGACGTCCACCCCGGCAATGAGCGAAAAAGCCGTGCCGGTCTGGAAGCGCAGGATGCCGTTGGTCTGCCAGCCGCTGACGAGCCAGCCCGCCAAGCCGTGGGTGCTACCGCCGAGCGTATGGCCCGCGCCGAATGGCAAGTCATAAAGGAAGTTGAGCACGGTGGCGTGACGCAGGTCGAAATCGGCGTTGCCGCGCTCGGCGCCGTACTGCGGTCCTCCCACGAAGTTCTGCACGAAGTAGCGGGCCGCGTCAGCGTCCGTGGTGAAAGGGGACAGGCCACCGCTGGCGCGCACTTGATTGATGTTGGCCAGTGTCGGCAGAGCAATGCTGCCGTTGGCGTTGTGAGCTGGAAGGAGGTTGGAGACGCTGGCCAATGGCGCGCCGGTCACGATCTCGCCCGAGCCGTCATCGATGGCGTGCGACCAGGTGTAGTTGAACTGGGCCGCGAGGCCCTGGGCGAACCGGTGGCGAAGCGAGACCTGGAGCGAATGGTAGCTGGAGGACGCCGAAGAGTCGCGCGTGGAAAATGTGGCCAGCACGAGCGGCCGGAAATTGTCCACCGAGTTCGCAACGCCCGTGGGCACATCGACGTTGGCCGGGCGGTAAGGCGCTGGGAAACCGCCGCCGAAGTTGGGCTGGATAGTCCGCACCAGGTTGGCGCCGTCGGCGCCCACGTAGGCCACCTCAAACAGTGTGTTCTTCTCGAGCTGGCGTTGCACCGAGAAAGTCCAGCGTTGCGTGCGCGGGAATACCAGGCTGGGGTTAACCGTGGTAGGGCCGATGGGGATGTCGGTGGTGAACGGATCGGGACCAGCTACGCTCGAGCCGAATGGGACTCCACCCGTAGTAAGCACGACGACAAACGGCGGCGAGTTGCGCGCATTGCCCAAAACGTTGTCGAAGATGCGATCGTAGTAGACACCGTAGCTGGCGCGCAAAGTGGTCAGGCCCCGCGTCCAGGCACCGCCGAGGCGCGGCGCGAAGTTGTTCTTGTCAGGCTGGAACAGCCCCTGGGGGCGTCCCCGGCCGATGGTGAAGAATCGCACCTGGTTGAGGCCGGTGAGGCCGTTGGCGATCAGCGACGTTCCCAGCAGCGGCTTTCCGCCCGGCGCCAGGAAGGCATTGCTCAAAAAACCGTTAACCTCGCTGGCCCGGCCCAGGTACTCATATCGCAATCCGGCTTCGATCGTCAGGTTCCTTGTCAGCCGTGTAGTGGTCTGCACGTAGGGACCCCACTCTGTGATGCGGAAGCCGCGCTCCGATGTGCTGGGCGTCAGGTAAAGGTTTTGAGTCAGGAAGCTGATGGGTGCGCCAGGCTGGAAGATCGTGAGAGCACCGCCCGAGGCCCATTGCGCGTTGGGCCGCACCAGGAAACTGAAGGTGCTATTGTCCTGGATGCGCCGGATCTCCCCGCCAAATTTTAAGGTCATCCGGCCGCGCGTCATGCTGAAGCTGTCGCTCAACTGGTATGTGTTCGAGAAACGGACGTTGGGTGAAGTGACGGTGTAGCCGAGCTCCGGCAGATTGTAGCCGAGGTCGAGGGTCGGCACGCCATTTGGCGTGAACGGATCTCCGTAAGGCTGCCCGGCAAATGCTCCGGAACGCAGCTTCCCGGCATCGAGCAAGGCCTGCGGAGCCGGATCGAAAGAATTGTTGACTCCGTTGCGCTCGAATGTGGCGCGGAACTCGTTCAGCTTGGTGGGTGAGAACGAGTGGGTCTCGGAAAGCACCAAGTTGTGCACGCGATTGGTGAAACCCACGCCTGTGGCCGGCAGGCCGGTACCGGCGACCGTGCCCGGTCCGGCGTTGTTGTTGAAGAATGCGTAGCGGCCGGAGAAGCGCGAAGACGGGCTGATCTGCTGATCGATCTTGACGGAAAATGCATTTTGGTCGAAGCTGTTCGAGCGCACCAGTGACTGTGGCGTCACCACCGGCGAGTTGCGGGCGATGATCGCATCGGGCGAAAGGTCGGCGGGCGGCGCCACGGAAAACGGCCCGGTAAAGACGGACTCGAAGATTGCGCCCAGGGCGGCGTTCTGCCGCTTAACGGCGGCGATCGTGTTGGGAGAGGGGATGAAGTTCACCACCGAGATCCCTTGCCGCTGACGAAATCCCTCGTAGCTGGCGAAGAAAAAGGTCCGATCCTTCTTGATCGGTCCACCCGCGGTGCCGCCAAAATTGTTTTGGACGAACGGCGGCGCGATGGCCCGCCCATTGCTTTGGAACGCCAGGTTGAGATCGAAAAAGCTACGGGCGTCCAAATTTCGATTGCGCAGGAAGTGGAACAGAGTGCCGTGGAGGTTGTTAGTTCCGCTCTTGGTGATCACATTGATCTGGGCGCCGGAGTTGCGGCCGAACTCGGCGGTTGCGCCGGCGGTGATTACTCGGAACTCCTCTACCGCATCGACGCTCACGGCGTTGATGCCCGGCGCCGATCCTGTGAATGCGCCCGTGACGCCAGCGGCCGAGCCGCTCGGAACCACGGGGTCGTTCAGGTCGCCGCCGTCCAGCAGGAAGTTGTTGTAGGCTCCGCGCGAACCGTTGATGAATTGTCCCGACCCCTGGTTGGCGTTGTTGTTGTTTGAAACCCCAGCCTGGAGATTGATCAACTGGGCCCAGTTGCGGCCGTCGAGCGGCAGCTCCGC
>QHXU01000347.1:5488-7970 GCA_003223065.1 Acidobacteriota bacterium | reverse complement strand
TTGATGAAAAACCGGAGCGGCAGGTCTGCCGATTTCGTGATCCCGATGCGAGGAGAGACGGCTATTTCAATGGGTTCTTCATTCGGCGGCGCATGAACGGTGATAGGGCCGCGCGTCACGTCGACGCCGTTGTCGCGGACGGTGATCCCGAACGCACGCGTCAGCTTACCGGGGCCGTTGGCCAGGTCCTCGGCGCGGCGCGTCCCGGGCCGCCGCCGGCGCATCTTCTCTAAGCCGGTGAGCGGCTCGACCGCGCGAATCAAGACGCAGCCCGCTTTGCCTTCGGGTTCCGCGACCAGGTTCAGGCACTCGTACATTCCGTAGATGAAGTAGACGTAGGCGTGGCCGGGTGGGCCGAAGAGAACACGGGTGCGCGGAGTCAGCCCGCGGGCGCTGTGCGCCGCAGCGTCATCAACGCCAAGATAAGCCTCCGTCTCAACGATCCGGCCGGATGCGCCTCCGTGCGCGAGGATTTTGCCGAGCAAAGCACGCGCCACGTCCACAGCTCCGCGCATGTAGAAGGAGCGGGGGAGCGGCTGCACTACAGTTCGAGCTTGCCGTTGTACACCATCTCCTTGAGATGGAACTTGTATTTCATTGGCGGCAGCGTGCCGATCTTGGTCGAGAACTCGACCTCCTTATCATCCAGCGTGAACGCTGCCGTTTTGGGAAACACAAAGTATGAGTCAGCCCGTTCACCGCTTCGCGTGAACTGAATGTCGCTCGGTTTGAGCGGGTCCTTGCCCTTGGCCGAAAGGGAGGTCTTCTCCATAAGCGCCTTCTTCAGCTCTTCCGGGTCGGTGCGCAGAATCGCAAGGGACAGGCCGGACAGGCCGATGACGTAGTTGGGCTCCGTGCTTTCGAGAAATTTTTTGGCTTCGGGCGAAGTGGCGACTTCATTTCCGTATTTGGCGCGCATCAGGGCCTGCTTCACCGGCAGGGCGCTCTGCCATCGGATCACGAAGGTCGCTGACGGAGTAAGTCCGGCTCCCATTTCGTCGGAGGCGGCGCCTGCTCTGCCACCGCGAGCGCCGGCGGCTCCCATTCCAGGGTTGGCGCCCATATCAGCGTTGGGGTTTGCCGCGACTTCTCCCATGTTGCCGGAGTTGCCGCCACCGCGGCGTCCTCTACCATCGGAACTGCCGGCCGGGGCCGACGGACTGCCCAAGACGACACTCACCTGCCGCGCCCAAGGCGAGTTGGTCATCATTTTCTGGAGGTCTTTGTCGTTCCAGTCAGTGAATGGCTTGGATTGCCAGAAATCAGCCGCCCACAGGCTGACGGCGAGAAGCAGCACAAGAGCACCGCGGTTTTTCATGCGGCCGTTCCCAGCCGAACAGTATAGCAGCGCCGCGGAGCCGGTACAGTACACTAGAAATTCCACATGCGCCTGTTCACCGCGATCGATATCCCGAAGGAGGTGAAAGACAATCTGGACGAGTTGCTCCGCCGCGTTCAGCCGCTCGCGAAGTTGAGCTGGAGCCGGGTGGAAAATATGCACATTACAACAAAGTTCATCGGCGAGTGGCCGCCGGAACGTCTGGACGAAATGAAGCGCACGCTCGACGGGATCTCCCGGCCAGGGCCGATCGGAATTGCGATCCGCGGCCTGGGATGGTTCCCAAATCCGAAGCACGCGCGCGTGTTCTGGGCGGGCGTCGAAGGAGGAGAACCGCTGAAGATTCTGGCCCACTCTACCGAACAGGCGACTGCGAAACTCGAGGTCCCGGTGGAGGACCGGCCGTATTCACCGCACCTGACATTGGCGCGAATCCGGGATCGTGTCCCGCTCGATGCCTTGCGCCGCGCCGTTGGGGAGCTGGAACGGCAGGAATTCGGCTCCTTCAATGCAGCGTCATTCTTTCTGTATCTCTCGGCGGCTGGAAGATACACGAAGCTGGCGGAATATCCGCTCGATTAAGAAATGGCCGGATTGCTCGCACTCCTGGTTGCGTATCTCATCGGCAGCATCCCTTTCGGGTATCTGATGGTAAAGCTAAGCACGGGGAAGGATGTGCGCAATGCGGGCAGCGGCAATATCGGTGCGACGAACGTGCTGCGCACCACAGGACGCGCGCCGGCGGTCGCGACGCTGCTGCTCGATATCGCCAAAGGCTACCTGGCAGTCTGGATATCCGCGGAGCTTACGAGCCATGACCCAATGTGGATGAGCGCCGCGGCCTTGGCCGTAATGGCCGGACACGCCTTCCCGGTATTCCTGAAATTCAAAGGCGGCAAGGCGGTGGCGAGTTTCATCGGAGCGTTCCTTTACCTGACGACGGTGCCACTGCTGGCGGTCCTGATCGTCTTTGTGATCACGGTGGCGGCAACGCGGCACATTTCGGCGGGCTCGATTCTAGCGGCGGGGACGTTTCCACTCGGCGTGTGGCTGATCCTGCATCCACCGGCGGCGGTAGTCGTGGCCTCGCTCATCGCCGGCGGGGTCATCGTGTACCGGCACAAAGCGAACATCGAGCGGCTG
>QHXU01000347.1:1138-5468 GCA_003223065.1 Acidobacteriota bacterium | reverse complement strand
GAGAGCCTTTTCATTTGGAAAAAACGACGACGCTAGCGATCATCGGCGCCGGCAGTTGGGGGACAGCGTTATCCATCGTTCTGGAGCCCAGATTCGAAGCCATACGTCTGTGGACCTATGAAGCGGACCTGGCCGCGCGGATCGAGGCCACGCGTGAAAACGACGTGTATCTCCGCGGTCTGCGCGTGCCGCAAAAAGTAGACGTGATGACGGATCTGGCTCGCGCTCTTGCGGGCGCGGATATCGTGCTGGGCGTGATGCCTTCGCGCTACGCCAGAAGCCTGTATTCGGCGATGCTCCCGCACCTCGATCCATCGATGATTTTCGTCAGCGCGACCAAGGGGCTGGAGACCGGCACACTGCTCCGCATCTCCGAAGTAATTGCGCAGGTGGTTGGACAGCGCTTCGAGCCGAAGGTCGCCGTGTTGTCCGGCCCGACGTTCGCGCGCGAAGTGGCGCGCGGCGAGCCGGCCGCGGTGGTTATCGCCTCGGCCGACCCTGACACCGCGTCCAGCGTGCAGGCGGCGTTCGCCGGTCCCACCTTTCGCTTGTATACGAATCAGGATACGATTGGGGTCGAAGTGGGCGCAGCGCTCAAGAACGTGATCGCCATCGCCGCTGGTGTCTGCCATGGACTCGGACTTGGAAACAATACGCTGGCGGCCCTAATCACACGGGGACTGGCGGAGATCACGCGTCTGGCAGCGGCGATGGGCGGCCAGCCAAGGACCTTGGCAGGCCTGGCGGGCTTGGGAGACCTGGTGTTGACTTGCAGCGGCGACCTTAGCCGTAATCGCATGGTAGGTATAGAGTTAGCCCGCGGGCGCAGGTTGGCTGACATTCTTGGCTCCATGCCGATGATTGCCGAGGGGGTCGAAACATGCGATGCCGCGGTCGCGCTGGGCCAGAAGTTCGACGTCGATCTGCCGATTATTCATCAAATGCACGCGGTGCTTCATTTAGCCAAAAGTCCCCAAGCTGCCGTGCGCGACCTGATGGAGCGTTCGCTCAAGGGTGAGTAGAAAGCGTCATGGACGATCCGCTGAATTCTGCGCAACCTTCGGCTAATACGCGGGTTAAGAGGGACATGGAAGCAGTGGCGGCCCTGGGGCGCGACGCCGAGCTGATGTTGCGGGTCCGGGATGGGGACGACACTGGATTTACGATGTTGCTCGAGCGCCACCGGGCGCCTGTGATCCACTTCCTGCACCGGATGGTGCAGAATCAGGCGATCGCGGAGGAGCTTGCCCAGGAGGTATTTCTGCGCGTGTACCGCAGCCGCGCGACCTATGAGCCCACGGCCAAGTTCACCACCTGGCTGTTCCGGATCGCGACGCACGTGGCGTTGAACTGGCTGCGCGATGGGCGGAAGGAAAAAGGCCAGGAGAGCCTGAACCAGAAGTTGCTGGACGGCCTCGAGCGGCAGGTGCCCGATTCCGGGCGCAATATCGAGGAGGAGATGTTGTACGAAGGGAAGCTGTGTGAAGTACGGCAGGCCATAGAATCACTGCCGGTGAAGCAGCGGGCAGCCGTGTTAATGCACAAGTACGAGGAACTCGAGTATTCGCAAATCGCACAAGCGTTAGGGTGTTCCGGCGCGGCGGTGAAGTCGTTACTGTTCCGGGCATACGAATCATTGAGGGCGCGGTTGTCGCACATGGCATAGGATGCGAGGGAAGAAAATGATTTGTCCGATCCAGACCAAAGAGAGCGCGGAGATCCTGGTGGACTACTGCGCCGGTACGCTTGACCCGGGTCGAGCTGCGGAATTCGAGAAGCACAGCGAAGAGTGTGCCGATTGCCGCCGCCTCATCGAAGCGCAGCGCGAGGTGTGGGAAAGGCTCGGTGGGTGGAAGCCCGGCGCCGTTTCGCCAGACTTCGACTCGCGGCTCTACGCTCGCATTGCGCAGGAAGAAGCGGCGCCGCGGTGGAGCCAATGGCGTAGATTCCTCCAGCCCGCGGCGCCCTACTCAATCTGGAAACCCGTTCTGCCGCTGGCTGCGGCGTGCGCGGTTCTGGCCATTGGATTTCTGATACGGATGCCGAATTCCCGCGACGGCGCCAAGCAGGTGAGCGCCGAGAATGTCGACATCGAGCAGGTCGAAAAAACGCTGGAAGATCTGGACATGCTGACGCCGCTCACGGTGCCGCCGGCAAGGCCGATGTAAACTGATGCGGATGCGCTGGCTCACCATCGTAATGGCCGCAGTATTGGCAGGGGGCGGAGCATTGCCTGCGGCGGCGCAAGGCAAGAAGGGCGCGCCCGCCGGCCCGCGCCGGGCGCCCGTGCGGCCGCCGCGGCCCCAGGCCAATCGTGAACTGGATCGTTTCGTAAAAATGCCGCCGGAGGAGCGGCAGAAAGAACTGGAGAAGCTGCCCCCCCAACGGCGCGAGCGAATGGAGCAGCGGCTGGAGCGCTACCAACAACTGACTCCGGCGCAGCGCGAGAAGCTCCAGCAGCGCTATCAAAAGTTCCAGAGCCTGCCGCCTGACCGGCAAGAGGCTGTGCGCAGTGAGCTGCAGAATCTGCGGGGCATGCGTCCGGCGGAACGGAAGGCGCGTCTGAAGAGCGAGGACGTGAAGCAAAAGTTTTCACACGAAGAGTTGAAGATTCTGCGTGAGGTTTCGGGCGAGCCGGAGATGTTGTAGAGCCGCGGTTCGGCTATCCCTTTACCTTTTTGACTTCCGCGACCAGCGCCGGCACAACCTCGAACAAATCCCCTACAATGCCATAGTCGGCCACTTCGAAGATCGGGGCGTTTGCGTCTTTGTTGATCGCGACGATGGTCTTTGCGCCTTTCATGCCCACCAGGTGCTGAATCGCGCCGGAGATTCCGACAGCCAGGTAGACCTTGGGCGCAACGGTCTGGCCGGAGCTGCCCACCTGGCGCTCCATCGGCAGCCAGCCCGCATCGCAAATGGGGCGCGAGGCGGCGAGCTCGGCGCCCAACGCGTTCGCCAGTTCCGCTACCACAGAGATGTTCTCCTTCTCCTTGATCCCGCGGCCAACGGACACGATGATTTCCGCGGCGGTCAGATCAACGGCCCGGGCCGATTCGCGGAACGGCGCTTCTGGTTTCTGGCGGATGCGGGATGCGTCGAGTGAAGGAGTGAATGTTTCGACCGCCGAAGAGCCTGATTCGAGCTGGTCTGCGCGCCATGCGCCGGCCTGGAGCGACGCAAAGTGGGGGCCCGGGCCGCTCACGCGGACGTCGCCGTTCAGCTTGCCCTGGAAGAGCAGGCGCACGAAAACGGGCGAGCCAGCCTCCATTCGCACCGAGATAACATCGCTCACCAGGACCTGGGAGAATCGGGTGGCCAGCTTGGGCGCGAAGTCGCGCACCTGGTAAGTGTGGGGGAACAGCACCAGGGCAGGATTGATCTTTCGGATCAGCGCCTCGATCGCCGCGGTGTAGGCGTCAGCCGTGTAGTCTTTGAGAAGCTCGTGCTCAATCGCATAGACTTTCGCGACCTTTTTCGACGCGGCTTCCGCCGCCAGCGCACCGACGCTGTGTCCCGCTACGGCTGCTTCCACGGGCTGGCCCATGGCGGAGGCGAACTGCTGCCCGGCGGCAAGCGTTTCCCACGACATGCGGTGCCATTTACCGCCCTGTTGTTCGAGAATAACGAGAACACTCATTAGAGGACCCGCACCTCGAATTTCAATTTTTCAACCAGCTTGGCTGCGGCGGCCTTGGCATCGCCTTCGAGGATCTGCGTTTGCTTGCTCTTCTGCGGGAGGTAGACTTTTTCGATCGTGGCGGTAGCGGCGGCTGCGGCGCCCAGTTCCGCTAATGTCAGCCGCTTGATCTCTTTGGTTTTGGCTTTCTTGATTCCCATCAGCGTGGCGTAGCGCAGCTTATTGATGCCGCTCTGAATGGTGAGCACCGCAGGGAGCGGCATTTCAATGTGCTGGAACCAGCCATCCTCGAGCTCGCGTTTGACGCGGATCTTCGAGTTCAGCACTTCCACCTGCATGATGATGGTCGAGTGCGGGATCCCGAGTAATTCGGCCAGCACGACGCCGGTCTGCCCGTAGCCGAGGTCGTCCGACTGGAGACCGGTGAGGATCAGGTCGGGGCTCTCCGGCTTTACCGCGCCCGCGAGCAGCTTCGCGACGCCCAGGGTGTCGAACGCATTGAGATTCTCTTCTTCAATATGGATGGCGCGGTCGGCGCCCTTTGCCAGCGCCTCGCGTATGGTCTGCGCGGCCCGTGCCGGTCCGGCGCACAGCGCCACAACCTCTCCACCGTGCTTTTCCTTCAAGCGGAGCGCTTCCTCAAGCGCGTACGCGTCGGGCTCATTTATCTCGAAGCTGAGATCCGCTTCC
>QHXU01000347.1:0-1082 GCA_003223065.1 Acidobacteriota bacterium | reverse complement strand
TGCGACGATGAGTTTCATAAGTGGGGCCCTAAGCAGGTTTCTTGAAAATCAGACATCCGTTCGTTCCTCCGAATCCAAACGAATTCGAAAGCGCGTATTCGATGTTCATCGGACGGGCGCGGTTTGGCACGTAATCCAGGTCGCATTCCGGATCGGGGCACTCGTAATTGATGGTGGGCGGGGCGATCTGGTCGCGAATCGCGAGCACGGTGATTCCGGCCTCGAGACCTCCGGCGCCGCCCAGCAGATGACCGGTCATCGATTTCGTCGAGCTGACGGCAATCTTGCCGGCATGCCGGCCGAAGACGCGCTTGATGGCGATGGTTTCGATGCGATCACCCAGGGGTGTCGAGGTGCCGTGGGCGTTGATGTAGTCGATCTGATGCGGCTCGATCCCGGCGTCGCGCAGCGAATTTTGCATCACGCGGCAGGCCCCGTCGCCGTCCTCGGATGGAGACGTAATGTGATAGGCGTCGGCGCTCATTCCGTATCCGGCGAGTTCAGCCAGGATCGGCGCGCCGCGCCGGCGGGCGTGTTCTTCCTCTTCGAGGAGCAGGATTCCGGAGCCTTCTCCCACCACAAAGCCGTCGCGTTCGCGGTCCCAGGGACGGCAGGCGCGCTCCGGCGCATCATTGCGCTGCGAGAGCGCGCGCATGGCAGCGAATCCGCCGATGCCCATCGGGGTGACGCAGGCTTCGGCGCCGCCGCAAATCATCACATCGGCATCGCCGCGCTGGATGAGCCGGAACGAATCGCCGACGGCGTGCGCGCTGGTAGTGCAGGCGGTGGCGGTCGCGGAGTTGGGCCCCTTGGCGCCGGTGCGGATGGAGACGTAGCCTGACGCGAGATTGATGATGGTCGCCGGAATGAAGAACGGGGATATGCGGCTCGGGCCTTTTTCCAATAATATTTTGTGCTCGCGCTCTATGACCTCGAATCCGCCGATTCCGCTGCCTATGTAGACGCCTGTGCGTTCGGCTTCTTCATGAATCAACTTGAAGCCGGAGCTTTCGAGCGCGAACTCCGTCGCGGCGATCGCGAACTGGATGAAGCGCCCCATCTTCTTGATCTCTCTTTTTTCG
>QHXU01000346.1 GCA_003223065.1 Acidobacteriota bacterium | reverse complement strand
CCAGGCTTGCAAGTCCCCGGCGAATAACGGCGGCGCGGCCGGCTTCGGCGCCGACAAGTAGAGGAAATCCGCGCCAGTCACCAGAGCCTCCGGGCGGAAGAAATAGTGACCCGCCGGCAGAATGATCGGAGTGTTGAAGTTGAGGGTGATCTCGACCTCCGTGCCGGTCTTCGAACCCTCACCGCCGGTAGTTTGATTAGGCTTCTTAAAGATGCCGTTCACCACACTGTTGGCGACCGTGAAACTTCCGCTCAGCACGGTTGCGGCGAAACTCAGCGTCCCCGGGTTGGAATCGCGCGTGGCGGCGGCAATTTCCACATCCGCGGGAGAGTTGACCCGGGTTGGAACATTGATTGAGCGAGCAGTGTCCGAGTCCAGGGGAAAGACGTGGTACAGCTCGACCTCGATCTGACTGATATTCTCCAGCGGCGTTCCCGCCGGGACTATGATCCCCGTAATCCGGGCACGGCTAATGACTGTAGTTTGACTCAGGATGAAGTCATCGGCTGTCTCGGTCTCGATCTTCCCGGCGCTGGGACGCCGGGACAACGAACCGAGCCGACCGTCGGGGTTGCCCGTGCTGAAGAAAAAGGAGTCCGCCCACGCGGGCGATGCCAGCCATACTCCGGAGGTCAAGGCAGCAGCCATTAGACCTAGTCGTAATCTCATTGATTGTCCTCTCTGTGGTGCTTTCCAAAGATGAGGTGCAATCGGAGGGTAATCAACAGGTAAATATGCCTGGTACTATGCTGTGATTAGTTCCGAGTACTCTTCGCGAAGGCTGGGGGGCAGGGAGGATACGTATACGCAGCTCGATTCCTCGATGGACGATTTGTGCGGGTGGACAATTTCCGGTAAAGCAAAAATTGGGGAACGGGGGATACGTCCGTTTTATTCGAGGCCAAACCCGATATGCCGGACGACCCGCAGTATCCTGTCATCTTCACGAATCGGGAAATGGATGACGGCGCAGCATGATTAGCGAAGGAATGAATACCCAAGACAGATGACACCATTGTCCACGCCTGGATTGAATCTGGTTGTACCCGCATTCGAAATGTGGAGGAATTTGTAGCCAATGGTAACCGCACTCCTCGTGTCCACGTTCCAGCGGACACCTGCTCCAAACTCTAGAACAAAATTCAAGCCTGTCGCATCCGGCTGATTCTCCGGGATGGGCTCCGTGGAGGCAATGATTCCGTCGATAGATTCCACGTACGGATGAAAGCGGTGCTTCCAACCAAAATCGAACGTGAATCCGAGCGGAGCCATGGCAAAGCCATATACGGAGTGCGCCGCAACTCCCGCGAGATGCTGGGCCGGCTGGATCAGGATGGACGCAGGCATCACCGCGGCGGTATAGCTGATGGAGACAGAATCCCAAGTCCAGCAGCGATACCCGTAACTGAGCCCGGCCAACACGAACCGGCGGCTGGTTTCCGTGCCAATGAGAGTCGGTGATAGCGGCGAGTAACCCGCAAAGAATTGAAGGTCATGACGGTTTTCCCGGTCTGTCCGGTGCGCTGTACAGAACCCGGCTCGAGCCGGCGGGGGATACCAGAGACCTGCGATCAGGGCCGTCGCAGTCCAGATGAGCCGTCTCCAGTTGGTTTGGACTTCTCCGCAGCTCGCCCACGTTGCCATAGTAATGAGGATAAGATACACCCACGGCGGCGAGATCCGCCGCTTGCCTCTTTGAGTATGGATTCGAGAACGGCATTCGACGGCTTCGGCGATTTTGCCGGCCGCACATGGCTCAACACCGCGCACCAGGGACCTCTGCCCCTCGACGCAGCCAAGGAAGCGTACGAAGCCATAGCTTGGAAACTCGCGCCGCACGAACTTACCGGGGCGCGTTTCGAAGACGTTCCCCTACCCCTCCGTACGGCGCTCGGCAGGCTCGTCAACGCGCGGCCCGATGAAATAGTGCTGGGAAACAGCGCGTCGTACGGCCTGCACGTCATCGCCAACGCTTACCCATGGCAGGAAGGTGACGAAATCCTGGTCATGGCCGGCGATTTTCCATCGGATCTTTTGCCATGGCTCATGATCGAGCGGCGGTGCGGCGCGCGTGTGGTGCGCATCCAACCGCGCAATCATGTCATCGCGCCCGATGAACTCGAGGGTGCGATTACGCCGCGCACGCGCGTCTTCTGTACCACCTGGGTCCATTCGTTCTCGGGCTTCTCCATTGATCTGGACGCTCTAGGCGCGATTTGCCGGTCCCGTGGAGTGGCATTCGTGGTCAATTGTTCACAAGCGCTCGGCGCCCGGCCGATCGATCTTACGCGGGCTCCAGTTGACGCTATGAGCTGCGCGGGCTGGAAGTGGCTTTGCGGCCCGTATGGGACCGGCTTCTGCTGGATCGCTCCGCAACTCCGCGAACGCCTGGGGCGGGTCAAGGCCTATTGGCTGTCGCTGCAAACCGCCGAAGACCTCGGCAACGAGATTGCCGATCCTGTAGTGCCCGACCGTCAGGGCGCCCGATCACTTGAGATCTTCGCCCCGGCCAACTTCTTCAACTTCAAACCATGGGCGGCGGCGGTGGAATTCCTGCTTGGTAAAGGCATCGAGTGTATTCGCGACCATGACGAGGCTCTAGTGGAGCATTTCATCGCCGGCCTAGATCCTGACAGATTTGAGGTATTGAGCCCCCGCCAAAAGGGGCTGATGCGTTCCACTCTCGTCTTCTTCTCGCATCGAGACCGCGCGCGCAACCGTGCCATCCACGCCGGGCTCTCTCAAGCCGGCATCGATATCGCCCTCCGGGGCGGGCTGCTGCGCGTTTCACCGCACCTGCACAACTCGAGCGGTGACATCACGCGCACTCTGGCGGTCTTGAACGAAAGCTCGTAGCCCTTCCTAAAGTGCTACCTTATTGATCCGGGAGATGACCATGGCTAAAATTATTGCACTGTATAAGAAGCCGGCCGATGCGGAGGCTTTCGATGGGTATTACTTCGGGACCCACTCGTCAATCGCGAAGAAGGTTCCGGGACTGCGCCGATATGAAGTGAGCGCCGGCCTAGTCGCTACGCCCCAGGGCGATTCGCCCTATCATCTCGCCGCAATTCTGAGCTTTGATTCGGCGGAGGCATTGCAACAGGGGCTCCGCTCTCCCGAGGGCCAGGCAGCGGTCGGAGATCTAGCCAACTTCGCCCAGGCGGGCGTTGACATTCTGATGTTCGAATCCAAAGAGGCGTGAGTGCATGGCCTAAACCCCGCTTACATAACACCCTGGATGCACTCCTTGGGATCAATGATCCCCAGGTTCTTGACGATCTTGAAATTACCGTTGTTTGCCTGGGCAATGTACATGTTCATTCGAACGTGATGCTGGCCGGGCACCATTTCCGCCGGACCGCCCGGCCCTGAAGCGATCTTTGCGTGGTCCAATGCCTTGATGACATCTTCTTGCCTTAACGAGCCTGCCTCTTTCACAGCAGCCTCCCAGAGCTTCAGACCCCGGTACATGCCCGTACTCGCACTGCCAGCAGTGAACATGGCGCTGCCTGGAAAGAGTTTGTCGTAGTGATTGAGCAACTGCTTACTGAATGGATCGCTAATGTTCTGGTAGTAGTCGAGACAACTGTACATGCCTTCGGTGTGTGCGGCCGGTACGAACTTCAGGAAGTTCTCCTCGAAGTACGTGCAAACCAGGTGTCCACCCCGCCTCGTGAACCCAGAGTTGTAAAGCTGTTCGAGGAATGGCCCAAGCCCGGGAGGAACGATTGTATTAAACACCACCTCCGCACCATCAGACATGATCTTGTCAACAGTCTTGCTATAGCCGGTGTGATCGAGGGGAAAGTACTCCTCTCCGACGATCGTGCCGCCGTGGGCCGCGACAACCTGGCGGACCTTCTTGTTCATCGTGCGCGGCCAAATATAGTCAGCCGACGGCAAATAGAATTTCTTCGCCCCCGTCTGCTCGATCAGCCAGGGTATGAAAGGATCGACCTGCTGCGCCGGTACCGGGCCGGTACAGAAGATGAGAGGGTCGCATTCCTGACCCTCGTACTGCTCTGGGTAAATGTAAAGCTTCTTGCCCTTTACGACAGCAGGACCCTTGATTGCCTGCCTCGCCGAGCTATAAATGCCACCGAAGATCACGTCGACCTGATCCTGCTGGACGAGCTTGGCAGCTTTGGCTTCC
>QHXU01000345.1 GCA_003223065.1 Acidobacteriota bacterium | reverse complement strand
CAGCTCGACGGTCCGGAGGCGCTCACGCTGATCGAAGCCAACAAGAAAGATGAGGCGCACCGGCTACACGTTGAGGGCGAAATCTGGGTGCGCCGGAACGACCTCGTACCGCTACGAATCACTTTGGCCGCAAGCAATCTCGAAGGGACCACGGCTATACGGGAGGAGGCAAATGTCAATTACACCTTGAGCCCTTACGGCGCCCTGCTGCCGGCCCTAACCGAACATCGCGAGCTGCGGGCGGGAAACGTTACCGCCGAGAACAAGTTCACGTATGCGAATTTCCACAAGTTCGGCGCCTCAAGCGACATCAAATTTGAAGTTGAGAAATGACGCCGGTCGTCTATCTTCACGGCTTGGCTTCGAGCCCGCAATCCATCAAGGCGCAGTTCTTCCGGCGGAAGTTTGAAGAGCGCGGATTGCCGATCAAAATCCCGCAGCTCGACCAGGGCAACTTTGAGGGGCTGACTATCACCGGCCAGCTTGCGGTCGTCGATCAGGCCGTATCCGGTAAGCCGGTAATCTTGATGGGATCAAGCCTGGGCGGATATCTTGCGGCGTTGTATGCGGCCCGGAATCCAAACGCGGAAAAACTCGTGCTACTTGCGCCGGCATTGGAGTTCCCGCGGCGATGGCGGGAGCGATTCTCCGCCGAAGAACTTGCCTTGTGGAAACAGCGCGGGTCGCTGGCATTTTTTCATTATGGGTACAAGACCGAACGCCCGCTCGGTTACGGATTCGTCGAGGATTCTATGAAGTACCAGAATCAGCCCGAATTCAGCCAGCCGGCGCTGGTGCTGCATGGAATTCGGGACAGCGTCGTTCCTGCGGCGGTCTCCCGCAAGTATGCGGCGCGCCATCCGAACATCATTCTGCGCCTTCTGGAATCGGGCCATGAGCTGACGGACGTGCTGGAGGAGTTATGGGCTGAAACAGCGAAACAGCGATGTTTCTTGGATTCCAAAACCTGTAGCGGATGAGATGGGCGCAACCCGCCGTAAGTTCTATGTGATACAATCAAACAGGGCCGTGGCACGTTGAACGATTCCAAAAACCGAAACCTCAGTTCGGTCGAGGGCGTCTAGTAGACGTGGAAGTGTTACAGGCCGGGGGTACGGAAGTGCCGGAGCAGCAGTTGACGCACGCCATCATCGCGCCGAACCAAAATCCTGATATTCATTTGCAGCGGTTACTTACGCCAGCCGATTTGGAGCTGCCCTGGTATCGCACCATCTTCAAGAGCATCAAAGAAGTCATCAATCCAGCCAAGCTCCCGCCTCTCGAGGTTACGTCCAAGCCGGTGGAGCTGAAGGAGATGGGCGGCATCTACGCCGGTAACGAGGCCAAGGCAGGCGTGTCTTCTGTCCTGATTCACAGCGGCGTCATCGCCCTGTTGCTCTTTCTTGGCTCGCTGAAGCCCGTGCAGCAAGTGATCAAGGATCAGGTCACTCTGATCGCTCCGGACTTGTCTCCTTATCTCGCGCCAAAGCCGACTCAAATGTCGGGTGGCGGTGGTGGCGGCTCCCGTGCTCCGCTCGACGCGAGCAAAGGCAAGCTGCCCAAGATCGCGCCGAAACAATTCACTCCTCCGCGCGTCGATCCGCTGGAAAATCCCAAGCTGCCCATGACGCCCACGATCGTGGCGCAGCCTGACGCGCCGATTCCGAACATCAATGCAACCAACTACGGCGACCCGCTGAGCCACCTGGGCATCCCTTCAAACGGCACCGGCCTGGGCGCGGGAATCGGAAGCGGCAGGGGCGGCGGCGTCGGATCAGGTAATGGGGCGGGATTCGGCCCGGGCTCTGGTGGTGGATTCGGCGGCGGCGCCTACCGCATCGGCGGCGGCGTTTCGGCGCCCACGGTCTTAAAGAAGATCGAGCCGGAGTACTCCGAAGAAGCGCGCAAAGCGAAGTGGCAAGGCACGGTGGTGCTGGCGCTCATTGTCGATGAGACTGGCCACCCGAGGAACCTGAAGATAGTGCGCTCGCTCGGGTTGGGCCTGGATCAGAAGGCGATTGAGGCGGTCGAGAAGTGGCTGTTCAGTCCCGGCAAAAAGGACGGAAAGCCCGTGCCCGTACAGGCGACGATCGAAGTCAATTTCCGTTTGCTGTAATTGCCGAATGCCCGGGCAGGAGCCCACGCCTTCGTTAATTCTTGGTCGCGGTGAAGGTGCCTTTTCCTAACTCACCGTAATCGACCGTTCCCTTCATCTTGGTGGAGCCGTCGAGCGTTCCCGAGTATTTTGCCGTACCGCCGGAACCGCCGAAGCTGAACTCGACTTTGTCGCCCTTCACCGTTCCGGTTACATCGGCCTCGCCCAACTGCCCGTGATACTGCCCGGTGAGCTTTTCGCCATCCTGTTTGAACTCGAACGTCGGGCTGCCGCTGCCGGCATCGAGCACTACATTGAACGTCCACTTGCCGGAGATGTCGGATGCAAGTGCGACCACCGCCGAAAAGAAAAACGCCGCTAGGGTCCTCATTCCGGCGAGGATATCACGATCATCCGGAAAGTGTGTACGCTAGGTGAGCATGGCTAAGATGCTCCCGCGCCGGCGCAGCCCGCAGCAGCGCATCGCCCTACTGGCTTTAGCGGTGGTCCTGCTACTCGTCTTCAGCCGTTCGATTTGCGGCTTTGTGATCGACTATTTCTGGTGGCGCGAACTGGGTCAGGTCCCCACCTGGCTGCGGATGAACCTCTACCGTTATGGGCCGGGGCTCGGCGCTTGGCTCATTGTATTCCTGGTGCTGTGGATCGCCCATGCGCGCGGATTGAAACACGCAGGCACGGGTTTGAGCGAACACCCCTGGTATGCGCGGATCAGCACGCTGGTGCTGCTGCTTGTGTCGCTGGTGATCGCCACGATCGCAGTCGACGGATGGACGGTTGCACGCTACGTGGGCGGCCGTGGTGAGGAATCAGGCTGGCGCGATCCGGTTTTTGCGCGGCCGCTGGGATTCTATTTCTTCGAGCTGCCGTTCTACTTCATGCTGATACATTTCCTGGAGGTGTGCGCGTTCGGCGGCGCCCTGGTGTATTACGCCGCGGCACGGGGCTGGCAACTTCGCCGGGAGCTGCCGAATTTCGGAGCGGGCGAAATCGATCTGGGCGACCTCCGAACTCTGGGCCGCCTCGAAAGCGGGCTGCTCCGCGGATTAACGGCGGTTTTTCTGGCCGGTCTGGCCGCGGATTTCTGGCTGGGCCGTTATGATCTTCTGCTCTCCGATCACGGAAATCTGATGGTCGGCATCGATTACGTCCAACAGACTTTCGGCCTGCCGCTGCAGACAGTCAAGGCGCTCGCGGCGCTGTTCGCGGCCGGGCTCGTGCTGGGCGGCCGCAGAAAGCTCGCCCTGGCATGTGCCGTGGTGCTCGTGATCGACTACATGATTCCGCCGCTGGTCAGCACGCTTTACGTGCGTCCCAACGAACTGGCGCTCGAGAAGCCATACCTACATCGACACATCGAAGCGACTCGCTCCGCGTTTGGCCTGGACTCGCGCGTCCGCGAGACCGAGTTCGCCGCGCACAAAGAAGCAAGAATAGACTTCGTCCGTAACCGCCCGCTGCTCGACAATGTGCGGCTGTGGGACTGGCGCGCTTTCCACGACACTCTCAGCCAAAGCCAGCCGTTGCGTCCCTACGCGTATGCCGATACAGACGTCGATCGATATCGCATCGACGGCCAGTTGCGGCAGGTTTTGCTGGCGCCTCGTGAGCTGGCCCTGGATCAGCTCGGCGACGCGCGGAACCGCTGGATCAACCGCGCCCTCACTTTCACGCACGGATATGGGCTGGTGTTGGCGGAAGCGAATCGGATCACCTCTACGGGGTTGCCGGAACTGCTGGTGAAAGACGCGCCCGTCGAGGTGTTAACGCCGAGCCTCAAAGTCACACGCCCTGAAGCCTATTACGGTGAAACCGAGACCGAACCTGTTTTCGTTCGTACGGCGCAACCCGAGTTTAACTATCCGTCGGGATCGAGTGAGGTGAGCACGCGTTATGAGGGCCGCGGCGGGTTTCCGATATCGTCGGCCGGAAAGAGGGCCATCGCGGCCGTGGCGTTCGGAGACTGGAACATTCTCCTAACGAACGCGCTGACGCCGGAGAGCCGGATGATGATGCGGAGAAGAGTGGTGGAACGGTTGAACGAGCGGGCCGAGTTCATCACCTGGGACAGCGATCCGTACATGGTAATCACAGACGCGGGCCGCCTGGTGTGGATCGTAGATGGCTATATGACCAGCGAAGCCCACCCCTATGCCCGCGGGGTGACCACGGAGAACAATGCGAGATTCAACTACATCCGCAATTCGGTCAAGGCGACAGTGGACGCCTACGACGGCGACATTCATCTGTACGTATTCGATGAGCAGGATCCGCTGGTGCGCGCGTATATGCGGCTGTTTCCGGAGCTGTTCGTGCCGGCCTCGACGATGCCCGCCGATCTGCGCGCGCACACGCGTTACCCGGAAGTGCTGTTTCGCGCGCAGGCCGAGATCTACCGCACCTACCACATGCGCGATCCGGAGTCGTATTACAATCGCGCTGACCTGTGGGACCTGGCGACCTACACAACAGGGCAGGGAAGCCAGCCGCAGCCGGTGACACCTACTTACATGGTGGCGATGGTACCCGGCGAGAGCACGCCCGAATTCCTGCTCATGGTTCCGTTCACTCCTCGCAATAAACAGAATCTGATCGGAGTGATGGTAGCGCGGTGTGACGGGCCGCACCTGGGTGAGATCGTTTTTCTTTATCTGCCGAAACAGGAGGTCATTCCCGGGCCATTGCAGATCGAGGCCCTGATCAATCAGGACCCTATCATTTCGAAAGATCTGACTTTGTGGAGCACCCAGGGTTCGCAGGTTCTGCGGAGCCAGATTCTGGCGCTGCCGATCGATCAAACGTTTCTTTATGTGGCGCCGATCTATATCCAGGCCTCCAACGCGCGAATGCCGCAGTTGAGAAAAGTCGCGCTGGCGATGGGAAACACGCTGATCTACGCCGATACCTACGAGCAGGCGCTGGCGGATCTGGAGGCGGTGCAGAGAGGCAAAGCTCCTGCAGCCACTGGGGCTGCGGTATCAGCCGCGGCTCCCTTGGCAACGCCGTCATCCAC
>QHXU01000089.1 GCA_003223065.1 Acidobacteriota bacterium | reverse complement strand
TATGTGAAACTTACGGCTGCGCCGGCTTGGTCTCGTTGTGCTTGTCTTTGTAAATCTCTTTGCTCAGCTTGTTCTGCTGTTGGTTGATCTGCTTTTTTTCTTTGTTGGTGAGGTTTCCGCCATTCTCTTTGCGGTCACTGCGGATTTCTTTGTTAAGCTTCGCTTCCTGGCGCTCGATCTTGGCGGTCTCGCCGGGCTGCAGCGTGCCGTTTTTCACGCCATTGGCGATGCGCTTTTGCTGCCGCTCCTTGCGACGCTGGATCTTGCCTTCCCTTTCGTCGGCGAACGAGGCCGTAGCCGTCCCGAACAGCAGCGCTCCTGTCATGATCGTAAAAACAATGCGTCTCATTTTTGTTTCCTCCGATAACCCGCTTTCTGTACAGTCTAACCTCTACTCGCGCCGCTAGACTCGCTTCAAAGCGTTAAAATAACGTCATCTGAATCAGGTTTAATGTTTTGCGGGAGCTTCGTGCTTCGTCCCAGAGGTACTCGCTGGCCACTCAGGACCGGGCTTCGGAAGGCATTGCGGGTTGTTGTGCCTCGGACGCTTTAAAGAAGGCTCTCAGCTCCTGTTCGAGCCCAGGCGCACACGCCACGGCGTTTCCCCCATAAATCGTCCTCTCGCCCTTGAAATCAAAGAAGACGGCGCCCGCCTCCTCCAGAATTACCTGCGGGGCCGCCAAGTCCCACGCGGCCACCGCCGGCTCGATCCAGGCATCGATCTGCCCGGCGGCGACCATCATCGCGTCGGGAGTTCCTCCCAGGCAGCGAACCGCCCAAAAGCGGCTTGCCCAATCGATCAACCGGCGGGAAAACGCCATGTGGCGGATACGGTTCAGGCTGTTCACCGACAGTACCGCCGCACTTGGATCGGCAATGGAAGAAACACGCAGCAGTGTGCCGTTGGTGAATGCTCCCCCGCCGCGCGATGCCCAGCAAGTCTTACCGAGCAGGGGCAGGTGCACCAGGCCCATTTGAGTCTCGCCGGCTTCTTCCAAACCGATCAACACGCCCCACAGCGGATTTCCTCGCACGAAGTCGCGCGTGCCGTCGATCGGATCGACGATCCATCGGCGGCCGCTTCTCGATTCCTTGCGAGCGCCCTCTTCTCCAAGGATTCCGTCGCCGGGGAAAGTGTCTTCAAGCAGGCCCGCGATAAGCTTCTCGCACTCGCGGTCGGCCACGGTCACAGGCGATTGATCGGTCTTCGCCTCGGCGCGGATGCCGGCAGCCTGATGTCGTAACGCGAGTGAGGCTGCCCTCTCGGCCGCTCTTCGAGCTGTTTCGATCTCCTTGCCGAACGGCATTTCCTGACATGGTAGCATTGTCCGAGTGGCCCGGACCGTTTATGCGGTGCTCGAGGAGACGGCCGCCGCGCGTCCCGAAAAGCTCGCCTTGCATCAACCGCTGGGGGGAGGGAAATACCGCACCTGGACCTGGCGGCAGTATTGCGATCAAGTGGCGCAGATCGCCACGGGCATGCGCGCCCTCGGTTTGCAAAAGGGCGACATGGTCGCACTCCAGTCCGAGACGCGGGCTGAATTTTATCTCGCCGACCTCGCCGTCATGGCTTCGGGCGCGGTCGCGGCGGCCCTTTACACCAGCCTGCCCTACGCCGATCAGGCCCGGACGCTTCGTGCCTCGGACGCTCGCGTCGTGTTCGTCGAAAACGTGAAAGCGATGCGCGCTCTTGAAACCGCGGCGGAAGGCGCTCTCGAGGTTCGATGGATTCTGCTCGAAGGCGAGTCCGAGGGGCTGCTCACGCTGGAACAAGTCCGCAGTCTGGGTGAGCAGAAACTCAGGGACGATCCGGAGGCGTTCGAGCGCATTCGCGCCGGGTTCGACGATTCCGCCGCAGCGGTGCTTTACATGACCTCCGGCGCGACCGGCGAACCGAAGATGGGCCTGGTAACGCATCGTGCTCTGGTCTCGAACCTCGATATGGCGCCGGCCGTGCTGCCGCTCACGCCCGATGATGCTACCATCGCATTCCTGCCCTCGGCCCACATCGCGCAACGAGTGGTGGTGGAACTTCTGCCGGTCCGCCAGGGATTCAGCGTTTGGTTTTCAGAGAGCCTGGCGAAACTGCCGGCCGAGCTGCGTTCCATCCGGCCGACGTTTTTTCTCGCGCCTCCGCGCGTTTGGGAGCGGGTTTATTCCACCGTTTCCACTGAGATCCGCAAGCGGCCCGCGGCCGTGCGGCGCCTTTTTTACCTCGCGCTGGGCGCAGGTTCCGAGGCGACCCGGCGGCGGCAGCAAGGCAAGCCGATTCCGGCGTGGATGCAAACTTCCCTCCGGCTGTTCGATCGGCTGGTATTCGCCAAGATTCGCGAGCGGCTGGGCGGGCGTATTCGCATCGCCGCATCCGGCGCCGCGCCTCTGGGCAAGGACCTGGCGGAATTCTATGCGGCCATCGGCATGCCTCTCATCGAAGGCTACGGATTGACGGAAGGCGGCGTAGCGGCGCTGAATCCGCTCGACCGGCCCAAACCGGGGAGTATCGGAAAACTGTTGCCGGGCGTCGAAGCGCGGATCGAAGCGGATGGAGAACTCTTGCTGCGCAGCCCTTGTCTGTTCTCGGGCTACTATAAAGATCCCGACGCGACCGCAGCGGTGCTGCGCGATGGCTGGCTCGCCACCGGCGACATCGCCGAGTTCGACGCGGATGGATACCTCTACATCACCGGCCGAAAGAAGGAACTGATCGTTTCCTCGAACGGGAAAAAGATCTATCCGGCGCGGATCGAGAATCTGTTCAAACGCGAGCCCTCGATCAGCCAGGTGCTGCTGATTGGCGATCGCATGCCCTACGTGGCGGCGCTATTCACTGTGAATGGAGCGGTGGCCGAGGCGCAGACGGCCATCGAGCGCGCCGTCAAGATTGTGAACAAGCAACTGGCGCCCTTCGAGCAGATCCGCAAGTTCAAAATCCTGGAGCGCGATTTTTCGATTGAGCAGGGCGAGCTCACGCCCACAATGAAGATCCGCCGCAACCGCGTGCTGGAGAATCACCGGACGCTGGTGAGCGAAATGTACATGGGCCGGGATGTCGAGTAGCCGCCGCCACTCCGTCACTTTGATCCCGGGTGACGGCATCGGGCCGGAAGTCGCCGAAGCCGCCCGGCGCGCCGTGGATGCGACGGGGGTTCGCATCGATTGGGAACCAGTCGAGTTGAACGCCGATATTATCCTCAAGACCGGCCAGTCCCTGCCGCAGAATGTAATCGATAGTCTGCAGCGCACCGGCGTTGGGCTAAAAGGCCCGGTCACTACGCCGGTGGCGAGCGGATTCGCCAGCGTCAATGTGGCGCTGCGCAAACGCCTCGATTTGTACGCGAACGTGCGGCCGGTACGCTCTCTGCCCGGCATCGCCACGCGCTTTGCTGACGTCAAGATCGACATGGTGATCTTCCGTGAGAACACGGAGGACCTGTACTCGGGTCTGGAGCATGAGGTAGTGCGCGACGTAGTCACCAGCCTGAAGGTGATCACGCGGACCGCCTCCATCCGCATCGCCGAGTATGCCTTCGAATTCGCCAGCATGGCGTCGCGGAAGAAGGTCACCGCCATTCACAAGGCCAACATCATGAAGCTTGCGGACGGCTTGTTCCTGCGCTGCTGCCGCGAGGTGGCGGCGCGTTACCCGCAGATCGAGTACAAGGAACTGATCGTCGACAACGCATCGATGCAGTTGGTCATGCGGCCGGAGACCTTCGACGTGCTGCTGCTGCCGAACCTCTATGGCGACATCGTTTCAGATCTGGCGGCGGGCCTGGTGGGAGGCCTCGGGATTGTGCCGGGCGCGAACATGGGAGAAAAGCAGGCGGTCTTCGAGGCGGTGCACGGCTCGGCCCCGGATATCGCCGGTAAAGGCATCGCGAATCCGACGGCGATGATGCTGTCCTCCGTGCTGATGCTGACTCATCTCGAGGAGCAGGCGGCCGCGGACCGCCTGCAGGCGGCCATCGAGAAGGTATACGCCGTGCGCGAGCACGTGACGCCGGATGTGGGCGGCAAAGCGGGAACACAAGAATTTACCGCCGCCGTAATCGCGGCGATGGCGTAGACCTACAGACCCTTCTTCGCCAGGAATTCGATCAGGTCCACGATGCGCATCGAGTAGCCCCACTCGTTGTCGTACCAGGAGATGACTTTCACCAGATTTCCATCGAGCACCTTGGTCAACTGGGCGTCGACGATGGAGCTGTTCGGGTTGTGCATCAGGTCGGTCGAGACCACCGGGTCCTCGGTATAAGCGAGGATCCCTTTGAGCGCTCCTCCAGCGGCTTCCTTCAGGGTCGCGTTTACTTCTTGGGTCGTTGTGGGCTTGGAAGTGACCGCGACCAGGTCGACGACGGAGACATTGGGCGTCGGTACGCGCATCGCGTAGCCGTCGAGTTTTCCTTTTAGCTGCGGCATAACCAGCCCGATCGCCTTGGCGGCGCCGGTGGTGGTGGGAATCATATTGATCGCGGCGGCGCGGGCGCGGCGCAGGTCTTTATGCGGGAAATCGAGCACGTTCTGGTCGTTGGTGTAGCTGTGAATCGTGGTCATCGAGCCTTTCTCGATGCCGAATTTTTCGTGGAGCACCTTGACCACCGGCGCGAGGCAGTTGGTGGTGCAGGACGCGTTCGAGATCACGTTGTGTTTCGCCGGGTTGTAAGCGCTGTCATTCACGCCCAGCACGATGGTGAGGTCCTCGTTCTTGGCCGGCGCTGAAATGATCACCTTTTTCACCGAGCCGCGCAGGTGCTTGGCCGCATCCTTGGCTTCCGTGAAACGCCCGGTCGACTCGACGACGATTTGGGCGCCGACGCTGCTCCAATCGATCTCAGCCGGGTCTTTGATAGCGAAAATCCTGATGCGCTTGCCGTGCACCACAATCGCATCCGATTCCGCCCTGACCTCTTCATGCAACGGCCCGAGCGTCGAGTCGTACTTGAGGAGGTGTGCCAGCGTTGCAGTATCAGTCAGGTCGTTGGCGGCGACGAATTCGACATTGGGATTGTTTAGTCCGGCTCGGACCACATTCCTACCGATGCGCCCGAATCCATTGATTCCTACTTTGATGGCCATGAATTTCAGTGTAGCGGACCGCGCCAGGCGGGCTCAGTCCCGAGTGGTGAAGGCCCGCACTGTTCTGGTCAACGGGATGGTGGAATTCTGTTGAGCCCGCGCGGTGCTATGGTCTTACCAGGGTCTTACCGGACTAAAGGTTATGGAAACCACGAGGCTCTCTTCGAAAGGTCAGATCATCCTGCCGAAGTCCGTGCGGGACGCCCGGCAGTGGAAGCCGGGCACGGAATTCGCCGTCGAAGCCGTGAAAGAAGGTGTACTACTGCGTCCCTTGAAGCCGTTTCCACGGACAAAACTCGAGGACGTGTCCGGTTTTCTGAAGTATAAGGGCCGTCCCAAGACTTTGGAAGAGATGAACGAAGCGATCGCCAAGGAAGTGAGAGCGCGGCGTGCTCGCGGTCGATACAAACGTCCTTGTGCGATTCTTCACGCACGACCAACCCCGCCAGGCGGCCCGCGCTATCGCTTTGATAAGGAGCGGCGAAGTGTGGGTTTCCAAGACCGTGCTCCTTGAAACCGAATGGGTGCTCCGCAGTGTTTATGAGCAGGCGCCGCCTGCATCTCGCGAGTTCCAGCAAGGCGGAACGATTCGTGACCTTTGAAGAGAAGCTCACCAGACAAGCGAAAAAGCGAACCACTATCGAAGTGATCGCGATTTGAGTGCATTCCACTTGGCGAGCTGAGCTTCCAGTTTCCGGCTGATCTCTTCGAACAGCGCATACGCCTGCGCGGGAGGAGTGCGGTCGGCGCTCTCAACCACTCCGAGGACGGCCGTACGCCCGCTCTGCACCGCCTGCAAGCCGGCGAGAACCGAGTCCAGCTCCTCCAGGTCCGGCAAGGACCGCTTGAGTTGCCGGGCTTCATGAGCCGCCTCCGACGCGCGTGAAATCTGACGCGATACTTTGACGCCGAGATCCAGCTGTTTACTGAGATCGGCCGACGTCGCGCTGGAGCGCGGGTCCAATGTGACTTTCACCGGCTGGGTCAGCGAGCGCCCTCCGGCGCTCAAGCGCGCCTGGTATGTTCCCGGCAAAACCTGCGGGCCGCGCGGCGGCCGCGGCGTTTCTTCGCTGTCGCCGAACTCACTTGCCGGCGACGGATAACGGAGATCCCACACGAACCGGTTCATTCCGGCCCCGGCGGCGAACCGAGGCGGTGGGACCAACCATACGTCCGCGATGGGGAGCGAGTTTGCGGGCGGCGCGGGAGCCCGATCCGTGGTCGAGTAGCGGCGCACGACATGATTGGCTGCGTCCAAGATTTCGAGGGTCACTTCACCCGCAGGAACCGTCTTGAAATAGAAATCAATCGCGATGCCGTCGGGCGGATTTTTCGCGGCAGGGAGTTCGGGAGGGTAGGGAGTGCCCTGAAATCCTTCGCTCGCAGTGCGAATCGCCGTGGACGGCTTAAAGAGCCAGACCCCGGCCGCCGCGACCTTTGCGTCGATCTGTCGCAATGGCGCGATATCATCCAGAACCCAGAATCCGCGTCCATGCGTCGCGATCACCAGGTCGTCACCGTGCACGACAAGATCGCGCACGGAGGTTACGGGCAGATTGAGCTGCAGCGATTGCCAGTGCGCCGCGTCATCGAACGAAACGCACACACCCATTTCCGTGGCCGCGTAGAGCAGCCCGCGGCGCGCCGGGTCTTCGCGAATCGCGTTTAGGAAAGCGGGCTGCTCGAGGCCGTTCACGGCCTCGGTCCACGTTTTTCCATAATCGGCGGTGCGGTAAAGGTGCGGCTTGTAATCCTCCAGGCGGTGGCGATCCACGGCGGCATATGCGACCGCCGGATCGAAGTGCGACGCGGCGATGTGCGTCACTTTGCTCCACTCGGAAAGTCCCTGCGGAGTTACATTCAGCCAACTCTTTCCGCCATCACGCGTCAACTGAATCAGACCGGTATCCGTGCCGGCCCAAATCATGCCGGCCTTCAGAGGTGACGGCGCGATGGAATAAATGACTCCGTAGCCCCGCGTCTTGGCGTTCTCGACAGTGACTGGCCCGCCCGCCTTGGCGCCTTTAGCCGCGCCGGTCAGGTCGGGGCTGATTTCCTGCCAGGTCAAGCCGCCATCGGTAGTCTTGAGCAGATATTGAGAGCCGAAGTAAAGCGTGCCGGGCTCGATTGGAGAAAAGACTAGCGGAGCCGTCCACGGGAATCGGTATTTACGTTTCGAAATGTCAACGCCGAAGCCGGCGGCAGGCCAGGGCGTGATATTGTGTGCCTGCGCGGTGCGTTTATCGAAGCGCGTGAGTTTCCCATTGGTGTCGTTCACATAGACGATGTTCGGATCCTTCGGATCGACGGCGATGTAACCGCTTTCCGCCCCTCCCACCGAGTACCAGTCGCGCTCGGTGATCTGGGCATGATTCGTGCGGCTCGGAACGGCAGCCGTGCCGCTGTCCTGCTGCGATCCGTAAACGTAGTACGGGAACTGGTTATCGGTCGTCACATGATAGAACTGCGCCGTCGGCTGGTTGTACCAGGTGCCCCATGTCTTGCCTGCATCAACGCTGATGGTTGTACCCTGATCGGAGCCCAGGATCATCCGCGAAGATTCGGACGGGTCGATCCACAGCGCATGGTAATCATCGCCGCCGGGCGCGCCCTTGAGCACGACGAAATTCTTTCCGCCATCGGTCGAGCGGTATAGTGCCACATTCGGCACATAAACGATGTCGGGGTTGTGTGGATCCACCGTGACGCCACTGAAGTACCAGGCGCGGCTGTCGATGCGCGAATCGGTTCCGACGCGCATCCAGTTCATCCCGGCGTCGTCGGAACGGTACAGGCCGCCTTCCTTGGCGTCGATGATCGCGTACACGCGGCGCCCTCCGGTCCCCCGCGCCACGTCGACACCAACGCGGCCCCAGTCGCCGCCTGGCAGGCCGTTGCCACGAAGCTCGGTCCAGTGGTCGCCGCCGTCGGTGGACTTGTACAAACCACTGCCGGGACCGCCAATCGGGGGGTATTGACTCCACGGAGTCCGGCGCGCATTCCACATCGCGGCGTAGATCACTTGCGGGTTTTCCGGTTCGAACGCAAGGTCGATCGCGCCGATCTCCGGACCTTTATCGAGCACCTTCTGCCAGTTCCGGCCGCCGTCCACGGAGCGATAGACTCCACGCTCCGCGTTCGGTCCGTACGCGTGCCCAAGCGCAGCAACGTAGACGATGTCAGGATTGCGCGGATGGACCAGCACGCGGCCGATCTGCCGGGAATCTCGAAGGCCGAGATGCTGCCACGTGTTGCCAGCGTCGGTCGACTTGTACATGCCGTCGCCGAAGGAGATCGCGGATCGCATGTCCGCCTCGCCCGAGCCGACGTAGATCACCTTGGGATCGGAGGGCGCTACCGCGATCGCGCCGATGGAGGCGATATGCTGGCTGTCGAAAATCGGCGTCCAGGTGACGCCTGTGTTCGTGGTCTTCCACACACCTCCTCCCACCGACCCGAAGTAAAACGTGTTGGGATCGCCGGGAACGCCGGTGACCGCAAGAACGCGGCCTCCACGGAAGGGCCCGATCATGCGCCATTCAAGTCCGGAGTAAAGGTGGTTCGGGAACGGCTGCGCTGAAAGTGCGGCAGCGAGGCTGGTCAGAAAGGGTAGGAGCAGACGCACATTTCACGATACATCAGAGGGGAGCCGCAGGCAGCCAGCGACGAACGTGATTCCGGGTCTCCAATCGATCGGCTTATCGGCGGCGCGAGATCGTCACGGTCGCATTGCCGGAAGCGGTCGGATCGGCGGCGCTGACTGCTGTAACGGTCACGCTATTGGGAGACGGAACCGAAGGCGGGGCTGTGTAGAGTCCCTTTGCGCTGATCGTCCCTACGCTCGTGGTGCCTCCGATCACGCCGTTCACCTTCCAGGTCACGGACTGATTGGTCGAATTCTGAACCGACGCAGTGAACTGCTGGGTCCGGTTGACGCGCACAGTTGCGCTGGCGGGCGAAACGGTCACGCTCACGGGCGGCGGCTGGGGCGTGATGGTCACGGCGGATGTGCCGACCGCCGGAGGCGCGGTAGCATTGCTGGACGCCTGCACCGTCACGGTCGCGGGTGAAGGGACAGACGAAGGCGCCGTGTAGAGACCCGCTGCGTTGATCCACCCAACCACTGAATTGCCTCCATTGGTTCCGTTCACACCCCAGGCCACTGTTTGATCTGTCGAGTTATGAACGGTGGCGCTGAATTGCTTCGTCGCGTTGACGGCGACACTCGCGCTCGAGGGGCTGACGCTCACCGAAACCGTGCTCTGAAGCGCCTGTCCGGAGTTCGGGTCGGTCATCAGCGAAGAAACGTCGACGACGTCAAAGTCAGCGCCGGTGACTTTTCCGAGGTTGTGAAGATCGGTGTTGTCCCACCGCGAATCCGGAGCTCCGGAGATGAACCACGCCGAGCCGTTGTCGGCGATCATCATGCCGTATTTCTTCAGGGCGCGGAGGATCACCTGGTTCGCCGCCGAGAAGCCCGAAATGTCGTAATTCGCCCGCAGCCGGAAGCGCACGCCCATCGGCGGATACTTGGGATCGGTGAGGCTGGAGGCATAATGCCGCGCCGGCCAGACGAAAGCGCGTTGCGTTTGCGGCACCGTGAAGCGAAGAGCGTGGCGAATCTCGCCAGCCAGAACCTCGTCATAACGGACCAGGCCGGGCAGGATCGGAAGGCCCGCCGCATCCGCCGATGTCCACGTGGCGGGGCGCAAAGCGTTCGAAAGCAGGTTGAAGATCGCGCCCGAATCGGCTTGCCAGCTCGAGGTCTGAGGAAAAGCCCGGTATAGCTCGTAAAGAACGCAGTTGTCGACGTCGGCCGCGATGGCGTGGCGGTCTCCCGTGCTCTGGCTGCCACCCTCGATGGGCGCATTCAGCGGAATCGCGTACGGTCCGGGGTCGCTTTCGTCAGCGTACAGGAACGTGGCCGGATACTTGGCCTGCGTGCCAGGCACCGCCACGTACGGAATGCCGATGGGTCCGCCGTTGTATGTGCCGGAACCGAAATCCGCATGCAGCCCGAGCGTAGGGCCGATCGTGTTGATGTAGGTGGAAGAGCTCGGCGCAATGGGGAGCTGGTCGACGGGCGTGTTCCAGATATTGTCAGCCGGCAGCACACCGCAATTGCCGATTGTGGGCGGTTGCGCCGTGCCGGTGGAGGCGATGCAGATCAGGACGAGGAAGGCCGAAGTAATTCGATGCATTAGCTTCGAACAGTATAGAAGGGCAGGAGCTCAAGGATCAATCAGGTCTGTCCCTGAGAGCAGCGTAAGGAGACGTGATGTGAGCGCCCGATCTCTCAGGCTCGATTCAGGCGTGTTCTTCCCATAGAGAAAAGACGCAGATGCAAGCGCCCGATCCTGTCGAGATCCTCGCGTGTAACCGGGCTCGCTTCATGCACGCCTTCACCCGGGCGGGTCAGCAGCAAGCCCCATAAGACATACAGCCCCGCGGCCGAACCTGTCATGATCGCGCCGACCAACGGCGCCGATCCTCGCACCAGGTTCATGACGACGAAGCCGGCCGCGACGGACCCGAAGTACGCGGTCAGCAAGAATCCATGCCTGATCAGATTCGAAGGCACGCCTTCACGAAAACAAACTGCAAATAGCGAGAGCAGCGAGCACACGATGCAGAGAACCGAGCCGGAATAACGGATTGCGAGCGACACTGCGTGATAGGCGGAACGGTTCCAAGGCACTCCCCAAATGTGAAGAGTATCGCACCCTCCCGCCAGGGAGATGAGAAACGCCAAGACTACTACGATCAGTCCGAGGCTTTTTGAAACGTTCTCGATTCCAGAGTACTTCGACATCAGCGCGCGCCAAAACTCAAGCACGATAGCGATTCGGAGCGCAACGATAATGGGCATCGTGACGGCGTAAAGAAACGCATATGCCGGATCTTTGGGACCACCAGCGAGCCAGACAAATGACTGCGCGAAGCCGGCGGCGAGATACGCCACAAACCACGGGTACGAGCGCGATACGCCGCACAAGACGAGGCGGCAGAGCGCGAAGAACTCCGCCGCCCCACAAAATACGGTCAGGATCAGCCGTGAGTCCACCCGCCCGATTGTACTACCTGGCGGGACAGTCGGGCCAGCAGTCCGGGGGTGGAATGTCCGGCGCCATGGATGCCATCACCGCACCCTGAGTCCTCATTTCCGTGGCCAGGGCAAGGGTGCCGATGGCCAATGCAACGAACAGAAACAACTTTTTCATGGATTGTTCTCCTTCTTGCCGGTTTGTCCGACGGTTTGAGTATATCCAGCGGGCTTTACAAGCGGCGTGGGAAAGAGGGGAGGATTTCCATACGTGGGTCGAGTTGTCGCTGCATTTTCGAGGCGCACAGCGATGCCCGCGAGAGGTTGCAGTCCAACGCGCCCGGATGGATAATTCAGACGTGCCGCGGGAACTTGCCTGCCACGCACACCACCTTGAAATGCGGGAGGACCATCATGAACAAGCGAAACGACAGCGGGACGATCGAGCCGGTCAGCCCGCTCGCGCAGAAAACGGTCGGACGGCGCACGTTGATGAAGGGTGCGGTGGCCCTGGCCGGCGGCACGGGCTTTGCGCTTCTCGAGAACGGCTGCGCCGCACCGGACACAGCATCGGCCTCGAGCGGAGCGATCATCGTGACCGACCCGAGTACGGTGGTCGAAACGACTGCCGGCAAGGTTCGCGGCTTTGCACGAAACGGCATTTACACGTTTAAAGGCATTCCGTACGGCGCCGCCACCGAGGGAGCCGCGCGATTCATGCCGCCCAACAAACCCGCGGCCTGGCTCGGCGTGCGTCCGGCGATGTATTACGGGCAGGTCAGTCCTCAGGGGCCTCGGGCCGGTTGGGCCAATAACGAGAATGCGTTCCTGTTCGAATGGGACGACGGGATACAGGGCGAAGATTGCCTGCGTGTTAACGTTTGGACGCCGGGGATTAAGGATGGCAGGAAACGTCCGGTAATGGTATGGCTCCATGGCGGCGGATTCACCGCGGGCTCGGGCCAGGAACTGAAGTCCTATGACGGAGAGAATCTTGCCCGGCGCGGCGATGTGGTGGCGGTCTCGGTCAACCACCGCCTCGGTGTCGTGGGATTTTTGAACCTGGCCGAGGTGGGCGGGTCAACCTACGCCAGCTCGGCCAACGCCGGCATGCTCGATTTGGTGGCCGCGCTTGAATGGGTGCGCGACAACATCGCCAATTTCGGCGGCGATCCCGGCAACGTGATGATCTATGGGCAATCCGGCGGAGGCGCAAAGGTCAGCACGCTGATGGCGATGCCGGCCGCCAAGGGCTTGTTCCACCGGGCAGTGGTTCAAAGCGGCTCCAGCTTGCGGCAGGGCACACCGGAAAACTCGATCAAGCTTGCCGCCGCGGTGCTCGCGGAACTCGGGCTCAGGACCTCGCAACTCGATCAACTCCACAAGTTGCCCTTCCCGCGCCTGGTCGAGGCTGCCATCGCGGCGCAGAGGAAACTTTCGCCGCCGAATCCGGCCGCGCTCGGTCTGGGCGGACCGCGAGGGATCGGCTGGGGGCCTGTGGTGGACGGCAAGATTCTGCCTCAACATCCCTTCGATCCGGCGGCGCCCGCCATCTCGGCCAATGTCCCGATGATGATCGGTACCGTGATGAACGAATCCTCGCCGAGCGCATTTAACGCGGCGCTCGAATCGATGCCGGAGGAAGAAATGAAGAAGCGGGTGTCTGCCAGGTACGGCGACAAGACCGACCGGATCGTTGAGGCATACCGTAAAGCCCACCCCGGCGCGAAGCCCATCGAAATCCTTTCTCTGATCTCGAGCTCCAGGACGAATGCAGTCACGCAGGCGGAGCGCAAGGCGGCGCAGGGCGGGGCGCCGGTGTACGTGTATTGGTTCTGCTGGCACACTCCGGTTCTGGACGGCAGACCGCGGTCCTTCCACTGCAGCGAACTTTCCTTCGTCTTCTTCAACACCGACCGCTGTGCTCCGATGACCGGCGGCACCGCCGAAGCCCGCGAGCTGGCGGGAAGAATCAGCGACGCCTGGATCAACTTCGCACGCAAGGGCGACCCGAACCACAGCGGCCTTCCGAACTGGCCTGCCTTCACGGCAGCCAACGGCGAGACCATGATCTTCGACAAGAAATGCGGAGTGAAGAACGACCCGGACCGCGAGGAGCGGAAGGTGTTGGAGGCATCGGCTTAGTTAGCTTCCAGTGACAAGGGAGGCGCGCCACCAAAGGAAGCCAATAATGCAGGCGCCCAGTAGACTTAGAGCTGCGCCGGCCAAAACCGATATAGGCCGATAGCGGAACTTGATTTGGTGATTGCCCGAAGGCACGACGACGCCCCGCAGCAGCGAAAAGACTTCATAGACCGGCACAGGCGCGCCATCCACCGTGGCTCTCCAGCCTGGGAAGAAAGTGTCGCCCAGGATCACCATCCCTCTGCAATTCATCTTGGCTTGGATAGTAATTGAACTCTGTCCGTAGGATTCCAACCGGATGTCATCGGCGCCCGGGCAGGTTTCGAGGTCAGGAGCTGCTTGTCCCGTGAGAAGAACCTCGTCTTTCAATTCACCCAGCGGACCGTTCAGCCTCGAGATAATCTCGGACTGATTTTTGACGGCCAAAGCATGGTGAACCGGCCAGACTCTCGAAAAGGCATCCGGGTTCCGGTAGACGTTGAGCCCGCTCGTCCCTTGAAATACCAATTGCTGTTCCGGGCGTTGCGGTTTGGATGCCACCCAGAATTGTTCGCCCATCAATAAATGGGTATCCTTCATCCAGTTTGCGGCATAGATTTTAGCAGTCAAGCCACAAAACCCCTCGAACTCCTCGATTCCGAACCAATCGCCAAAATTGAATGGAACCGCCGTCCGGTCTATCCCGACTCGTACCGGCTGCTGTTGCTGCTTGAGAAACCGTACAATGTCAGTATTCCGATACATCGGATCCACGAGGTTCCACCCTTGTTCTCTGCTCGTGTAGGAATAGGTTGTGACGTTGCTTAACTCCAACATCACGAGAAGTACGAAACAGCTGGTCACACCCGCTCGGCCGAGCTTGCGATGAATCCATCCGGCCATGACGATACTTAGGAGCACTGCCGTGAAAGCTACGGCAGCAGGCCGTATCTGATAATAGACTTTCTCGCCTTGCGAAAAGAAGGTCGCACCAAGCATGACGTAGAGCGTTATCCCAAATGCCAGCGGTCCCCGAATAATCACCCGTGATAGAGTAGCGGGCAACTGCTGTGCGCCAACTAATTCGTCGACACCGAATGAAGCAAGAACCGCCACGGCGAGATGAAATCCCAGGATCGCCATAGCCGGTGACCGTGCTTTCTCTACCCATGGAACCAGCGAATAGATG
>QHXU01000344.1 GCA_003223065.1 Acidobacteriota bacterium | reverse complement strand
GGAGCCTAACTCGAGCTTGGTTCCCTGGTTAAAGTTCAAAGGCTGCCCGGAGTTGTCGGTTTGAATTCTGAGGACATTGGCGCCTTCACTGCGCTCATAGAGCGTGAAGCTGTAGACTACTCCATTCGTTTTTCCCGGGCTCAGCAGATGTTCTCCGAACAGTCCGGCCTTCATCGCCATGCGGTCGTCATTAAGCGACGCGAGCGTTCGGCTGACCGCTTCAATCGTAGGTTGATCGAGCGTCGTCCGGATGGTAAGGTCGAAGCCATCGAGGGCGTAGAGGTCGCGCGCTCCGACAACTGGGAGGAGCCTGGCTCTGATCGCGTCGGCCGCCTTTCGCTCGCTGAGTTCAGCACGATGCGTTCGCGCCGCCGGAACGCGGAACGAAAGCTTCGTGCGGAGCGCGGCGTTCCGAAGTGACTGCGAGATCAAGCCGTTTTGCGCGAGCAGATCCAGATACGAGTCCACACGCCGGTCCAGCGCGTCTCGATCCTTTACCAGGTATCCCGACGGCTTCTTCACCGCCAGGAGGAGAGCAAGCACCTCGCGATACGCAAGTGCCCGGTCCTCGAATCGTCCTGCGGCTTCGGCCTCCTTGTCGCTCATGGCGAGAAGCCGGTTGTCATCATCGAAGTTGGCGCCGAACCAGTCCTGAAGGCCGTCGCCAACCCCTCTTGTTTCACCTTGGTCGATCGTTGCCGCGAGAGGAAGTGAATTGATGAAATCGCACACGATCTGTTTGCGCGCATCCAGGCTTCGCGGACCATTTATATATGTTCGAAGAGACGCAGCAAACATCTGGCGAAACTTTTCCGGAAACGATGACGTTCGCCCATCCTCGGAGTGCCGCAGTTTCTCCAGCTGCGTTGCCACCGTGCTCCCACCTGTAACGCGGTGTCCCCGGTAGATGCGATGCAAACCGAAATCGAAAACAGCCCGCACCAGACGTTTCCATTCCAGCGTCGGGTTCCGGTAGGGCGTGGACGCGTCGAGGATTTCCCGGTTTTCCGCGAACAAAAGGCTTTGCACGACGAGTTGAGGAATCGAATCATAGTCGCGATAAACGCGACGAGGTGTGACGGCGTTATAGAGAACGCGTCCGCGATCGTCTTCGATCCGCAATCCGGCTTGTGTCTTTTCGCGGTAAATTGGTGGAAGCCCGGCCTTCACTGCCACCCTTTCGACCCAGGAAGACCGCGCGTGCGCCACCACTTGAAAGCCGCTCTTTTGTAGATTGGTGATCGCCAGTCGCAACTGCGCGTATCCAAGGCGGACGTCGAATGGGCCGGCGATGGCCGGCGCCGCAGGAATGCCCGGTTCGCGCACAACGTGGAAAGACATGCGGCTTGCGACGGAAGAAAGCACGTGTGCCTGGATCCATGAAGTGTGAAGCTCGAGGGCGGCCAGGATACCGGATAGTACCAGTACGCCCAAGAAAAGCCTTCGTTGTCCGGTCTGGCGCGGGACCGCCAGGTTGATTTTTGTCCGAACGATGGCCACTGTCGCCGACTTTAAATGGGCGGCTTCGGCCAGCGCGGAACGAAATTCACCCAACGGGATCACAAAGACCACCTGCTCTCTACTAGTAGATGAAGTGGTCCGCTGCAGGTTTCAGATTATTCATCGAAGTAAACGTAGGTTAATATTTCGGTGCGCCTTCGCTCGGATTTTTCGTACGAAGTTTCGTCGAGCAAAGTTGCGCGGCCTTTTCGGAGTGTAGCGGCGCGGCGTTGACTTTAATTGGCTGGGTCAATATAGTGGCAGCAGATTTTGAGAGGAAGGGTCATGAACACAAGGGCTTTCTGGATCACGCTCTGCGTTGGGCTGGTTTCTGTTCCGTTCGCCGCCGCTCAAACTTCGGCAACCGGTGCGATCGTCGGGAGCGTGATGGATCCTTCAAACGCGGCCATCGCCGGCGCCGAAATTACCGTGCAGAGTTCGGTCACCAACATCAGCCGCAAGACCGCGACGGACTCCACGGGCAATTACACCGTTTCGCTGCTCCCGCCGGGAGCCTACTCGGTCACTGTGGCTGCCAAAGGATTCAAGACCCAGACCATTCCATCGATCGTCGTTAACGTGACCGAGGTCGCGACGGTTAAAGTGACTCTGGAACTTGGCCAGACTACCGAGACGGTCACGGTAGAGACGTCCGCGAGCCTGGTCCAAACGGAAAACGCGACGCTCGGACGCGTGGTGGGCGAAAAAGCCGTGTCGAACCTGCCGCTCACGAATCGCAACTACACGCAGATTCTCGGACTGTCGCCCGGAGTCGCGGCGGGCGTGACGAACGCTGCCAACCTGGGAAGAGCCACGGGCGAAGTGAACGTGAACGGAGCGCGCGTAATGGACAACAGCTTCCAGATGGATGGCGCCGACATGTCGACCATCCAGACCGGGCGGGGAGGCGACGTAGTTTCGGCGTCCGGCATCTCGATCCCCAACCCGGATGCGATTCAGGAGTTCAAGGTGCAGACCAGCCTGTATGACGCCAGTTACGGCCGGGGCGCTGGAGCGAGCGTGAACGTGGTGACCAAGTCCGGCAGCAACAACTTCCACGGCGGCCTTTGGGAGTTCCTGCGCAACGACAAGCTGAATGCCAACGATTTCTTTCTCAACCGCACGGGTCAGTCCAGAGCCTCCTTCAAGCAAAACCAGTTCGGCGGCATGCTCGGCGGCCCGGTGATCAAAGACCGGCTCTTTTTCTTTTTTTCCTACCAGGGGACCCGTCAAATAAACGGATTGGGATCGAATTCGCTTTCAACCGCGATTCTTCCGCCACTTACCAACGACCGCTCGCCCGCGGCGCTGGGAAGGATCTTTTGCGGGAAGAGCGGCCAGAACGGGGGCGCCGCAGTCGCCTGCGACGGTTCAAACATCAATCCCGTTGCGCTGAAGCTGGTCAATTTCAAGCTGGCCAACGGTCAATACATTATTCCCAGCCCGCAGATCATCCAGCCGAACGGTCTCGGATTCTCGGCGTTCAGCGTACCATCGACGTTCACCGAGAACCAGTACCTGGGGAACCTGGACTACCGCATGACCGGCAAGCAGACCCTCTCCGAACGGTTCTTCTATTCCCGGGATCCCGAGGTTCAAAGTTTCACAGCGGCCAGCAGCACCCCCGGATTCGGCGTTACGGCGTTTTTTGAAAACACCAACGCCGTGTTGCGGCATACCTACGTCATCACGCCGGCGCTGCTCAATGAAGCAACGCTCGGCTTTCACCGCATTTTCGGCACGATCGATACCATGACTCCGGTGAACTCCGCCGACATCGGACTGCAGTCTCCCTCCGTGCTGCCGCAAATTCCGACGATGAGCATTACCGGGTTGTTCAGCCTCGGCGGAACCCTCAACGACGGACAGTTCACGGTCAGCCAGCAACTCGCCCCGCAGGAGCAGGTTTCCTGGGTGCACGGGCGGCATAACATGCGCGCCGGTTTCACCTACGAGCATGAGTGGTCTCCGTTCGCAGACCCGGCCATCACCCGTGGCAGCCTTACCTTCCAAAGCTTTCCGGACTTCCTGCTCGGCATGAGTGCCGCTCAGAATGGAACCGCTTTTAGCAACATCTTTTCGGCCACCGGGCGTTCCGGGATCACCAACCGCGACATCCGGGTTCACAACTACGCGACCTATGTGGCCGACGATTTCAAGGTCAGCTCACGCCTGGCGCTGAACCTGGGCCTTCGTTGGGAGGTATTC
>QHXU01000088.1:21067-27223 GCA_003223065.1 Acidobacteriota bacterium | reverse complement strand
ATGAACATGGGGTCAAAACGCCTAAGTTGTTAAGAAGGCTGGTCGGGCCGCCGGGATTTGAACCCGGGACCTCTTGCACCCCAAGCAAGCGCGCTAGCCAGGCTGCGCCACGGCCCGAAATGTTTAGTTTACCGCACTCTCACATCGAAGCCGTGGCGAACCCGCGACCCACGAATGATGTAGGATGTCCCCATGATCAGCGGTGTCCATGCAATCATCTACAGCAAAGATGCGGAGCGGGTTCGTGCGTTCTTTCGGGACGTGCTCGAGTTTCGGTCGGTCGATGCCGGGCACGGCTGGCTGATTTTCGCTTTGCCGCCGGCCGAACTCGGCATTCACCCAACCGAGGGAGACGGCCATCACGAACTTTACCTCATGTGTGACGACGTGCATGCCGCCGCCGAGAAACTGAAGGCTCACGGGATCGAGCTCTCAGCGCCGGTGAAGGACCAAGGCTACGGCCTGGTGACCGGATTCAAAATTCCAGGCGGCGGTGAAATCGGACTCTACCAACCCAAGCACCCGACGGCTATCAGTCTGGGTTCATGAAAAAGACATTCTTATTCGTCATCGCCGCGATCGCCGCGGCCGCCCAGATCAACGAGATCGCAGGCGCCCGCATCCGCGCTCACGTGAAGTTTCTGTCCAGCGATCTGCTCGAAGGCCGAGGCGTCGGCGCGCGCGGCGGCGAACTCGCCACCGAGTACATCGCCACGCAGTTCGCGCTGCTGGGAGCCAAGCCGGCCGGCGATAACGGCACGTACTTTCAGAAATTCACTCTGGCCGGCGTCGACCCGCAACCGGCGACCGAGCTCACGGCTACATCCACCAGCGGCAACAAGATCGCCTTTCGCTGGCTCGACGACTTCGTTGGCGTAACTTACCAGCAGAAATCGCTGGCCGAATTCGAGGCCGATGCCGTGTTCGTGGGCCATGGCATCACCGCGCCGGAGTATCAATGGGACGACTACCAAGGCGTCGACGTCCGCGGCAAAGTCGTGGTGCTGTTCACCAACGAGCCGCCGTCGGACGATCCCAAATTCTTCACCGGACGCGCGCTCACCTACTACGGGCGCTGGACTTATAAATATGAAGAAGCCGCTCGCAGGGGAGCCGTGGCCGCGATCATTATTCATACCACGCCTACCGCCAGCTACGGCTGGGATGTGGTTCGCAGCTCCTGGGCTCGTGAGGATCAACAGGTAAGGATTTCGCCGGGACAGCACCAACTCGCCTTTGCAGGCTGGGTGACGAAGGATGCCGGTGAGAAGATCGCCGCCGCCGTCAACAAGAGCGTCGACGAGCTCTTGAAAATCGCCGATACGCGAGGGTTCCGCGCCATATCTCTGCCGCTGCGCTTTCACTGCCGTGCGCCCAGCAAAGTCCGGGAGATCGAGACGAGTAACGTGGTCGCCAAGATCGACGGCAGCGATCCACAGTTAAAAAACGAAGCCGTCATATTCAGCGCGCATTGGGATCACCTCGGGATTGGCGCGCCAGTTAATGGCGATTCGATTTACAACGGGGCTGCCGACAACGCTACCGGGTGCGCCATGCTTCTCGAGATCGCACGGGCCTGGGCCATGCTGCCCGAAAAACCCCGCCGGTCGGCGGTTTTTCTGGCGGTTTCCGCCGAGGAGGCAGGCTTGCGCGGCTCGGAATATTATGGCCGGCATCCGGCTGTCGCCGCGGGCAAGACCGCCGCCGCTCTGAATTTCGATATGTTCATGCCGTTCGGCCGGACGCGCGATGTAAGCGTAACCGGCGCCGAGCGCACGACGATGTACCCGATTGTCGTGGAGGCTGCAAGGCGCTTTGAACTGACGATCACTTCGGATCCCCGGCCAGAAGCCGGCACCTACTATCGCTCCGACCACTTCTCGTTCGCCCGGGCCGGTATTCCTTCATTTTCCATCGAGGGTGGTAATGATTTACTGGGTAAACCGGCGGGTACGGGTGCGAAACTCTTCGCCCAATTCAACGATCAGCGCTATCACCAGCCCTCGGACGAGTATCACGATGACTGGGATTTTTCCGGCATGGAGCAGTACGCGCGCTTCGGGTTCCTCATCGGTGTGAATGTCGCGAATGCGCCCAAGCTGCCGACCTGGCGCGAGGGCGATGAATTTCTGCCCGCCAGACTGGCCAGCGGGGTCAAGTAATGCGGACGGAAGGTCCCAGCGCCGGCGAATAAAAAGCGTAAGCCATTCTTTCTACAGAAAGTTCTTGCAATCCAGCAGAGCCTCCCTTACACTCAATCAAGTGGAGTGAAATGGTCTAGAGTGGTCCAATATGGACGAAATCCGAGACCCAAAATCGATCCCAGCGGAGCCGCCCCATTCGATCGCGCAGGCTCGCGTGGACGACAAGGGGCGCCTGAAGTTGCCCTCGGAGTTCCTCGAGTATCTGAAAACACTCAATGTGGACAAGGTATTCATCACCACCGTGGACTTGCGGCTAGCTCGAATTTACCCCATTTCGGTGTGGAAAGCCAACGAAAATCTGTTCGAGAATGCCGGAGAGCTGGCGGAAACGGCCGAAGACATCTCCTATATCGCGAAATATTTCGGCGGCGACTCGGAAATCGACGCTCAGGGCAGGATACTCCTGCCTGCCGAATTGCGGCGGAGGCTGGAGCTGGAATCGCAGCCTGTATGGCTCGATTGCTACAACGGCAGGATCAACATCGCCGGCAAGCGGATTCACGAGGAGCGGTTCCAGCGGGCGATGGCCAATCTGGGCGACAAGGTAAAAGTCCTCGAGAAGAAGGGGCTGAAATAGCGGCCATGTATGCACGTGGCGGTCATGTTGCGCGAGTGCCTGGAATACCTGGCCCTGAAACCGGACGGCGTGTACCTGGACGCCACCGCGGGATTGGGCGGCCATACCGGCGCGATAGCGCGGCTTCTCGCGACTGGGTCGGTTTTGGCGTGCGATCGCGATGCGGAGAGTCTGGTGCGTGCGCGGGAGAATCTGGCGGATCATGCGGCGAGGATCCGCTTTCATCAAGTTTCGTTTTCTCGTCTCGGAGAGGCGCTGGCGGCAGAAGGAATTTCACAACTGGACGGGCTGCTCGCGGACCTTGGTGTGTCGAAGTACCAGTTGACGGAAAGGTCGAGAGGGTTCTCGTTAATGGCCGACGGGCCGCTGGACATGCGCATGGATCGCAGCCAGACGCGGACCGCGGCCGAGATCGTCAACTTCGAATCGGAGAAGGAACTCGCCCGCTTGCTGTTCGAGTTGGGAGAGGAAAGGAGGAGCCGGAAGATAGCCAGAGCAATTGTGCGGGCGCGCCCGTTGCAAACGACCGGTCAGTTGGCCAAGCTGATCGAACGGATCGTGCCCCGCACAGGAAAAATTCATCCGGCAACGCAGACGTTCATGGCGTTGCGGATCGCGGTGAACGAGGAAAGGGAGGAACTGGACGCGCTGCTCAGTTCGATTCCGCGCCTGGTGAAGCCGGGCGGGCGCGCCGTCGTTGTCACCTTCATGTCGCTCGAGGACCGCAAGGTGAAGCACAGTTTTCAGGCGATGGCGAAAGCCGGGCGCGCGCGTATTCTCACCCGGCACGTGGTGCGGCCCGCAGCAGAGGAAGTAAGAGACAACCCTCCGTCGCGCAGCGCGAAGCTCCGCGCGGTCGAGTTGCTTTAGAAAAACCGCTCCCTTACGGTCGCGGCTCGATAGCGTCCTGCCGAGCCGCGAGCGTAAGCGAGTGGCTTGACGAGAGGAAGCAATGGCAACTTTAGCAACCGTTTATCACAAGTTCTTCGATAGGGGCTTGGAGCAGACCGTGGAAACTCTGCGCGCTGTCGACGCGTCGATCCGTGTCCGCGCGTTCGCCAACGAGGACGTCTATTTCTTTACCAAGCGCATCGACAACAGCCGCCTGGTGCGTGAGGCCGATCCGCGCGCGCGCGGAACCTGCTGGAAGCTGATCGGCTCGGCGGGAGCGGCCGTGGTGCTGTTGATCGGCGTGCTGTTGCCGAGCGCCTACGGGCTCTTGGCCGGCTATCAGATCCAGTCGCTGCGGCGGGAGGGGCAGCGGCTGGCGACTGAGCAGGCGGCGCTCGAGCTCAGCGAGGCCCGGCTGCTCTCGCCCGCGCGGATGGAGGAGTTGGCGCGCGTGCAGCAGTTCGTCGATCCGGAGCCGCAGAAGGTCGTGTATCTCGACTCGAAGGCCGGCGCGCTGGCCATGAATAAAGAGAAATAGGCGCGGACTGCCTACACGCCATGCCGGAAACCCAATCCACGCGGCGGCTGCAGTGGTTGCTGTGGCTCCTGCTCTTTTGGGCCGGGGCCATATTCGTGCGGTTGGTTTTGCTGCAGGTGGTCCACCATGACGATCTGCTGAAGCTGGCCCAGCAGCAGCAGCAGAAGATGTTGGAAATCCCGGCGCTGCGCGGCAGTATCTTCGACCGCACGGGCCAGCCGCTGGCCAAAACGATGCCCGCCGAGTCGGTGTGCGTGAATCCGCAGAAAATTCCCGACCCGGGCGTCGCGGCCGACATTCTTTCTCGTGTCCTGGGACTCGACCGCCCCAAGCTGTACGAAAAAATTCACGCGGCGTCGCGGCGCGGCAGCGGCTTTCTCTGGGTGAAGCGCAAGGTGAGCATCGAGGAAGCCGAACGCCTGCGCAGCCTGAAGCTCGACTGGGCCGAGTTTCGGCCCGAGATGCGGCGCTTCTATCCGCGCGGTAAGCTCGCGGCGCACGTCTTGGGCTCGACCGGCATCGTGAACCCGGAGGATACCGTCGAGCGCGGAAACGCCGGCATTGAAATGAGTTTTGACGAAGAACTCTCCGGGCGTCCGGGCCTGGCGCGCGTCTTCACGGACGTGAGGCAGAACCCTTACGACTCGGTAGTCTCGCGAAAGCCCGAGCCCGGCGCGGATATCACACTGACCATCGATCCGAACGTGCAGTACGAGGCGGAAAAGGAACTCGATCGCGCCATCGCGTCGAGCGGCGCAAAGACCGGTTCCATCGTGGCCCTGAATCCCTACACCGGCGACATTCTGGCGATGGCCAACTATCCGAGTTACGATCCGAACCTGCCGCCTGGTCCGGATGACCCGCCGGGCGCACGCAGCAATCTTGCGGTTACCACTCCGTTCGAGCCGGGCAGCGTTTTCAAGGTGATCACGCTTTCCGCGGCGCTCGAGACGACGCAGCTCAGGCCGGACACGATGATCAACTGCGGCAACGGCACAATTAACCTGTTCGGGCGTGTGATTCACGACCACAAGCGTTATTCGGCGCTGAGCATGGCCGATGTGCTGGCGCATTCAAGCAACATCGGCGCGATCCAGATCGGCCTGAGGGTCGGCGACCGCGCGCTCTACGAGTACGTGCGTCGGTTCGGTTTTGGGCGGAAGACGGGAATCGATCTGCCGGGGGAATCGGCCGGGCTCCTGCGGCGGGTCTCGCAGTGGACGCCGAGTTCGATCGGCTCGGTCGCGATGGGTCATGAAGTGAGCACGACGTCGATCCAGTTGGCGCTGGCCGGAGCGGCGGTGGCCAACGGCGGGCTCTTGGTGAAGCCGCGTATGGTGATGTCGCGTCAGCGGCCGGGCGAGCCCGTGGAACGCCTGTCGCCCGAAAAGCCAGTGCGAATCATCGCGCCGGAAACCGCGATCAAGATGAGACAGATGATGGAAGGCGTGGTGCTGCACGGCACCGGCAAGCGGGCGATCTTAAGAGGCTACACATCGGGCGGCAAGACGGGATCGGCTCAGATCTTCGACCTGCGCACCCATCTTTATACGCACAACTACAACGCCAGCTTCCTCGGCTTCGCGCCCGTGCCCAATCCGCAGATTCTCATCGTTGTGACGCTCAACGGCACGCACAGTGGCGACGCCGGCTACGGCGGCGCGGTGGCCGCGCCCGTGTTCCGCGAGATCGCCACGTCGGCGTTGCGCATGCTCGATGTTCCCAAGGATTTACCCGACAGCCTTGTGCGCGCTTCCTCGCGCAAGCGTGTCGAAAGCGATTTGTCCATTGCCGGACTGGGAGATGCCCTGGCAGAACAACGCTCTGTATCCTCCGTCACTCCGCCGCCGGTTCAGGCGGACTCTTCGGCGCCCGCTGAAGAGACCGTCCCGGACCGGCGGCCTTTTTTGAGTGCGAAACTGGATGCGCCCGGTTCCGCGGGGGCG
>QHXU01000088.1:539-21035 GCA_003223065.1 Acidobacteriota bacterium | reverse complement strand
AATTGGGCCGCGCGTGCCGAATTTCCGGGGTATGACGCTGCGCGCGGTGCTCGAAAAATCCACGGCCGCAGGGCTTCCAGTCGAGATCCAGGGAAGCGGCCTCGCTCGCGATCAGGAGCCGCCGCCGGGAACGATCCTGCCGCCTGGAGCGCGCGTGCGGGTGCAGTTTGCAAGATGAAAGAAAAGGAGCCGCGTCTTGTGGTAAACGTGCAGAACCAAGCGCGGCAGAGTTTGGCGGTGCTGGTGTGGGCAGCGCGTCCTGTGCGCTTCGCGCGCGGCTTCGATGACCCTGCGTGAAATGCTGGACGGCGTGAAACTCGCCGGGGAGCTACCGGAGGATGTCGCCGCGATCGCGGTAGCTGGCCTCGAGTATGACTCGCGCCGCGTGAAAAAGGATTTCTTGTTCTTCGCGTTCGCAGGGTCCCGTGTCGACGGACGCCGCTTTGCGCAAGATGCCCTCGCCCGAGGCGCACGCGCGGTGGTGAGCGACCTCCCGCGCCCGGATGGGTTTGTTGGGTCCTGGATCCAGGTCGACCACGGCCGCCGCGCGCTCGCAACCGCATCCCGCAACTTCTACGCTAGACCGGATGAGAGGGTGCGCTTTACCGGGATCACGGGGACCAACGGCAAGACGACCACTGCCTACCTGTTGGAGGCGATTCTGCGCCACGCGGGCTTCATCACGGGGCTGACCGGCACGATCGAGTACCGGTTGGCGGAAGAACGCAGGCCGGCGCCGAACACCACACCCGAATCGCTCGACCTTATGCGTTTTGCCGCAGAACTCGAAGGCCGCGGAGGTACGCACCTGGTTTCGGAAGTTTCCTCCCACGCGCTGGCCCTGGGCAGAGTCTACGGGATTCAGTTCCATACAGCCATCTTCACGAACCTCACGCGCGACCATCTGGACTTTCACCGGACGATGGAAGAGTATGCGGAGGCGAAGCGCCTGTTGTTTGTTCCGCCGGACTCTCCGGCGCCGCGGTGGGCCGTGCTGAACGCTGACGATCCTGCGAGCGCTACAATGATCGGCAGGAGCCCGAGCCGCGCGCTCTGGTACGGCCTTTCGAGCAAAGCGCAAATTCGAGCCCAGAACGTCTCTTCGGGATTCGAGGGGCTGAGGTTCGATCTGGTTTATGAGAATGCGCGGCAGCCGGTCCAATCACCGCTCATTGGGCGGATTAATGTGCTGAATATCCTGGCTGCCGCCGGCGCCGGAGTGAGCTACGGGCTGGATTTAGCGACGGTGGCGTCTGGAATCGCGGCCTGCCAGGCTGTACCCGGACGCTTCGAACGAGTCGATTGCGGGCAGCCGTTTCTGGTCGCAGTCGATTACGCGCACACCGACGACGCGCTGCGTAATGTCATTGAAGTTGCGAGGGGGCTGACGCGCGGCCGCGTCATCACCTTGTTCGGATGCGGCGGTGATCGCGACCGGACCAAGCGCCCCCTTATGGGTATGGCGGCGGCTGAACTGAGCGACTTCGTGGTGCTTACCTCGGACAATCCCCGTTCCGAGGATCCGCTCGACATCATGAACGACGCTATGGTGGGCCTGCGCCGCTTCGACACGTCGCACATCGCCGAGCCCGATCGCGCCAAGGCCATCCGCCGGGCGATCGAACAAGCGCAACCTGGCGATGTCGTGCTGATCGCCGGCAAAGGACACGAGACATATCAGGTCATGAAGGACCGCACCATCCATTTCGATGATCGCGAAACGGCGCGAGAGGTGCTGAGGTCATTTGGGTATGAGAAGAACGGGTAGCGTAAGCCACCGGGCTTGCGATTGGCCGGCCGGGAGGCCAGCCGCTGCCATGTTGGAGCAGGGGCCGGAATGAAGTTGTCGCTGAGGTATGTCGCGGAGACCTTCGGTTTGCCGTGCGATTCGGGCGGCATTGTGACGGGCTGGTCTGTCGATTCGCGGACGCTGCGGCCGGGAGACCTGTTTTTTGCCCTGCAGGGGCCGAATCATGACGGGCACGCGTATATCGCCGAAGTATTCGCGAAGGGTGCGGCGAGCGTGGTTGCGGAACGCGATCATGCGGCCACGGGACTGGTGCTGCGGGTCCGGGATTCGGTTTGCGCATTACAGGCGCTTGCGGCGCGCGCGCGGCGAGACTGGGCGGGCAAGGTAGTGGCCGTGACCGGCAGCGCGGGGAAGACCACCACCAAGGACGTAATTGCGGAAATGCTGGCTGCGGAGATTAAGACGAGCAAGACGGAAGGCAACTTGAATAACCACGTCGGGCTACCGCTATCCTTGCTGCGCTTGGACGAATCGGCTCGAGTCGCGGTCATCGAAATAGGCATGAACCACGCCGGCGAAATCCGGAATCTAGCCGAAATCGCCAAGCCGGATATCGGCGTTGTCACGAATGTCGGCTACGCGCACCTGGAGAATTTTGACTCGATCGAGGGGGTGGCCGCGGCTAAACGCGAGCTTGTCGAAGCGCTTCCGCCAACCGGCACGGCCGTGCTTAACGCCGATGACGCACGGGTGGCGGCGTTCGCGCGTATCCATAGCGGCCGAACCGTGCTCTTCGGGGAATCGCCGGAAGCTGAGATCCGGGCCGAGGATGTCGAGTACGGGCTCGACGGAGTGAAGTTCCGCGTCGGCGCGGCAACCTTCGAGAGCGCGCTGGCCGGACGGCACAATGTGTCCAACATCCTGGCCGGGATCGCCGTCGCGGGTGAGTTTGGGATCGGGACAGACCGGCTGCGCGAGAGCGTACGGAAACTTCTGCCCGGAAGAATGCGCGGCGAGCGCTTCCATCACCGTGGCGTCTTGGTGTATAACGATTGCTACAACTCCAATCCGGATGCGGCTCGCGCGATGCTGGACGTGTTACGAGACACGCCGGCGCGGCGGCGGATAGCCGTTCTGGGGGAAATGCTTGAACTCGGCCGTTGCGCTGAGGCCTTGCACCGCGACGTGGGCAATTATATTGCGAAGTGCGGGATTGATGTGCTCGTAGGGATACGCGGCGCGGCCTGTGACATGGTGGACGCGGCCCGGCGCGCCGGCCTTGCGACTGACGCCGCCTTTTTTTTCGAGGATCCCGGCGAGGCCGGCCGCCTGGCGCGCAGTCTCGCGCACGGGGGCGACGCCATCCTATTTAAGGGCTCGCGCGGCGTGCACGTCGAACGCGCCCTGGAGGAGTTTCTCGCCCGCGGCCAGGAGGGTGGAAGCTGAGGCATGCTCTTTGGCTCTTTTACGAGAAGCTGTTCCATCTATACTCGCCATTTCGCGTCTTCCAATACGCGACCTTTCGCACCGCGATGGCCAGCCTCACGGCGCTGCTTCTCTCGATCGTGCTGGGGCCGTGGCTGATCACCCGGTTGCGCGACTTCCAGATCGGCCAGCACATCCGCGAAGAGGGGCCGAAGTCGCACCAGAAAAAAGCGGGTACACCGACGATGGGCGGGCTGCTGATCGGCGTGTCGATTCTGGTGCCGACGCTGCTTTGGGCCAATCTGAGGGAGCCGGCGGTGTGGGTGGCGCTCTCGGGCCTGGTGAGTTTCGGCGCCATCGGATTTTGGGACGACTATCTGAAGGTCCGCCGCAAGCGCAATCTCGGACTGAAGGCCCGGCAGAAGCTGGCGTTGGAGGTGGTGGCTGCCATGCTCGTGGGCGTCATGCTGCTGGCGATGAATGCCCGCGGGGTTTACTCGACCAGCATAAACGTGCCGTTCTTCAAGAACCTCAAGCCGGACTTGCTGATCCACTCGCTGCTTTCGAATCCGTGGACGTTTCCGCTGGCCTTCGCGTTCTTCTTCGGATTTCTGATGCTGGTGCTGGTGGGCGCCTCGAATGCGGTAAACCTCACGGACGGTCTGGATGGTCTGGCCATCGGGCTGATGATCATCGCCGCCGGCGCCATGACCGCGCTCTCGTACGTCTCCGGACACGCCGATTTCGCGCGCTACCTGGAACTGTCGCGCACGCCCGGAGCCTACGAGCTGACGATCTTCTGCGGCGCCATGACCGGCGCATCGCTGGGCTTCCTTTGGTACAACGCGCACCCGGCGCAGATCTTCATGGGAGACGTGGGATCGCTTGCGTTGGGGGGCGGCCTGGGCGTGGTGGCTGTGCTGTTGAAGCAGGAAATCCTGCTGCTCTTTATCGGCGGCGTTTACGTCATCGAAAGCATATCGGTGATTCTGCAGGTCGCGAGTTTCAAGTTGCGCGGCAAGCGCATTTTCAAAATGGCGCCGCTGCACCATCATTTCGAAGCGCTCGGATGGCAGGAAGCCAAGATCATCACGCGGTTCTGGATCACCGGGCTGGTAATGGCGTTGTTCGCCTTGACGACGCTGAAGTTGAGATGAGCGGGGCCGCGATGAAGCTGGACGGAGCAAGCGTTGTCGTGGTGGGCATGGCGCGGAGCGGGGTAGCCGCAGTGGAGCTGTTGCGCGCGAAGGGGGCGCGTGTGCGCGCGGTGGATCAAAACCCAGTAACGGTGCCCGGAGTGACGGTCGAGCCGCAAACCGACGCAGCCTTCGCCGGCGCCGATTTGATTGTGCTCTCGCCCGGGGTTCCGGCCGATCTCGACGTCGTCGAGTCCGCGCGGCGGCGCGGCACACGTGTCATCGGCGATCTGGAGCTTGCCGGGTGGTTCATCGAAGGAGAGACGATCGGCATTACCGGCTCGAACGGCAAGACGACCACCACCGCGCTCACCGGTCACATCCTCAATGAAAGCGGGATTCCGGCGCAAGTAGGCGGCAACATCGGCACGCCTCCGGCCTCGATGGTGACGACATCGCACCAGGGGCAGTGGAACGTTCTGGAGCTTTCGAGCTTTCAGCTCGAAACGACGGAATCGTTTCGGGCGCGTGTAAGCTCCGCACTGAACGTCACGCCCGATCATCTCGACCGCCATTACACACTCGAGAACTACGCCGATGCCAAGGCGCGCCTGTTCGTGAATCAGCGGGAGGGTGATTACGCCGTGCTGAATGCCGACGATCCGATCTGCCGCGGTTACGCCGGGCGCGGGGCAGGGAAGCCGGTATGGTTCAGCTCGGCGCACGAAGTCCGGGATGGAGCCTGGCTGGACGGCGACAGGATCATGCTCGACGGCGAGCCGCTGATGGATGCGGCCGCGGTTCCCTTGCGCGGCCTGCACAACCTCGAAAACACGATGGCAGCGGCGGCGATCGGCCGGCTTGCGGGGGCGACCCATGCCCAAATCCGGGCGGCCGTGCTGACGTTTCCCGGGGTCGAGCATCGGCTCGAATTCGTGCGCGAGATCGATGGCGTCGCCTGGTACAACGACTCGAAGGCGACCAATGTCGATGCGACTCTGAAAGCCATCGCCGCGTTTTCAGGCGGCTTGTGGATCATCCTCGGCGGCAAGGACAAGGGCAGCGACTATTCGCCGCTTGCCGGGCCGCTGAAGGCGAAGGCCCACGCCGCGCTGCTTATCGGCGCCGCGGCCGAAAAGATCGAAGCGCATATGCACGGCGCGGTTCCCGTAGTTCACTGTGGAACGATCGGCGCGGCGGTTGAGGAGGCCTACGGGCGTGCGCAGCGCGGCGATACGGTGTTGCTGGCGCCGGCTTGCGCGAGCTTCGATCAGTTCGAAAATTTCGAGCACCGCGGCCGCGAGTTCAAGCGCCTGGTTCGGGCGCTCGGCAGCAAACAGGAGGCCGCGTGGCGAAACTAAAAACGGACTGGATCCTTTTCCTCACCATTGTGGCGATGGTCGGGTTCGGATTGGTGATGCTCTATAGCGCGTCTTCGGCGGTTGCCGAGTTGCGCTACGGCGTCGAGCATTACTATTTTGTGGTGCGGCAGCTCGGCTGGGCGGTGGCGTCGTTTCTGGTGCTGATGTATTTCAAGCGCATGGATTACCGCCGGATGAACACGCCGGCTTGGGCCTTTTCGGGCCTGGGTATCGTGCTTGGTCTGCTCGTGATGGTGTATTTCGCCGATCCGCGGAAACACCGGTGGTTCCACATCGCGGGCATCGGATCCTTTCAGCCGTCCGAGTTCGCCAGGCCCGCCCTGATCCTGTTTCTGGCCTACTTTATCGCCCGGCGCGCGCGGCTCATTAACGATCGCCGGACGATTAAGCAAGCGCTGGTCGCAGTGCTGATGCTGGCTTTCATGGTGGTGGTAGCCGACTTGGGAACGGCGCTGGTGCCGGTGATCACGGCCATCGTCGTTTTTTGGGTGGCTGGTCTTGAGAAGCGCTATATGGCTCGCGTCGCATTGATCGGCCTGGCGCTGGTGGCGATGGCTGTGTTCTCAAGGGGGTATCGCCTGGGGCGCGTCATTGCGTACGTGGACCCGGATTACTCGAAAATCGAAGCGATCGACCGGCATGGATGGATCCGCGGTTACGTCCAGCGCTCTTCGAGCGTCCGCGACGCCAGTTATCAGCCGAGGCAGTCGAAGATCGCCGTGGGCACGGGAGGCGTGCTCGGGGTGGGGCTCATGCAGGGCAAACAGAAACTGATGTTTCTGCCCGATGCGCATACCGATTTCATTTACGCCACGGTCGGGGAGGAACTCGGGCTCTGGGGCGCGACGGCGGTGCTGGCCGGGTTCGTAGTTATTCTGTGGCGGGGAGCGCGGCTATTTCTGCTGGCGCGTGAGGATTTCGGAAAATACCTGGCGCTCGGCGTAACGGTGTCCATCGTAGTGCAGGCGCTGATCAATATGAGCGTCGTGCTGGACATGGCGCCCACCAAGGGGTTTCCGCTGCCGATGATCAGCTTCGGCGGCAGTTCCCTGTTAAGCACGCTCGCGTCTCTGGGCATGCTGCTGAGCGTCAGCGAACATGAAGGATGAACCAGGCGCGTACGTTCGTAATGGCCGGCGGCGGCACGGGAGGGCACGTAATCCCGGCTCTGGCCGTGGCTCGCGAGTTGCGGGACCGCGGGCACGTGGTCCGCTTCATCGGCACGCGCCGCGGCCTCGAATCGAAGCTTGTGCCGGCCGAGAATTTTCCGATCGACTGGGTGGAGATCGGCGGGCTCAAACGCGTCGGCCTCCGCCGCACGTTGGCGACGCTGGCCGAGCTTCCGTCGAGTGTATGGCAGGCGGCGCGGATGCTCGAACGGGCGCATCCCGCGGCTGTTTTCTCGACGGGCGGTTACGTCGCCGGACCGGTGCTGCTGGCGGCGTTGTGGAAACGCGTGCCCGTGGTGGTTATGGAGCCGAATGCGGTTCCCGGATTCACGCATCGCCGCCTGGCCCGCTTCGTGGCGCGCGCGCTGGTCAGCTTTCCCGAAGCGGCGCGCTTTTTTCCCGCCGAAAGAGCCGAGATTACGGGCTTGCCCGTGCGCGAGGAATTTTTTTCAGTGCCCCCGAAATGCAGGGGGCAAAAACTGACGGTGTTGATCACCGGCGGGAGCCAGGGCTCGCGGACACTCAATCGCGCGGGCGAAGAGAGTTGGCCGCTCTGGGACAAGGCCGCCATAAAATTGATTCATCAAACCGGCGCCGCGGCCTACGACGAGATCGCGCCGCGATTTCAAGCCTCCGGCATCGAGGGCCAGATCACTCCATTCCTGGCCGAGATGCCGCGTGCCTTTGCCGAAGCGGACCTGGTGGTGAGCCGCGCCGGTATGGGCGCCGTCAGCGAACTGGCGGCGGCGGGAAAGCCATCGATCCTGGTGCCTTTCCCCATGGCCAGCGACCAGCACCAGTTGCGCAACGCCGATGCGCTGGCGGCTGCCGGGGCGGCGCGCCTGGTGCTCGATCACGAGATGAACGGCCGGCGGCTCGTCGACGAGGTCACGCGTCTGGCCAGCGAGCCCGGTCTGCTCGAAAAAATGGGGCAAGCTGCGCGTGCATTCGCCCGGCCCGGCGCGGCCCGGCGGGCGGCCCAGGTTCTCGAAACTTTTCGGTCGAATCGTGTTGACATCCAATGAGAAAGTCGGAACAATAACAATACACCGGTAAAATGTTTTTTAAGCCTCAGCCCGTCCATTTCGTCGGCATTGGTGGCATCGGCATGAGCGGTCTCGCCGAGGTCTTGCTCGAGCTGGGCTACCGCGTGAGCGGCTCGGATCTCAAGGGCTCTCCGGTCACTGAGCGGCTGGCCTCGCGCGGCGCCACGATCTTCGAAGGCCACGCCGCCGAACATGTGTCGGGCGCCAAGGCGGTCGTCGTCAGCTCGGCCGTGCGTCCCGATAACCCGGAGGTGGCCGAAGCGAGGCACCTGGCAATCCCGGTGATCCCTCGCGGAGAATTGCTGGCCGAGTTGATGCGCCAGAAATTCGGCATCGCCGTGGCCGGAAGCCACGGCAAAACCACGACGACATCGATGGTGGCCGCCTTGCTCAGCCATGCCGGTCTTGATCCGACGGTCGTGGTCGGAGGGCGCGTTGGGATGATGGGCGGAAGTAACGCGCGTCTCGGCAAGAGCGATTACCTGGTGGTCGAATCCGACGAGAGCGACGGCTCTTTTCTGAAGCTCGCCCCCATCGTGGCCATCGTCACCAACATTGACCGCGAACATCTGGATCACTATTCCGGTTTGGACGAGATCCGCCACGCGTTCGTTGAGTTCGTCGGCAAAGTCCCGTTCTACGGCGCCGCCATTCTCTGCCTTGATGACGAAAACGTCCAGCAGATTCTGCCGGCTGTGAACCGGCGCACGCTGACCTACGGAACCAGCGCCCAAGCCGACCTGCGCATCACCAACTCCTCCACCGGCCATATGGCCAGCGAATTTCATCTCAAATTCCGTGAGAGCGATCTGGGGTGCTTTCGCCTTAACGTTCCTGGCGCGCACAATGTGTTGAACGCGACTGCGGCGGTAGCCACCGGTCTGGAGCTCGAGATTCCGCCGGACACTATCCGCGAGGCTCTGGCTGGATTCAGCGGCGTCGACCGGCGCTTTCAGGTCCGTGGCACGGAGCGCGGCGTCACGGTGATCGATGACTACGGGCACCACCCGACCGAGATTCGAGCGACCCTTGGGGGCGCTCGCGCTTGCCGCTTCGAGCACGTTCATGTGCTGTTTCAGCCGCACCGTTACACGCGCACCGAGGCCCTGATGGACGATTTTGCCCGGGCATTTCATCAAGCTGATTCGGTGCATGTGATGGATATATACGCCGCTTCGGAGCATCCCATTGAAGGCGTGACGGCCGAGGCGCTCGCTTCCCGGATCGGCGCCTTCGGGCACAAGGCCGCGCACTATGTAGGCACGATGGAGCGCGGCGTCGAATCGGTGGCGGCGGCATCCGGACCGGGAGACGCGATCCTGACCCTGGGCGCCGGAAGTGTGTATCAGGCCGGAGACAAGATCCTCGAGCGTTTGCGGAGCGAAAGATAGCGACATGGGCCGGAGGACCTATGAAGGTACGGGAGTACTGCCTGGCATGGAGGAAGAGACGCCCGCTCCACGCGCTCGGACTTCTGCGGCGCGGCGCACGCTGCTCTCGATCCGGCGCATGATCGCCGGCGTGGTACTGCTCGGATTGATGCTGCTGCTGTCGCTTTATGCTTTCCACAAGCTGGAGCAATTCCTTATCCGGGACCCACGCTTCGCTTTGAATGGACCCGAAGGCGACGCGGAGACGCTCGAGATCTCCGGAGCGAGCCACGCGCCCATGCGCCAGATCGAGGCGGTTTTTTCCGACGATGCGGGACGCAGTGTCTACCAAATGCCGTTGAGCGAGCGCCGCAACACGCTTCGCGCCGTGGAGTGGGTCAGGGACGCTTCGGTAGTGCGGTTATGGCCGAACCGCGTTCTGGTGACCATCGCGGAGCGAAAGCCGGCGGCGTTCGTATCCGTGACGCCGTCGCGTTTTGCGCTGATTGATGAGGACGGCGTCATTCTGCCGCCTGCTCCGGACAAGTTCACGCTTCCTGTTCTTGCGGGCTTGCGTGTTTCCGATTCGCTCGCCGAGCGGCGCGACCGTGTGCGGCGCATGCTGCGTCTAATACAGGAACTGGGGGACTCCGGAAAAAGGATTTCGGAGGTCGATGTATCGGACCGCGACAACCTGAAAGTCACAGAGCCTTACGGCGGACGTATGTTGACGCTGCTGCTCGGCGATCACAGCTTTGCCTTGCGCTATCAGAATTTTGTGAATCATTACGCAGAGATCAAGCGGCGGCTGCCCGACGCCACCACGCTCGATCTGCGCCTGGAAGATCGCATCACGGTGGTGGAATAGATGTCATCTAAGACCCAACTCGCGGTTGGCCTTGACGCAGGTAGTTCCCGCACGCGATGCATTATCTGTGCGCTCGAAGGCGAGCACCTCAGGTATCTGGGACATGGCCTTGCCTCCTCCACCGGCTGGGCCAAGGGCCGCATCGCCGATCAGGAAGCCGTGGCCGAGTCGATCCGCGCGGCGGTGACCGACGCCGAGCGCGGCGCGCACGTGTGCGTCGAAGCCGCAACCATCGGCGTCGGCGGCGCTAGTGTGCACGGCGCGCAGAGCCGGGGGCTATACGAGTTCGGCCGGCCGCGGGAGGTGGACGCCGAAGATCTGGTTTATGCCGTGGAGCTGGCTGCCGACGTGCGCCTGGAACGGGACCGCATGTTGCTGCACCTGCTGCCGCAGGACTTTACGCTCGATGGGCGGGCCGGCTATCGCAAGCCGCACAAAGGCGTGTGCTCGCGGCTCGAAGCGAACGTCCATATCATCACGGCATCGTCCCACGAACATCAGGCGTTGGTATCAACGGTGCATCTTGCGCACCTCGCCGTCGAGGAAACGGTGTTCGAACCCCTGGCTGCCGCCTACGCCTGCCTGTTGCAGGAAGAGCGCGCGCGCGGCGTCGCTCTGATGGATCTCGGGCTGCACTCGGCCGATCTGGTGATCTACGACGGCGATGCCATGCTGCTCGCCAACAGCATTCCGGTTTGGTCCGATCACCTCACGCGCGACATCGCCTCCATTTTCAAGGTCACTTATGAAGACGCCGAGTGCCTAAAGCAGCAGTACGGTTGCGCGCTGCTGGGGCTCACGTCGGATGCGAGCCTGATTGAAGTCCCGTCCGCCGAGGGCCGGCCGACTCGCGAAGCGCGGCGCAGCGAACTCAACGAGATCCTCGAAGCCCGCGCTGAGGAGCTGTTCCTTTATGTGCGCGCTGAATTGCAGCGGGTGGGTATGGAGCGGTCCCTGCTCGAGGGGATCGTGCTGGTCGGGGGCGGCGCGCTGTTGAACGGCATGTGTGACATGGCGGAGAGAGTTTTGAATTGCCAGGCTTCGAATGGTCTGGCGAAAGGCATCGGTGATTGGCCTGAAGAGCTCGAGAATCCCGTGTGGACGACAGCTGCCGGTCTCGCGATGTATTCAGCGAAGCTCAAGCTGCATCAACCGCCGCGGCGGCGGATGTCGGGCTTGATGGGTTTAGTGATGCGGTAGCGCGAGCGGAAGGAGCAAGTGCATGGCACTCGACGCATTGAAATTCGTGATACAGGAAGAACCTGCGCCCAGGACGAAAATTCGCGTCTTCGGGGTGGGCGGCGGCGGCTCGAACGCGGTGGTGCGCATGCTGAACGAGGGCCTTTCCGGCGTCGAGTTCTGCGTGCTGAATACCGACTCGCAGGCGCTGTCCGCCTCGTCCGTGCCTAACAAGCTTGCAATCGGCTCTAAGATCACCAACGGTTTGGGCGCAGGCTCGGACCCGGCGGTCGGCCGGCAGGCGGCGCTCGAGGATACCGAGAAGATCATCGATCTGCTGGAAGGCTCCGACATGGTATTCGTCACCGCGGGTCTGGGCGGCGGAACGGGTACTGGCGCCGCGCCGGTGGTCGCATCTCTGGCCAAAGAACTGGGCGCCCTGACCGTCGCGGTCGTTACGAAACCGTTCGCATTCGAGGGACCGAAGCGGCGTAAACAGGCTGAAAACGGACTGGCGGAGCTGGCGAGCGTGGTCGACACGGTGATCACGATTCCCAACGACCAGCTCCTGGACCTGGTTCCCAAGGGCACCAGTTTCTTTGAAGCGTTCCGGATCGCCGACGACGTGCTGCGGCAAGCGGTGCAAGGCATCAGCGATATCATCACGACGCCGGGACTGATCAACCGCGATTTTTCCGACATCCGCAGCATCATGATCGGGATGGGCTACGCCATGATGGGGACTGCTTCAGCGCGGGGTGAGAGCGCCGCCATCGTTGCGGCCGAAAAGGCGATCAGTTCTCCGCTCATGGAAGCCGGCAGCGTTCGGGGCGCGCGCGGCGTGCTGATCAATATCACGGGATCGAGCCAGCTTGGCCTGCACGAAGTGAATCAAGCCTGCACGCTGATCCGCGAAGCGGCGCAGAACGAAGACGTGCAGATCAACTTCGGCGTCGTCTTGAACGAGGCCATGGCGGACGAGGTAAAGATCACGGTCATCGCAACGGGGTTCGAGCGCGCGACTCTTCCCGCGATAGACCGCAAACGTACCGCGGCCGCCGTGGCGGAAACAGCGGCGCCCGCGCCGGTTGAGGCAGCGCCTTGGAGAAAGCCGCTTGAACCGGAACCCGCGCCTGAGCCGGTGTACGTGGAGCCCGAACCGGTTCGTGAAGAACCGCCCATGGTGATGGCTACGGCCGCCAATACAGCTCCGCCGCCCGAGCCGACCTTCGACGATCTGGAGATTCCCGCCATTCTGCGGCGCGAGCGCCGGATGGTGCAATAACGCGAGCCAACTAACCCATCAAGTGCAGCACCACGTTGCGCCGATGCGGCGCGGAACGGTGCTCGAACAGATAAACGCCCTGCCACGTTCCGAGCGCCATTCGTCCCGCAAGCACCGGAATCGTCAGCTGAGTTTGTGTCAGGGCAGCGCGAATGTGCGCCGGCATGTCGTCGGGACCTTCGATGGTGTGGCGATACCGCGGATCGTCTTCCCGCACGAGACGCTCGAAAAAATCGGCCAGATCGCCGATCACGTCCGGATCGGCGTTCTCCTGAATCGTCAGCGAGGCCGATGTGTGCTGGACAAACACCGTCAGCAGGCCGGTTTCGACACCTGTGGATGAGATCCAGGCCGCAATCTCGCGCGTGAACGGATACAGTCCTTTCCCTCGCGTGGAGACTTGGAGCGCATGACTGAACTGCTTCACTCGACGGTTACGCTTTTGGCGAGGTTGCGTGGCTGGTCGACGTCGCAGCCCCGTCTTACCGCAATGTGATAGGCGAGCAACTGCAGCGGCACGACTTCGAGAATCGGCAGAAGGAGTTCGTGGGTTACGCCGATCCGGATAACGTGGTCGGCGACCTTGCCTACCTCCTGGTCGCCGTCGCAAGCCACGGCCACCACCATTCCTTGGCGAGCCTTCACTTCCTGGATATTCGAAAGCGTTTTCTCATACAGCACGCGGCTCATCTCGTCCGACGGATCGCATGTCGCCAGCACCACTGTGGGCAGATTTTCGTCGATCAGTGCGTTGGGGCCGTGCTTCATCTCGCCCGCCGGATAGCCCTCGGCGTGAATGTAGGAGATTTCTTTGAGCTTCAGCGCGCCTTCGAGCGCGATGGGGAAGTGGATGCCGCGGCCGAGGTACAGGAAATCCGAAGCGCGGAACAGCACTTTGGTCAGGTCTTCGTAGATGGCGTCGTGCCGCAGTATTTCTTCAAGCTGCGCCGGCACTCGAAGCAACTGCTCCACCAGGCGCAGCGAGGTTTTCGCGTCCACGGTCTCACGAACCTGGCCGAGGTGCATCGCCAGCAGGAACAGGGCCGTCAACTGGCCGGTGAAGGCCTTGGTCGAAGCGACGCCGATCTCCGGCCCGGCATGCGTGATCAGCGTGCCGGCGGCTTCGCGCATCACCATCGATCCCACGACGTTGCAAATCGCGAGCGTCTTCGAGCCTCTCTTATTCGCCTCGCGCTGCGCCGCCAGCGTATCGGCGGTTTCGCCCGACTGCGAAATCACCACGGTGAGCGTATCCGGACCCACAATCGGATCGCGGTAACGAAACTCGCTTCCATAGTCGACTTCCACCGGCACGCGGGCCAGGCGCTCAATCATGAACTTCCCAGCCAGCGCGGCGTGCCAGCTGGTGCCGCAAGCCACGATGCGCACTTGCCGGAACGCGCGGAAGTCGCGCGGCGAAATGTCCATCTCATCCAGAAAAATGCGGCCTGACTCCTGGCCCACCCGTCCCAGCGTCGTATCGCGCACGGCCCGCGGCTGCTCAAAGATCTCTTTCAGCATGAAGTGCTTGTAGCCGCCCTTTTCTGCCATGATGGGATCCCACAGAATGTGGGAAACCTGGCGTTTCACCGGACGGCCGTTGAAATCCGTCAAATGCACGCCGTCCCTGGTCAGCACTGCGACGTCGCCATCGGCCAGGAAGAACATGTCGCGCGTGTGGCTCAGGATTGCAGGCACGTCGGAAGCGACGAAGTATTCGCCGTCGCCCAATCCGACCACGACCGGCGGACCCGACCGTGCGGCGACGATCTTATTGGGGTCCTTGCCTGAGATCACGCTGAGCGCGAACACCCCGGTGAGCTGGCGCACGGCGTCGCGCACGGCGTTCTCCAGATTGCCGTCGTAATGTTTCTCCACCAGATGCGCGATCACTTCGGTGTCCGTCTCGGTGACAAAGCGGTGGCCTTCTTGGGTGAGCTGGCGTTTCAGCGCGAGATAGTTTTCGACGATGCCGTTGTGCACCACCACGATGTCGCCGTGGCAGTCGCGATGCGGGTGAGCGTTCTCCTCCGTCGGACGGCCATGCGTCGCCCAGCGTGTGTGGCCGATGCCGTACGGGCCGTCGACGGGATTGAGCTTCAGCGCCTCTTCCAGGTTGCGCAGCTTGCCCGATGCGCGGCGCACAGCCAGGCTGCTGCTGCCGTTTTCAACCACCGCTAGTCCTGCCGAATCGTAGCCGCGGTACTCCAGACGCTTCAGCCCGTCCAAGATGATCGGGACCGCTTTCCGAGGACCGATGTAACCGACAATGCCGCACATAGAATTTAATCCAGAAATTCCACCTGATAGTCTTCGAAGAACCTCGCGGGCGATCTGGTCCATCTCGCGTGCAGCCTCTTCGCGTACCGCGCCGGGAGCGATCTCGATATCGAAGAACTTCCCCTGCCGCACTTCCGCGATCGATCCGTGACCCAATCCATTCAGCGCGCCGCGGATCGCCTGCCCCTGAGGGTCGAGGACAGTCGGCTTGAAGGAGACAAAAACGCGAGCCTTCATACATTTATATTAAAGTAGTTCCAATGACGCACGGGATTTCAATTCCGGTTTCGCGCGCGGCTGTGGCCGCTCGCGATCGCGTTGCGACAGGTGCCGGGCGAATTCCTTGGTATGTCTGGTGCTGCGTCGCGGCCACCGTTTCGGCCATGATCGGCGGCATCTGGGATATCTCCTGGCACAAGACCATCGGGCGCGATACATTCTGGACGCCGGCCCATATGCTCATCTATCTATGCGGCGTGATGACGGGAGCGGGTTGCGGCTGGCTGATTCTCTCGACGACCTTCCGTTCCGCCGCGCCGCTGCGTGCCGCGTCGGTGAGCTTATGGCGATTCCGCGCTCCGCTGGGCGCTTTTATTTGCGCCTGGGGCGGAATCGCGATGCTCGTTTCGGCTCCGTTCGATGACTGGTGGCACGGCGCCTACGGCCTGGACGTCAAGGTGTTGAGCCCTCCGCACGTGGTTCTGATCCTGGGCATTCTGGCGATCCGGTTCGGCACTCTGATCCTCGTCCTGGGCGCGATGAACCGTGCCTCGGGACCGCTACGCGACCGGCTCGAATGGCTGCTGCTTTTCGTGGGCGCCATTCTCGCCGGCGGCGCCTTGAGCGCTTTCCTCGAACAGACCACGCGCAACATGATGCATAGCGCGCTGTTCTATCGCATCATCGGGGCGGTGGTTCCCTTGTTTCTGGTGGCGGCGGCGCGCGCCTCGGGCCGTAAATTCGCGGCTACCATGATGGCCTGCGCCACTTCGCTGCTGCTGATGCTGAATGTCTGGATCTTGCCGCTGTTCCCGGCCGAACCGAAGCTCGGGCCGGTCTATTACAAGGTCACTCACATGATCCCAGGCCAGGATTTCCCGCTGCTGATCGTCGCGGGCACGCTCGCGATCGATCTGGTCTGGCTGCGCGCACGCTCATGGAGCGATTGGCGGCTCGCCGCAGCCGGCGGATTGGCATTCCTCGGCGCGTTCTGGGCGGCGCAATGGCCTTTTGCCGTGTTCCTCAATTCGCACGCCAGCGGAAACTGGTTTTTCGGCACCCACTATATGCCCTATTTCGTCCCACCGAACTCGGACTACGCGCGCGGCGCGTTCAGCGTTATCGAAAAAACCCGTGCACAGTTCTGGTGGGGTATGGCGGCGGCGTTCGGAGCGGCGATTCTTTCGACGCGCGCGGGCCTGGCTTGGGGAAGCTGGATGAGAAAGCTGCGAAGATAGGACGGAGGCAACTATCGTTAAAATCTCAGTTCTTGGGTCCTCGAGCGCCGGCAATTCCACGTTAGTGGCGACCGAGCGTACCCGCCTGCTGGTGGACGCAGGACTCAGCCGCAAGGAAACGTTCGAGCGGCTCGCATCGGCGGACGTCGACCCCGAGTCCCTCACCGCGATTTTGATCACGCACGAACATGGCGATCACGTCGCGGGACTCCAGGCGATCACGAGGAAACGAAACATTCCGGTCTACCTCTCGCGTCTGACCGCCCCAGCCATCGCGTGGGGCGAATATGTGCCGCCGCTTGAACTGTTCCAAGCCGGCGCTGAATTCACCATCGGGGATATCGATGTCACCAGCTTCACGATTCCCCACGACGCCGTTGACCCGGTCGGGCTTTCTTTCCGCGCGCAGGGCATCAAGATCTCAATCGCCACTGACCTCGGCTATCTGCCAGAGTCGATCCGCTATCACCTGCGCGGGTCTGACGTGCTGCTGCTCGAAGCAAACCATGATCTGGAGATGCTGAAGGTGGGCCCGTATCCCTGGTCTGTGAAGCAGCGAGTGATGGGTCGAATGGGACATCTTTCGAATGAGGTCGCGTGCTCTTTCGTTCGCGACGAACTCGACACCAGCACCTCGACGCTGATCCTCGGTCATTTAAGCGAGCATAACAATCACCCCGAAATCGTGCGCCTTATGGCTTCGCAAGCTCTTGACGGCCGGGACCTCTTCACGCGGCTGATGGTTGCGGAGGCGAAGCAAGCAACGGAGACGATCCTTTACTGATGCTCGGTCCGCCGGTTCACCGAGTCCTGACACCTTCGGCATGATTCCCCGCTACACCCGGCCCGAAATGGGCCGAATCTTCAGCGACGAAAACCGTTTCGCGCAATGGCTCGAAGTGGAGCTCGCCGCGAGCGAGGCCCTGGCGGAGACAGGCGCCGTGCCGGCCGGCGCCGCGCAGGCGCTGCGCGCGCACGCCGGCTTCGATGTCGCCCGGATCCACGAGATTGAGCGCCAGGTGAAGCATGACGTTATCGCCTTCACCACCGCGGTTTCTGAGAAAATGGCCGCCGCCGGCCACGCTGATGCTTCGCGCTGGCTGCACCATGGCCTGACCTCGAACGACGTGGTCGATACCGCCCAGGCGCTGGTACTCATGCAGGCGTCGAAGCTCCTGCTCGAAGGCGCGAACAAGCTGTCTGTGTCCCTCAAGCGGCGGGCTTTCGAATTCAAGCACGCCGTGCAGATCGGGCGCACGCATGGCATCCACGCCGAACCGATCACTTTCGGCCTCAAACTAGCGCTTTGGTACGACGAGATGCGGCGCAATATCGCGCGGCTCACGGCCGCGGCCGAAGACCTTCGTGTCGGCAAGATTTCGGGCGCCGTGGGCACGTTCGGGCACATCGGGCCGGAAGCAGAAGAACGAATCTGCGCGCGGCTGAACCTGAAGCCCGCGCCCATTGCATCGCAGGTGATTTCCCGTGACCGTCACGCCGCATGGATCGCGTCGCTGGCGATCCTGACCGCAACGCTCGAGAAGATCGCTCTCGAAATTCGGCACCTGCAGCGCACCGAAGTTCGGGAAGCTGAAGAGCCGTTCAGTGAGGGTCAGAAGGGCTCCTCAGCAATGCCCCATAAGCGCAATCCGGTGACCTGCGAACAGATGTGCGGTCTGGCGCGGATCGTCCGCTCGAATGTCCAGGCGGCGATGGAGAACATTGCGCTGTGGCATGAGCGAGACATCTCGCACTCCTCCGTCGAGCGCGTGATTCTGGCCGACTCGGCGATTCTGACCGATTACATGCTGGCAAAGGGCGTGTGGCTCATCGACGGAATGCAAGTTTTCACCCAACGGATGCGCCAGAACCTCGACAGCACGCACGGCCTCATCTTCTCAGGACAACTGCTGCTCGACCTCGCGGCAGCCGGAATGCTGCGGGAGGAGGCCTATCGAGTAGTCCAGACGCACGCCATGCGCGCCTGGGAATCGGAGGGCGATTTCCGACGCGCCGTTGAATCCGATCAGCAAGTCCTTTCGTATCTGTCGGCTGAACAGATCCGGGAGGCGTTTTCGCTGGAAAGGCACCTCGCAAATGTGGATCGCATCTTCGATCGTGTCTTTTCCGGGAAAGTGACCTAGGTTCAAATGCTTACCTATTACTTGCACTGAACTGGGAAAATCTCGGGCTCGGATTTGGACTCTTATGGGTTAAACGCCGGGTTAAACTGAATGTGAAAAGGCCGTAATCTCCGTCCAAAGAAGGCCCTAGAGTCAGATGAGTCATTCGCCGCGCTCCCTCGAACACGAATTAGCAAGAGTCCTCTTAGTCGATGACGATCCCACTGCTCGACTAACGCTTAAAACGGTTCTCGAAGCCGGCGGATACAATGTGGATGCTGCCGCCAGCGCTGCCGAAGCCGTGGGAAAGCTGGATGAGGGCGAATACGAGCTTGTTTTGAGTGACTTACAAATGGAGTCACCCAAGGCAGGGCTGAAGGTTTTGGCTCATGCCCGGATGATGGACTACAAGCCGGCAACCGCCCTTTTTCGGACCTATCAGAACCACAAGCCAGCGCCGACTCGCCGGCAGGACTCCTTGCTTATCAAGCCAGAAGACCTTCCGGGGCTGCTGGGCAAGGTGGCGGACCTGATCAGTGAGCGGGCCACGCGGCGCGTGGAGCGCGAGCTTCGTCTGGCAGGCGTTTAACCCAGCTTAGCGATTTCCTCTTCCAGCTTGTCGAGGGCTCCTGCAAAAAAGTGATCTTGTGCCTCCACCAGCACCAGCCGCTTCGGCTCTGGAAGCGCTGCCACCACAGGCTCGATTTCAGCTATTGGGCCAAACTCATCGTGTGTGCTTTGGATAAATACTCTCGGCGTGGTGCAGCCATCCAGATAGGATCGATCCTTGTATGTCGCGGGAAATCCAACGGCAATGAGCCGTCTGGCGCCCGGCTGGGAACATCCGAGGCGTAACACAATTCGCGAGCCGAACGAAAATCCCGCCAGCGTGTAGGGTAGTTCCGGATAGCGCTCGCGCAGATAAGACAGCGCAGCGCGGGCGTCATCGAGTTCGCCTTCGCCCCCGTCATATGCTCCCTCGCTCAGGTTGACTCCTCGATAATTGAACCGCAGCACGGCCGATCCGGACCGCCGCAGCCCTCGCGCGATGCGATAGACCACTTTATTGTGCATTGTCCCGCCGTGCTGGGGGTGCGGATGGCAGACCAGAGCGAATTCCTCCGGCAGACCGTGCTCGGGCTCTTCGAGAAGCGCTTCGAGGCGGCCAGCTGGACCCTCGAGGAACAGGGACTCGATCTTCCGGGGCATTCGGTCTTCTCGCCGGGAATGCGCTTCAGTTCGTGCGGTAGTTGGTGAACTGCATGTCGATGCCGAAGTCGGTTTGACGCAGCAGGTTAATCGTTTCCTGCAACGTGTCCCGATCCTTGCCCGAGACGCGCACGAAATCGCCCTGAATCGACGCCTGTAATTTCTTTTTGCTGTCTTTGATGATGCGAACTATCTCGCGCGCCTTTTCGATCGGAATGCCCTGCTGCAAAGTGATCTCCTGGCGCACGGTGGATCCCGCGGCCGGCGTGATGGCGCCGTGCTGCAAGCCTTTCAGCGGTACTTTGCGCTTGACCAGCTTCTGCTCCAGGATTTCGACCACGGCTTTCAGCTTGAACTCGTCCTGGCTCTGGAGCAGAATTTTGTTCTCCTTTTCGCGAAGCTCGATCTGGGAGTGCGAGTTCTTCAGGTCGTATCGCTGTTGGACCTCCTTGAGCGTCTGCTGCACGGCGTTTGATACTTCGGGCAGCTCGATCTTGGAAACGATGTCGAAAGTGTTATCAGGCATGCTTGGTCACTGCTCAGTGGTTGGCGGCTCAGTCGTAGTGGCGTGGTCACTTACCACTCGCGACGGACCACTTACCTTCAGTGCCCCAATGCTACCAAAACCTTCTCGGTAATTTCACGGACCAGGTTGGGCAGCGCCGCGTCGAGTGCGAGAGTTATCGCGGCCTCAACCCGCTCCGGGTCGGGCGGTTCGGGCGCTGTGACATGGGGCTGCGTGCTGCTGTCCGGCACCGGCTGGACGGCGGCAAGGACCTCGGCGAACAGGCCGCGTGCCAGTTGCGCCTCCTGGATC
>QHXU01000088.1:0-508 GCA_003223065.1 Acidobacteriota bacterium | reverse complement strand
TTTTCAGAATGGCATCGCAGCCTGCCCGGCGCGCTTCCTCCTCATCAAAAGTCTCAAGGAGGCCGGCGGTCAGGATCACGCGCACGTGTCGCTGGGTGTTCTTGATATGACGGCAAAGATCGAAGCCGCTCCGGCCCGGCAGGAAAACATCGGCGATAACGAGGTCCGGGTCGACATCAGCCAATCGAAGAAAAGCTGTTTCGCCGTCGGTGAGGCTGACCACCTCGAAGCCCTCTTCGCGCAAGATACGCTCACCCATCCGCTGGGCGTGAGGGCTGTCATCAGCGAGCAGAATGATGCTCATTCCTGATTCGGTGGCGTGGTGGGCTTTGCTGGCTGGCTGCTGTTGTCGGTCTTGTCGTTCTTCTTCTTTTTCTTCTTGCTCTTGGAGTCCGTTGTTGTATTCTGCTGCTGCGGTTGCGAGTTGGCGTCCGCCGAAGAGGCAGCCGAACCCGGCGGCTTCGAGCGTGCGTCTTCGTTCGTGTCCAGGGCCGAAGGGCCTGTCACA
>QHXU01000369.1:3608-7880 GCA_003223065.1 Acidobacteriota bacterium | reverse complement strand
AGCACGGCCGGCCGGGTGCAAAGTTCGTCACGCACGACCATCTCCGCTGTGACTTTTTCAGGCGATGCCTCTCGAATTTCGATGCCCAGCAGCTTTGCGAACGGCAGTGAATTCGTCACGCCCCACAACATAGCAGCTTCCCGAGCCAAGCCGTCCGGGCACTCTTGGCCCTTCGTCGGATCACGGGTCCGTCGCCTCGCCGTGGGGAGCGCATAGACGCATGCCACTGAAAGGCAGTTGGGCGGAAACGCGCGCTAGCCGTTGCCAAGCTTGGCGCAGTGGATGGTGCAGCGGGGAAGCAGCGGAGGGCAAAAGCTTCTTTTCGAAGCAGCGTGCGTGAATTGGCCCGCGAATGGCGTCAGCCCATTTCTTTCACGACCGATCGCTGGACCAAGTCCGTATCTTAGACGTCGCCTTAGTATTTGGACGGCCTTCGTTCGCAGTACCAGGGGCAACCTCCATTGGCCCTCCGCTGCTCCAGCGGTCGCAAGTGCCTCCCCCAACTTGGACGCCCTGCGAAAATCGGGCCTCAAGGGGGCCTCAAGGGGGCCTCGAAAAAAAGCTTGGGGAAATGTAAAGCGTTGGTCCCAAAGGCACAACTGGGTGGTGAGGGCCTCAGCCACACACAAGCGGTCGACGCGCTGCTTTACAACAATCGTGCGGTCCTGATTAGCGGATCGAATGGTCTTTCACATGCCACTGCAAGCGCACCGCACATACCGAAAATGGCTAGAAACACTGGTGGATTAGGATGTGCAATTCCTTTATTGATGTTGCTCTTTCCGCTCACTGTTGTGCCACAGGAGCCACCGAAGGTCGAAGTGTTCGGCGGGTACTCGTGCTTGGCACTGACGGAGCAATCGAGAACATCGTTGAAGGCCGCTAGTCTGAGCGGCTGGAACGCCTCAGTGAAACTGAACGTGACGCCCCGGCTCGGCTTGCTTGCCGATTTCGCCGGGAACTACGGGCAACGGGGCTTGACTCCGTACACGATCAACAGCCTGACTACGCCGGGAGAACTGATGAGAGTCGAAGCCGTACCCGGCGACATGGGCCAGCACACATTCTTATTCGGGCCGGAAGTGCGGTTCTTGAGGCGGGATCGGTTATCGGTAAACGTCAGGGCGCTGATAGGCGTGGCACACACGAACATGCTGGTTCTACCGCTTCGTGAGCCTATCCAGCGGCCAACGGGTTCGCCCATTACTGAACGCACGTTCCCTAGTGCCAGCATGTTCGCCGCTGCGTTCGGTGGCAGTTTAGATTACCGCATAACGAATCGGCTGTCATACCGAATCGTTCAACCGGAAATCCTGCTGACTCGCATGGGGAGCGCAGCGTCCGAGAATTGGAATCAGTACACCTTCAGACTGTCCACTGCCGTTGTGTTTACGTCCGGGGAACCATCGTTCGGCCAATCTTCAGGGCGGCATTTCTCAGTTGGCGTGATCGGCGGTGCTGCTTTGACGGATGCCTTTGGGCATGAGAGCACCGGGTTCATCATCGGGCCGAACGGCGGTATTCAGCCAATGGTCTCACGCTCATACTCAACTCTGAAGGACTATGCTATCGGCCCAACGCTGGAAGTCGGACTACCTTGGCGTAATCTGGCCGTGGAAATCGACGCACTGTACCGTCCGTTGAACTTGACGATGGCTGGCATCAATCCAGATGGTTCGCTGAACAGCATCTCCCCGGCCACGGTTATAACGTGGGAACTTCCGGCGTTGGCGAAGTACAGGTTCGGTTCACGTTCTCTGAAGCCGTTCATTGAAGCGGGGCCATCCTTCCGGGTCTCGGGGAACCTGAACGGTGCGTCTCCGTCAGTGTACGGCGGCACTGCCGGAATAGGAATAGAAGCGAATCTCAGAAAGTTGAGAATTGGTCCTGTGGTCCGGTACACCCATTGGTCGGCTGATCCCGACTTCACTTCTTCACGAACGAAGCGGAACCAAGTTGAATTGCTCGTAGGGTTGTCTTTCTGACGGGCGGTATCGGAAGCGGGGCCACAGATTACCCGGTCCCGGACAAATGGTCAGACGCTCTGATGGCGGGGAATAGCATGTCGGTTGCTTCGGCATGAATGCCAGAAAAGCGGGTACTCTGTCTAAAGGCGACACGGGCAATGACTGATCCGACAATCGAGATCCTGGGTGTTTACAAATTGTTGGTCAGTGATGAGATTTTTCAAGCGCAATTTCCAATGTAAGGCGACGAGGAGCAGTGTCGGCATCATTTCTCCTCCGTCGTTTTGATCGAGGCCGGCGCCAAGAACCTGGATGGTCGCTTCGACGTGGGGGCTTTCACGCAGCCGAACCCAATCTATCCTGGCGGCTATTCACAAGTGGCTTATGATGAGGTGTCGTTGTCGCTGGACGGCGAGGAGTTGGTTTCGAGAAAGCCCTTCTGCATGAAGGATGTTGGCAGAGGGCCTGTTCGGTTCGCCTTCTACCTACATTTCTACGACGACAAGCTTCCCCTTGCTGGAGCTATGGTTCAGTCGCATGTCCACCGATTCAAAGAGATGCCGATATGCCTGCAAATGCTGGTTCCGTATCGGCCTTGCGACTAACAACTTTGCACGGATCAGGTAGACGATGACCGAACTCGAAGAACGGATCATTGCTTTGGTGGCCGAGGAATAGGGACGATGTTGCGAGAGTCCCGATTACGGTTCTGGGAAAGGCGAGACGACAGGAGAATACGTTGCGGCTTCATGCCTCGCGCGGCAATCGCAATGATTCCTGCTGATGGCATTCGGCGATAACGGGAGGCTCTACTAGCAGGTCGAGCAGGTCCTGGGATCCTTCGACCAAATTCCCGAGAGGAAGCACGTTGATCACGCGGGAGCCCGCGCGATCGGTAAACGCAGGGAGGACCTATCGCCGGGGTCGGGACCGCCGGTGGGGCGAAGCGATCAACGCACTCTAGAAAGAAAATCCGACAAGCAAACCGAGCGCCTTCCTCAGCCCCGTGTGTCGGAGACAAAAGGAGAAGGTTTGGTGAATACCTTCAGCCCTCTATTTAAAAGCTAATCTTCAACGCGAGTTGCAGATCGCGTGGGTTGTTCGCCTGCGCAGTCACCTGCCCGAACGACTGCGAGGTTACCGAGCCGTTCGGAGCGGCGAACTGCGGATGATTGAGTAGGTTGTAAAACTCCGTTCGGAACTGTACGGTTATCGGATGCTCAGCGGCACTGAAGCGAACGTTCTTGGCGAGGACAGCATCTACATTTCGGAGCCCATTACTGCGGACATCGGGCAGAACCGGTCCGACGTTGCCGAACGTGAAGGGCAGGGCGCTCGAAAACACACTAGTGTTGAACCATTGATAGATCGTCGGATTGTTCAGCTTCCCACTCTGCCCGTTATTCACGGAGGGCCGTCCGATCGCGACCGGTTGGCCGCTTTGAATTCGCACGATCCCGCTCAAATCCCAATCGCCGAGCAGAGCGTTTTCAAACCGGTTCCAATTCTTGCCAACGCCGCGGGCTCGGCCGACGGGAAGCGCGTACACGCCGCTGAAGATGAATTGATTCGGAGCGTCAAACGTCGACAGCGACTTCTCAAGCCGCCGGTTGTAGGTGTCGAGCGGAGTACGAACGTCATCGATGGCCTTGGATCGCGTATAGGAAGTCAGGAATGTGAGGCTCGACGACAAGCGCCGCTCCAGTTGTATCGTGCCCGCCTCGTATGTCGAATTGCCCGCGGGAACGAAAACCCGGGTAACCCCGCCATCCCCCGCGTATTGTGGGAATGGCAACAGCGACTGACGCCGCGAAATTGCAGACGTGGTCAACGTTCCGGAAGTAAGCAAGCCGTAAAACGGATTGGCGACTTGGTCGTTCAGGTGCGATCCCAACGAGAGATACTGATCGGAAAGTTGGTTGATGTTCCAGGTTTCTAGAAGATGAGTGCTCTTGTTTCCCCAATAATGGATATCGACGACCATTTTTCCAGGCAGTTCGCTCTGCACACCGAAGCTCCAGGTCTGAGCATATGGTGAGGAGTACGCGTGCTCGGGAGCTCCGACCGTTGAACCGGTATTCGCTAGAGGGTCGCGGTCGTTCAGCGTCGGCAGGATACCTTGGGGATAAGGGTTGCTCAACCTATTCGCAGGCGTCACGCCATCGATTGTTGCAAGCATCGTTGTGGTGCGGAACGCTTCTACAGCTCCATCGCCGTTTCCTTGCACATTTCGAGGAAGGTAATACAAGCCATAGCCGCCGCGGAGGACGAGCCTGCTCGTCAATTGGTAGGCTAGACCGAACCG
>QHXU01000369.1:2931-3537 GCA_003223065.1 Acidobacteriota bacterium | reverse complement strand
GGCCGGCAGCAGAACCCAGCGGATTCGGCGCGAGGGGATCGAAGGAGGCCAGGCGATTGTATTTCTCCATGTCGCCGGTGCTCAGGTCCCAACGGAGGCCAAGATTCAGAGTGAGTCGATCGCTGATTTTCCAGTCGTCCTGGAAGAAGACGGCTCCGTACAGGCCGCGCGTTGAGATGGGATTGACAGCGTTGATGCTGCCGCTCGAAGGATCGCCCAGCAGGAAGGAAGCGAGCCCATAACCTGCAAGCGTGCTGGTTGCCACTGGGTTCGGCCCTTGCGTGAAGGTGCGTCCGAACGAGTAGACGCCAGAAGCGTTGGTTTGCTGCGCCTCGTTAAAGTCGAGAATGCGGTATTCTCCTCCGAACTTCAGGCTGTGTTTGCCCTGAAGGTGGTTCAGCGTTGCGCTCGCGGTCCAAACATTTCGCGGCTGGAATTGAACGAACGAGTCCGCTGAGTTCGACGTGCCAACCACGTCACCGATGTTGAAGATAGGAAACTGAGCTGGGACCGCGGTAACGAACGACGATGGAAATCCTAGGCTTGCCAGATCAAAGCCCTGCGAGGCGCCGAACTGGGCGGCCAGAGCACGCGACCAGGTGGCTT
>QHXU01000369.1:0-2803 GCA_003223065.1 Acidobacteriota bacterium | reverse complement strand
TGGTCCTGCTGGCGCGAGTAGCGTACGAACATGCGCGTGTTGTCGGTGAAGTTGGCGTCCGTTCGCAAATCGTACTTGTCGCTATTCGTAATGGACTTGGCAGTAAAAATATAGTTGTTCTGACCGGTGACCGCGTCTCCGGGGAGGTTCGGTGCCGGGAAGAAGCCTATAGTCTTCGCGGCTACCGTATCGAAGCGGTTTGTGGGGATAATATTGTCCGGGAACGGGCTGCGTTGTCGCGAACCGTCCGGGAGCACTGTCAGCATCGAAGGGTCATAGATGGTGATCAACTGCCCGTTGCTCGCAATTGTCCGTGAGAAGTTGCCCTGGCCCTGAAGGGCGGTGGGAACCGTGGAGATGACGGAGCTCGGATAGCCCTGTCGTAAACCCTCGTAATCGCCAAACGCGAACCACTTGTTTTTGCGGATCGGACCGCCGAGGTCGGCGCCGAACTGGTGGCGGGCGAAAGACGGGCTCGGGCGGCCGCTGCGGTTGTTGAAGAAATTGTTGCCGTCCCAAATGCTGTGTCGCTCGAAATCGTACGCGACTCCATGATAGTCGTTGGTGCCGGGCTTCGTCACGATGTTGAGGACGCCGCCGGATGTGCGTCCGAACTGGGCGTCGTAGCTGTTGGCCTGGACCTTGAATTCCTGCACCGAATCGACCGGCGGATTGATTATGCCGCGATTGATGTCGGGGGTCGTATTCGGCGAGCCGTCGATCAAGATCTCCTGCGAACCTGACCGCCCCCCGCCGACGTTGAAATCGGACTTGAAGAAGTTGCGGCCCACATCGTTACCGCCGCCGTTGCCGAAGTTCGGTCCGAAGGTCACGCCGGGTGTCAGTCCAATGAGAGCGATCGGATCGCGAATGTTCAATGGGAGAGACAAGATGCTGCGTGTGGTCACGACCTGCCCTACGGTGGCGCTTTCCGTTTCCAGAGGCGGCGGGGCCGCCGTCACGGTGACTCGTTCCGATACCTGGCCGGGCTCGAGTGTGATGTTCAATTCGAGCGCCTGCTGGACCTGCAGAGTGATCGGCCCTTGTTCGAATGTTTTGAAACCCTGAAGCGCAGCGGAGAGGTTGTATTGGGCTGGCGGAAGGGCCGGGAAGCGATAAATTCCTGCTTCGTTTGTCACTGCGGTGTACTTGGTTCCCGTGGCGATCTCCGTCGCAATCACCTGCACATTGGGAACGACCGCGCCGGATGGATCACGCACAATAACAGTGACGGACGCCTGGAAGGTCTGTGCAGAAAGCCCACACGCAAACGCACTGATTATAAAGACAATCGCCAAGAACCGTCGAACAGTTCTCAAGTCTCGCGCATGTTCCATCGCAGCACCCCTTGAGTTTGTTGTAGCAATCAGTCTACTACGGTCAATGCCGCGTTGAGCTGAGCCGCTCAGCGAGCTCCGATCGGCTGACCGGGCCTGTACGGTGCGAAACCAGAGGCGGCAACGGCGACGGGAGTTTGTCTTCGCGCCAATCCGTCCAGTAGAACGGCACATCAGGATGAAACCAGTTTCGGTGGTCGGTTGCCATCCACCCATGGCGAAGGACGAGGTCGATGGCCGCCTTCTCATCCAGATGGTTGCCGTAGAAGGCGGAGAGCGTCACAGCGGCTTCGGCCCGTGTTACGGGTACCGAGGGCGAAGCGTGCAGGCCGATGGCGTCGGGTGGATAGGTGCCACGGATCGCCGCAAGGTGAATCGAGGCAAAAGCCGGGTGATCCGGTCCGATATCGTCGAACCAAAACAGCGGAACGCCTGATTGAGCGAGTTGCACTTGCACGCCGGCGGCGGCCGGCAGAGAGCCCTGCTCGATCCAAAGGCTTGCAATCATGCCCGCAGCCTCGCCGATGTTCCACTCGACTGGGTGCAGGCGGAAGGCGCCATTCGTCAGATGAGTGACTCCTATGTTCTTGCCCGCCGGAAGCAGATTGACCGGCTCGCGCGGAATGAGCGCCGACATGGGAATCTGGAATGGCCGCGGCATCCGCATTCTGCCGCGCTCGTTTGCCCCACACGGGTGTATATCGACCATATAGAACCCGATTCCAACGGAGTCATCAAACAAGCGGGCTCGCGGACCCGGCTGCGTGTCCGCAATGATGTCTTGTTCGGTTACACGACCTCGCGCGACGATGCGCCGGGACTCCCGAATGTATGGGTACTTGGACATGCCATCGGGAGTATCCATGAAGTCGGACCGGAGGCGCAGCTCCGGGTACCCCTGCTGAAGCCAATGGAGAAAGGCCTCCGAGGTTTCCTTGGCGCGCTGTAGGATACGGGCGAGTTGCTCGGGCGGCCGATCGAGCGGTGATTCAGCGGCATAATCCTGATGGGGCCAGTTGATCAGCGCGATGTCCTGCGGCACTCCACTTGCGAAGTTGCTCGATGCTAGAAGTCTGCGCCAGGAGAAAAACGGACCGGGCGACATGTTATTGGGGATCGGCGGGTCGTCGCCGAACATTCGGTATTGGAACCAGCCGCGCCAGCCGAACTCGGTCGGGTAATTTGCGCGTAGCGAGAAGTTCTGGCGCTCAACGATGCGCTCGTAGTCGGGCGGCCTCGGTGCGGGAGGGGCCGGTTGAGTATCGTGTTCGAGGACAAAGGGGTACGTGAAGCTTTGGACGCACGCGGCGTTCGGCTCGGCCGCGGCGTCCGGTTCGGCTGTTTGTGATTTAGGTTCGGCGCCAACAGCGTAGGGTACTCCCGCGAGCGGCAGCAGGTCACCCATTTCGGTAGCGTCAAGCACGAATCGAGGCCTGAAACGGATCACCTGACGCTCATCGAACTGC
>QHXU01000368.1 GCA_003223065.1 Acidobacteriota bacterium | reverse complement strand
AAAGGAGGTCTGACGTTGCGTGCGTGAACCATGCCCGGCAGCTTTACGTCGACGGCCCATTTCAGAGAACCGTCCACTTTGGCGGGAATGTCGTCACGTTGTGGAGACTGGCCGGTGTATTTGAGCTCAGGCACCAGCTTCGTTTTGGCTTGACCGGTGACCGAGAAAACGTTGGCCCCGGTCAGCGTGACATTGAACTTCTTTCCCGCGATCAGCTCACTATAAGTAACGCGTTTCGAGGGATCGCCTTTCACCGTGATGACTGCGTCGCTAACGGCGAGTTGATCGGCCGGCACTCCCAGGCGGGCCGACCCCATTTCCAGCAGCACACGGCGCGCTTCCGCGGCAACGCGGCGCATCGGCCACGAATCCCTCTCCATGGCGGTCGACCCACCCGACCCGACCTGGTCGACGGTGATATCCGTGCTTCCCATAATGCAGGTGGTCCGTTCGAAGGCGATGTCGAGCTCGTCGGACATCAACTGGCGGAAACCTGTTCCGGTGCCCTGGCCGGGATCCGTCTTGCCGACATAAAACGTGGCCGTGTTGTCCTCATGAATGACGATCCACGAGTCGATTTGCCGGAAATCGGGATCGGGATACGGGCCTGGTCCCTGGGCCGCGCCGCTGCTCTGCGCATCCGCCTCCCTCGCCCAGCCTCCGGCGTACGCGCCGAAGCTCACCGCGAGCAGTCCCGCGCTTCTGAGGAAGCCCCTGCGATGCGTCACCAGGACTTCTTCGATCTGTTTCGGAATCCTGTCAGAAGCGCTCATGCTACGACCTCCTTTCCGGAAGCAAGCGAAGCATCGGCAATGGCTTTGGCCGCGCGTTTGATCGCCGTCTGAACCCGGTAGTAACTCATGCAGCGGCACAACGTTCCGTTCATCGATTCACGGATCTGCGCGTCGGTCGGATGCGGATTCTTGTCCAGCATCGCCTTCGCCGTCATGATTTGTCCGTTCTGACAGAATCCGCATTGCGGGACCTGCTCATCGATCCAGGCCTGCTGCAGCGGGTGGAGCCTGCCGTTCTGCGCGAGCCCTTCCAGTGTGGTGACTTCACCCTTAACGGAAGACGTAGGCAGAATGCAGGAACGAACTGCTGCACCGTTAATGATTACTGTGCACGCGCCGCACTGGCCAAGTCCGCATCCAAACTTGGGGCCCTGCAGCCCGAGGTCGTTGCGGAGGATATAAAGCAGCGGTGTGGCCGGCTCGATATCCAGCGTGTGTGAACGGCCGTTCACCTTAAGCGTGATCTTGCTCATTGATCCGTACTCCTTTTAGAAGCGCGCGGGCGCCGAGGTACCGGATTTCGTCTGTAGTTCCCGACGCCGCAGCATGGAATCAGCAGATACAGACAAGATTATCGGCCTGAACCGATGTCGATTGCAACGATTCTACCGTCGCTTGACAGTAAGATCAGCAAGGAGAACTGGCAATTCCGGCTGGCGAACGACAACACAACGACGGTCGAAGGACCGGCAGGGGGGCCCTGCCTTTCAAGCGTGAGCCGCAGGCTCGAGGGTGATGGCGCTCCCGCTGGTTGACCGCGGCCATGATGGTGATCACCAACTGTCCTGCGGCCGAGCCGGTATCCCCGAGACTGCTTTTGTTTAAGGGAATCTGCCTAAAGCTGCCAGTCAAGGTGCACTACTGTAGTACTGGCGTCACCGAGCCTCAATCTTATTCCCTTAGGGAGCATACTGAAATCTCCTAGGCGACGCTCTGTCTGATGATCGTCAGTGTATTCTGGCGTTACTATGAGAATCGTTAGCCTTCTTGCGGTTGCGTCCACGCTTGCGCTAGGACTCTTCGCCGACAAACCCCCGTCTCCTTCCGCCATCACTGTCATTTGCGCCAGCGGCACTGCGCTCGACGGCAATTGTTTGGCAAGTACCGTCGATTTCACGGGCACGAACTACTCGAAGAAAGTGCGAGTGGTCGTCACGGAAGACAGCACCGGCGCCGTGGTCGACGATGCCGTCTACTCCACGGATGCCAACGGGGACCTGCGTTTCGAGGAGACACTCTTCCCCGGGAGCTATACGGTCTCGGTCGGCAATGGCAAGAACGTAGTCACGGCAACCGTCACTGTCGAGCCCTGACAGAAGGTTTGTCGGCCGAATCCAGCTCGATTCCGTACGGCGGGTCTGCGACCATAATTCGGGGCTTGCGCTCTGCCCAGCAGCCGACGCTAGAGCTGCCGCGCTGGTGGCATCGCCGCACAGCACGCGGGCTACAGATCCAAGGTCCCCTGCATAAAGACGGGAAACCTCGGCACCGCGGGCAGCCAGACGGAAGCTGCGACCCTTCCATCACCGGGCGGATGCCGAGCGCGGGGAGCAGTTTGCCGAAACAATTCTGCCGGAGGCGCACCGCCGATTCGAAAAGCGCTGCCAATTAAACGAGATCAATCACAGCGCTCGAAACCGACAAAGACGTCAAAGTGGTCGTCTTTGACAAAGCGGTTGAAACCGGGGTGCGTGCTTTCAGGGCTGCGCAGTCCAGTGGCAGAAAAATTGCACCTCTCGCAAGTGATGCAGTATCTTGTAACCTAAGTGAAACTGGAAGAATGGGTCCGAGGAACGGTTTGCTGTTCACCGTTCCGAATCGCTGACCGAAGGAGGACGGCGGCAGGAAAGCGTAGGATGTCCGGTCGCGGCATTGGCATGGCGATCTGGCCTGGTGCAGGGTTCTTGCCGTCTCCCCTGCTTCATGGCGGCTCCGGGAACGGTAAAATCGTTCAGAGGGCAGCTCGGGGCGCCGACAGAGTATCGAGTCTCCAGATCGCCAGCCCATGTCCGCGGAACGTTAAGCATGAACGTGCTGCACCTGATCACGGCCATTCCCCCGAATGTCCGAGAGGGAAGCGGTTGTTATGTAGGGGTTCGGACTTTGGCCCAAGCTCTCCGCCGGTTTGGAATCCACGTCGAAATGGTCACGCCCGGGATCGCGGTGCCTATCTACACAGCCCGGCGAATACTTTTCAACGAAGGATTGCGATGGCGCACCTTTCGTGGCGATGCGACGATCGGGATCGACGTGGATGGCTACTCGGTTGCCGGAAAACAGAATTCACCTCCTCATGTTGCCTGCATCAAAGGGGTCCTGGGTGACGCAGTTCGCTTCGAGAGAGGCGCCACTCGCGCCAGCATGGCATTTCAAGCTCAGCTTGAGGCAAGGCATGCTCAGCGCGCCGATTTGGTCATCACCATCAGCCGCTACTGTGCCGAGCGTCTCGAGGAACTCTATCGCGTAAAGAACGCGACCGTCGTACCGGAATTGATCGATCTAGAATTTTGGCGACGCATGTTCCTCTCGAATCCGGCTGCGCCTGACCCGAGGAAGTTCACTGTCCTTTCCGTGTGCCGGTTTTATCCGCGCAAGCGCATGGAGATTCTGCTTCGCGCCGCGTCTCGGCTGCGCGACAACATTCGACAGCTCGAAATCCGCATTGTTGGAGATGGCCCTGAAAATCGGCGGCTCCGTACCCTTTGCAATGAGCTGGATCTAGGATCGATCGTGCAATGGCTCGGCGATATCCCGATCAACAGACTGGCGGAAGAATACAATCGCGCACATGTATTCTGTTTACCCAGTGTTCAGGAAGGCTTCGGCATCGTGTTTCTGGAAGCAATGGCGGCGGGAAAACCTATCGTGGCCGCACGGGCGGCGGCTGTCCCGGAAGTCGTTCACCACGGGATTCTTGTGGAGCCTGAAGATTCCGATGCGCTCGCCGAGGGCATCCTCAAGCTGTATCGTGATCCGGATCTTTGCCATTCTCTCGGCGCGGCAGGTAGCTCGACTGTTGAGCAATTTGAAATGAATCGAATTGCCGGGAAGTTCTTGTCGGAAGTGGCGAAGGTGGCGCCGACGCTCAAGAAACCCGAATCGTGCCAAGAATGCGAACCAATCAGAAGGTGAATCTGCTCAAAAGTTTTCTCGCGGGTCTCTCGTCGTCGTCCCACGCGTCGCTGAATGGAAGCGTGTCGTTTCAGGGGTCTGCATACCCAGGGGAAAGGCAGCTATTTCGCCTATGCTCCGGCAGCCCGGAAGTAGCGGGTCGCGGTGGGGCGGAAGAGAAAATAAGCCAGGATTGCGCAAAACAAAATGTGAATTGCCAGCTCGGATAGCATGTGGAACGCGCTCAGGATCACGTGGTAGACGATCCAGGCTAGCGCAAGCCAGCGCGCCCAGTTGTGACCGCGGAG
>QHXU01000354.1:2720-7370 GCA_003223065.1 Acidobacteriota bacterium | reverse complement strand
TTACGGCGCTCTTGCGGCCGGCCTGAGCCACGATAAACGCCTCGCGTTCGTGATTCTTGGCGTTCAAAACCTCGTGCTTGACGCCCATTTTCTTCAGGAGTCCGCTCAGTCTTTCGCTCTTTTCGACTGAAATCGTGCCCACCAGCACCGGCTGGCCTTTCTCGTTGAGCTGCTTGATCTCCTTGGCCGCGTTGCGGAACTTTTCTTCCTCGGTTCGGTAAACGATGTCCGGAAACTCGTGCCGCTGCATCGGCTTGTTGGTGGGGATCACGGTCACTTCGAGCTTGTAGATCTTGTCGAACTCCGCCGCTTCGGTGTCCGCAGTGCCCGTCATGCCCGCGAGCTTTTTGTACATGCGGAAATAGTTCTGGAACGTGATGGTGGCCAGCGTCTGGTTCTCGCGCTGGATCCGGACGCCTTCCTTGGCTTCGACGGCCTGATGCAGCCCGTCGCTCCAGCGGCGGCCAGGCATCATGCGTCCGGTAAACTCGTCGACGATTATGACCTCGTCATCCTTGACCACGTAATCGCGATCGCGATGAAAGAGCACGTGCGCTTTCAGCGCTTGCTGCACGTGGTGATTGATCTCCATGTTGACGGCTTCGTAGAGATTGTTGAGTCCCAGAAGCTTCTCGACCCGGAGCGAGCCTTCTTCGGTGAGGGCGACGCTGCGGTGCTTTTCGTCGACCGTGTAATCGCCGGTGGTCCATTTCTGGCCGGGCTCCTTGCCTTCGATCACTTCACCGCGCGTCAAAAGCGGGATGATGCGGTTGATCTTGTAATACTTGTCGGTCGATTCCTCGCTCGGGCCGGAGATGATGAGAGGGGTGCGCGCCTCGTCGATCAGGATCGAGTCAACTTCGTCGACGATGGCGAAGAAATGCTCGCGCTGCACGCAGTCGGCGAGGCGGAATTTCATGTTGTCGCGCAGATAATCGAAACCGAACTCGTTGTTCGTTCCGTAGGTGATGTCGCAGTTGTAGCTCTCGCGGCGCTCGTCGTCATCGAGCTCGTGCACGATGACGCCGACGGACATCCCGAGGGCCTTATAGATCTTGCCCATCCACTCCGAGTCGCGTTTGGCGAGGTAATCGTTGACCGTCACGACGTGAACGCCTTTTCCGGCGAGCGCGTTCAGATACACCGGGAGGGTGGCAACCAGAGTCTTGCCCTCGCCGGTTTTCATTTCTGCGATCTTGCCGCGATGGAGGACGATTCCGCCGATCAACTGAACGTCGAAGTGGCGCATGTCGAGCGTGCGGCGGCCGGCTTCGCGCACGGCGGCAAAGGCGGGTACGAGCAGGTCATCGAGGGAGGCGCCCTGCGCCAGCTGCTCCTTGAAACGCGCAGTCTGGGCGGCGAGTTCCGCGTCGGACAGCGCCTCCATCTGCGGCTCCATCTCGTTGATGGCCGCGTCCAGAGGCAGCATCGCCTTGACTTCGCGCTCATGCTTAGTGCCGAAGATCTTGGCGAGGATCGTATCTAACATACTGCTCCAGACTCCAGTGTACCGCCGTTGGCGGGCGAAAACGCCGTACTGTTGCGGCGCTTTGCTATGCTCTGGATAGGTTGTTCCCCAAGCTCGTCGCCATCGGAAGTTTCTATTTACCAACGTACGGGATCCTGGTAGCACTCGGCTTCCTGGCCGGGTTGGCGGTCACCGTGCGGCTGGCCCGGCGGAGCGGGCTTAACGCCGAGCTGGTGACGAACCTTGCGGTCTACGCGGCGCTTGCCGGGCTATTGGGCGCAAAGATCCTGATGATCCTTTTCGACTGGCGCTACTTCCTATCGCAGCCGCGGCAGATCTTTTCATTCGCCACGCTCCAGGCGGCCGGGGTGTTTCAGGGCGGGTTGGTGCTGGCGCTGATCACCGCATTTTTTTATATGCGGTGGAACGGGCTGCCGTTCCTAAAGACGTCGGATGCGTTCGCGCCCGGCATCGCGTTGGGCCACGCGATCGGAAAACTGGGATGTTTTGCGGCCGGCTGTTGCTGGGGCACCGACTGCCGTTTGCCATGGGCGGTCACCTTTCGGAATCCGGACGCCAACGCGCTGACGGGTGTACCGCTCTACAGGCCGTTGCATCCTGCCCAGATTTACGAAATGCTGGCTGAGGCGATAGTGTTCGGGTTTCTGTACTGGCGCTTTGGCCGCTTGCATGCCCCGGGAAAGATTCTCGGGTTGTACCTCGTGCTCAGCTCGGCCCTGCGGTTCGGAATCGAGTTCACGCGCTTCCACGAGCAGGGACTATACGGCGGGTTGTCGATCACCCAGTGGATTGCGATCGCGCTGGCCGCGTTGGGAACTCTGCTGCTGGCGCGACCATCGGCAGCGCCGGCTAAGGAGTCCCCCTCAGAGGCGGCGTAAGGTGTAACCGGAACTACCCGCTTCCCTAATGGCGCGGTCCGCGGCTGCCGTTCTATCCATAGGAATGCTCCACTCGAATCAACGGCGCCGGCGAGGATTCATCCTCGTCGCGATGTCGGTCTCCATGTTGCTGCTGATGGCGGTAATGGGCCTGGCGTTCGACCTGGGGCGCATCTACATCGCGCGTAACGAGGCTCAGGTGTTCACGGATGCGGCGGCTATGGCCGCCGCGGCGAATCTGGATGGAACGCCGGTGGGCGTGGGGCGGGCTCGTGAGGCAGTGGCCCGCGTTCCGATCCGCTGGAACCTCGGCACCAGGGAGTTTACCGGCGTGGTAGTCGAGTTCAGCAAAGACGGAACGCAGTGGACGACGGAACCGGACGGCGGCGTTACGCTGGTACGCGTCACCGCGCCTGCAAATAGCGTCGAGATCACGTTTCTGCGCGCCGTGGGCGGGCCGGCTACATTTACCGTTCCGGCCCATTCCGTGGCGGCGTCGAATCCGGTGAGGCTGACCGAATGAGGAGCGAACGCGGCCACGCCATGCTGGAACTGGCCGTTTCCGCGGCCGTGATGATTTCGTTTCTTGCCGGAACGTTCCAGTTCGGCTACACCTTCCACGTTTACAACCAGCTTGTAACGGCGGTGGGCAACGGCGGGCGCTACGCCGCGATGCGCACCTACCGGGCCGCGACGCCGCAAGACGTCGAGAAGGGCAAGGCCGCGATCCGCAATATGGTTGTGTACGGCGACGCGCGCCCTGCTCCGGACGCAGCGCCGGTCGTGCCGAATCTCAAGCCGGAGCAAGTGGATGTGCAGTGGGTCATGGATGGGACCGGTTCACCGTCAGGCGTCGCCGTCTCGATCAGCAACTACACGGTCGATGCCGTGTTCAAGGCGTTCCCGTTCCACGGGCGGCCTGGCGTGGAGTTTCCCTACGTCGGGCGTTACTCGCCTTCGGAGAACGAGCCATGAAGAGCGAACGCGGCCAGAGCCTGATCGAAGCCACGTTGGTGCTCCTGCTCTTCTTCACGATGCTGCTCGGGGTGATCGACTGCGGGCAAGTCGTGCTGGCGCATCAATCGCTGCTCGAGCGTGTGCGGAGCGCGGTGCGACAGGGCGTCGTTCGCCCGTGGGACGGAGGCGATGAGGTTGTGAACATGGTGCTCTACGGCCAGACCCAGGAGCCCCACATGACCACGCCCGGATTTCTGGGACTCACGCGAGCCAATGTTCAAGTGCGCTATCAACCGCCGACGCCGGAGCGGCCCGACGACGAAACGCTCAGCGTGGCGATCGTGAATTTCGAGTACCGCTTCTTTTCGCCGTGGATCGGCAAGGCATTGGTGAATCCGCGGCCGGTGCTCGTCAGCTCGCCGATGGCGTACCGGGCCGCATGGGCACAGGCGGGGACACATGTGCAATGGCATTGATATCCTGATGGTTGGCGATCGTAAAACCCTTCCAGCCGTATCGATACTCCCCTAAGGCCGGCGACGCGTCGCGGCTCGTGACGCAGCCTTACGACAAAATAAGCGCTGAGATGCAGGCGCGATATCTTGCAGCGAGCCCCTACAACCTGGTGCGCGTGATTCTCGGTCAGCGGAGCGCATCAGATACCGGTACTGACAACGTCTACACGCGCGCGGCGCGGCATCTCGAGGATTGGATGCGCGAAGGGATTCTGGTGCAGGATGCTGCGCCTGCGCTGTACGCGTATTTTCAGGATTTCGAGCTTCCGGATTCAGGCGAGCGGCTCACGCGCAAGGGTTTTATCGGGCTGGGACGGGTCGAGGACTATTCAGCGGGCATCGTCTACCGGCACGAGCCGAAGAAGGACCGCCTCGAGTTGCTGCGCCACACGCGCGCGCACTTCGGCCAGATCTTCATGCTATATCCGGAGGCAGAAGGCGCGGTCGACAAGCTGCTGGAGGAAGCTTCGCAGGGCGAGCCGGCGATGGACTTGCTCGACGAATACCAGGCGCGGCACCGGTTGTGGGCGATCACGGATTCATCCCGCATCGCGCGAATCCAGGAGCGGATGGCGCCGGCCAAGCTGTTGATCGCCGACGGCCACCATCGGTACGAGACAGCGCTAGCTTTTCGCAACGAAAATCCAGGCATCACGGCGGCTGAGTACGCGATGATGACATTCGTCAATATGTACTCACCGGGGTTGAAGGTACTGGCGACGCATCGCGTGCTGCGTAACCTGGAGGGATTTCGTCCCGGCGATCTCTTCAACAAGGCTAAGAACGCGTGGTCCGTGACGGCGTGTGATTC
>QHXU01000354.1:0-2623 GCA_003223065.1 Acidobacteriota bacterium | reverse complement strand
TGCTCGAACGCGCGCGCAAGAACGGCGAGCTGGACGTCCCGGTGCTGCACCAGAAGGTGCTGAGCGGGCTGCTCGGCATCAGCGAAGAGGCTGTGCGGGAAGAACGTTATATCAGTTACGTGCGGGGGATCGATGCGGCGGCGGCCGAAGTGCGGGAGCGGGGCGCGCAGGTGGCGTTCTTGCTCGAGCCGACACCAATCGAGGACATGGCGCGGATCGCATTTGCGGGCGGCGTCATGCCGCAGAAGTCGACCGATTTTTATCCAAAGCTGCTGAGTGGCGTGACGATTTACCACGTGCAGTAGTATCTTGAGGCTTATGCGGAAGCTGAAAACTGCGATGTTCGGCACCGGGTTCATGGGCAAGGTGCACACGGAAGCGATTCGGCGGCTGGGCAACGTCGAGGTAACGACGGTGGCAGCTTCAAGCCAGGCGACCGCGGACAAGTTCGCGGCCATGGTCGGCATCCCGCGGGCGACTGCGGACTGGAAGGCCGTCGCCGCCGATCCGGAGATCGATGTCGTCCACGTCTGCACCCCTAACGTGCTGCACTATCCGATGGCGAAGGCCGCGCTCGCGGCGGGGAAACACGTGCTGTGCGAGAAGCCGCTGAGCATGACGTCGGCGGAAGCGCGCGAGTTGGCCGCCCTGGGTGAGCAGAAGAAGCTCGCGCATTGCGTCAACCACAACCTGCGCTTTTATCCGGTGGTGCAGCAGATTCGCAGCATGATAGCGGCCGGCGAGTTGGGCGATGTTCTCATCGTGACCGGCACGTATTTCCAGGATTGGTTGCTCTACGATACCGATTGGAACTGGCGTGTGAACAGTGCTTCGAACGGAGCGGTGCGCGCGATGGGCGACATCGGGTCGCACTGGATGGACATGATCCAGCACCTGACCGGCCTGCGGATTACCGCGCTGTGCGCCGACCTGGCGACGTTCCACAAGACTCGCAAGCGGCCGAAAGGGTCGGTCGAGACTTTCACCGGCAAGAAGCTGCAATCTTCCGATTATGAGGAGACGGCGATCGACACAGACGATTTCGGAGCAGTGCTCCTGCGGCTGGGAAATCGCGCGTGCGGGTCGTTTTCCGTAAGCCAGATGTCGGCCGGCTGCAAGAATCGTTTCCAGTTTGAGATCTACGGGACCAAGTCCGGTGTGGCCTGGAACCAGGAGCGGCCGGACGAGCTTTGGATCGGGCAGCGGAATAGCCCCAACCAGGTGATCGTGAAAGATCCATCACTGTTGGAGGCGCGCGCGGCAACCTTCGCCGACCTGCCGGGCGGGCACAGCGAAGGGTACGACGACACCCACAAGCAAATGTTCCGGCGCTTCTACGCGCGCGTAGCGGACGCAACCGCACCGGTCGAATATCCGACGTTTGCCGATGGCGCACGCGGCATGGAACTGCTGGAGAAAGTGCTCGAAAGCTCGCGCAAGCGGGCATGGGTGGATTGCTGATCGGCCTACGCGCCTGCGGCCGCGACGTGCGGCGTGACCTTGATCCCGACTCGGTTCCAGGCATCGATCACCGCTTTCCGTTCGACGCTGTTCGCGCCGTAGCGATGGGAGGCGTTGAGCGCGGTCAGGTTGGCGAACGCTGCGAAGTTTGCCGAAGGCCTCAACTTTGGATCCTGCAGGACGTCGTACCAGATCAGTCCGGCCTTTTCCCACGCGTGTCCGCCTAAACTCGTGGCCAGAAAGAAAAACGCATGGTTCGGGATTCCGGAGTTAATGTGCACGCCTCCGTTGTCTTGCGCGGTGTGGACATAATGCGCCATGTCGGCCGGCTGGGGATCGTTGCCAAGAACTGGATCATTGTATGCGCTGCCCGGCGCTTTCATAGAACGCAGCGCAACCCCTTGGATGCCCTTCGCAAGCAAACCAGCGCCGATCAGCCAGTCCGCCTGGGCGGCCGTCTGCTTCAGCGTGTATTGCTTCACAAGCGATCCGAATACGTCGGAAATCGACTCATTCAACGCGCCGGACTGGCCCTGGTAGGTCAGGTTCGCTTCGCTGCCTGTGACGCCGTGCGTCAACTCGTGACCGATCACATCGAGTGAGCTCGTGAAGCTGTTGAAGATGATTCCGTCTCCGTCGCCGAACACCATTTGGCGCCCATCCCAAAAAGCGTTGTCGTAGTTCTGTCCCATATGGACCGAGGCGATCATCGGCAGGCCCGCATTATCGATGGAATTCCGCTGGTACGCGGCCAGATAGAAATCGAATGTACTGCCCAAACCGTCGTAGGCCTGGTTTACTGCCACGTCGGCGACGTTCGCCTGACCTTCTGATCGAACGGGTTGCCCCGGCAAATCCTGAGTGTGGTTCGAGTCGTATATCATGCGCTGCTTCTGGGGTACGGGAGCGGTGGCAGAATCATGCGATATCCTCAGGCCGCCCATCAGCGAACGAGTGACGCGGTTAGTGCGAACACTATGATCGAGATCAAGCGCTCGCAGGGCCAGCTCGCGCTGCTCTTTGGTACCGTTTTGAGCAATCTGCACCATGATATGTGGCGGCACAATGCAGAAAATGGGATGGCGGTGGTGGATGTTAAACATCGGATCGTCTCCTTCGCAGGAAGATAGTGCGGGGAGCGGGGCGATCCTATCAAGAAAAG
>QHXU01000353.1:7999-8474 GCA_003223065.1 Acidobacteriota bacterium | reverse complement strand
GCAGCTTTTCCTTCCAACTGCTCGCCGCCGGAGCCGCCGCGGGCGACGGATCGAAGCTGTGCAACGCGCGAACTTCCGGCAGCGGCGGCGGTGGCTGGTACGGCTCCTTCGAAATCATCCGGACCCGATTCCCTCCGAAGCCATAAATGCGCTTGTACAGCTTCCCGTCCTTGTCCTCCAAAACCAGCGAAAAGGCCTTCTCATCCTGCCCCTGCGCCGCCTCCAATACGATCGGAAAGTACCCCTTTACGTTGCGCTCAATGTACGCGGTTTCGTAACGGTGCCGCTTCATGCTCCAGATAAAAACGCGGAAACTGTCGAACTCATACGGAACCGGGCCGCCGCCGGCAGTCGTCCACAGCCACTCGTGTTTGGTCTCTTTGCCGTCCTGCACCTGCCCCAGCGACATATACGATGTGATGCGGCGCCCTTCCGCGTACTGCGCCACTTCGTCCGGAATCGCCATCATGAGCAT
>QHXU01000353.1:0-7837 GCA_003223065.1 Acidobacteriota bacterium | reverse complement strand
AGCAGGAGGCGGGCCCAGCGACGCCCTCGCCTCTTTGCCCTTCGCCTTTTTGGGAACCGTTGCGCGGCGCGCCGGTAGCGGCGTCTGAGCTTGCGGGCTCGACGCGGTTCGCGGCGCCACGCGATGACCGATCACTTCCACCGCCCCGCCCTCAGCAATCTGGAAGAATCCCGGCGATTGGCGGCTCGGCGTGGCATGCATGTTCAGCGCGTCGAAGGCCGTCGCCGTACCCTGCGACGGAAGTTTCGCCGCGGCCCCGGCGAGCTGCCGCAGATCCTCCATCTGTTGTTCCGTGAGCAGCAGGTTGGAGTCGGTCCAGCCTTCGACGCCCTGCGCCGTGCGCACTTTCACGAAACGCCGCCTCATCTCGATCACGTCCAGCCGCTCCCCGTGTTTAACTGTGCTGATGGCGGCCGATTTCGAGGCCAGGTCCTTGCGCAGGTTGAGGACGGGCGGCCCTGCATAGGCGACGCCGGTCGCCGGCTGCTCCGGCCCCCGCGCGCCGCATGCCGCGAGCGCCAATGCTGCCAGGATCAGAATGCAGGCTAGCCGATCCCGAGATCGTCTACACGCTCGAGCGGCGTGCCGCAGCGGCGGCAGATCAGCGAGGCGCAATCGCCGCACACCAGAGGATCGTTTACCGGCTGTTGGCAGCGTGGACAGTAAAATTCGGTGGCGTCTTCCGCCATGAGGATCTAACACCTGAGAACCAACACCTGACACCTGAAATATCAATGCGCCTCTGCAGCCGCCGCGATCTGGGCGCGCGCTTTCAGAAACACTTCATATTGACTCATCAAATCGCGAAACACCGCATCGCCGAGCATGCGGTAGCCATTGCTGGTGAAATGCACGTGATCGTACCCCGCCATCCCCGCGAGCACCCACTGGCGCATCGACCCCTTGCCACCCATCTTCGCACGCAGATCCCAGAACGCGCATCCGCTAGCGGCCGCCGCCCGGCGCTGCGCTTCCACCACCATGTCGATGTTGTCCATCGGCACCCAGCTTTTGCGCGTGCGCTGGAGCCGGTCCGGCGGGCCTATCACGAGAATCGTCGCCGCGGGCGCGGCCGCGCGGAACCGTCCAATCAGTTTAGCGAACATCTCGCTGTAGGTTTCGAGTGTCCAGTCCTTGCGCCCCGCTTCATTCGTTCCATACGCGAGTACAATCAGCCCCGGGTCCCGCCTTTGGATATTCGAGCGCAGCACCGCTTCGTCCCAGCCTAATACGATGGAGGCCTGCGCGCCGTTGATACCTAACGTCTCGTAGGTGACGCCGGCCGCGTTCTCCGCCGCCCATCCGAACAATCGAACCGGCGCGCGATCGAGCGTCTCCAGCTCGAAGCGATGATTGCCCGGCGCCGCTTCGTAGTGGTAGTAGCCGGGTCCCCCCTCCCCGTCCGTTGAAATGCGCTCCACCGGTGTGCCGTTGTCGTAAAACTGCAGCGCGCCTCCGCCCGGCTGCTGTAAGTAGAATATTTCGACCTGCCGGCAATCGGCCAGCAGGTACACTGCCTCGCGCGGCGATTTGGTCGACATGCTCACGCCGCCCAGGCCGTACAGCCCATCGCCGCTTCTTCCGGCCAGGCCATCCGTGTGCCACCCTCGTGTCGAGCCCGAGCGCACATCGAGCCGCCGGTATCCGTTCCACGGACGCCCCGCGAACGAGTATCCGCTGCCGCCGTCGCCGAATTTTTCCTGGAAGCGCGCCCGCAGGTCGCCGGTCCATTGATCGGCCGCAGTGTGTGAATCGCCGTACTGCAGGATGCGCAGCGGTCCCGGCGTCTCTCCTTTCTGGTGGCGAACAAGCTGCTCGAAGAACGGGATCAGCGTTGCCGCGTTCTCCACGGGAATGTCGGCGCCGCTTGCGATCTTCTGGAACACGGCCTCGTGGGCTTCGGCCCTTGCTCGAGCGCTCACCGGCGGTCCTTTCGGAATCATGCGGCGGCGCGCGGAGGAGCCCGCGCTGCTCGATCGGTATCGCTTCTTCTTGGGCTTGGTGACCTGCGTTGCGCCCAGAGTTACCACTGCTGCTGCGAGCAACGCGATCCCAAGCTTGAGGATCTGGCTCATCTATTGTTTCTGACTGTCTATTGTTTTTTGACCGGTCTCAAGACCTGCCCTATTGTTTGATTGTCGCAGTTTATACGCTTTATATCCATCCCGGAACGCCGTGTACAAGAGTTCGCCGACGACTTTCGCGCCGGCCGGCATCGGATGGATGTAGTCGGCGCCCACCAGCCGCGGCTCAGCGCTGTACCACCTGCCCATCGTGCCCTGGCCACCCATGGCCTCGAATGTGTTGAAAAACGCCGCTCCCGTCTCGCGCGCCACGCGGGCTTCGATGTTCACCAGGCGCGGCATCGTAGGAATCGTATCGATTTCGCCGTTCTCTTTGAGCTCGCCGCGGTCCATCGGGCTCATCAGGAGCACCGGAATTCCCGGCAGGGCCGCGTGCAGGCGCCGCACCACTTCTTTCATCTCGTTTCCCCAGGTCGAGTCTACGAATTCCGGAAAACCGCTCTCGTTGGTTCCATAATTGACGATCACCAGGTCCGGTTCGTAATGATGCAGCACCGCCGTCCAGTGCCGTTCATTGAGCGACTTCGAAAGCAGCGTGACGTTGGCGCCATTGACGCCGAGGCCGCTATACACCACCCCCTTCCCGGCTTTGCGGAAATCCGCTCCATAGAGCCGCACCGTTCCGCGTGTCACTCGCAGCGTGAACTGCTTCGAGCCGCCCGGGATCTCGAAGGGCGCATATCCCGGGGCCTTCTGCGCCGCCCGGGTCTCCACGGTGCCAAGATCGCGGCCTTCTGCTTCCAGGCTGAAAGCTCCGCCGTCAGGTTGCGCAAGATACGCGATCTCGACCGTGTCGTGCGATCCGTCTTTGAGGTTCCAATGAGCCACCGCGCCGGGCGAGCCGATAAAGCTCACCGCGCCCAATCCGTGCATCCCGTCTTTCAACTCGGCGATTCCCGCCACGTCGATCTTCCAGTTCGACGCATCCATATCCACGCCGCGATGGTTGTACCAGGCCCACGGCCGAGCGATCAGCACGAATCCGGCGCCCGCGTCTCCAAACTCCTTCTGCAGCATCGCCCGCGCATCCGCTGTGATCAGGTCGCCGGTGGTGGGCGAATCGCCGTAGTGCAAAATCCGTGTGACTCCGCCTTCGAGCAGCGATTCGTAAAAATGATCGAGCGTGTGCGCCGGGTCGATGAGGCTTTTCGGCGCCATCGCTTGCAGCCGCCTGGCGCGCAACTCTTCCATCGCGATCGGGTTGGTTTCTTCCGCGGCCTGTCTGTGCATGGGAAAATCAAGAACCGCGAGGATATTACGGGGTTCGAGTGACTTGTAGTTCTCGAGCATCGGCGCCACTTGCGGAACGAGAATCAGCGCTGCGAAAGTTATAATCGTCAACGCTGTCTTAGCCGCCATTTCGACTCCTAGAACTTGTTATAGATAAACGGAGTCGCGCCGGTATGCGCGACGTACTGCAACCCGATCACGAGCATCGCCAGCGCCGCCGCCTGCGCGTAGAAAGGCGCTCGCGCGTACAGGTTGAGGCTGAAGTCATACCACTTGTTCGGCAGGTAATGGGCCAGCGCTCCGATCGCCATCACCGCCCCGATCGCCGGCGGGACGTTGGCGAAAGAGACGGTCAGCGAACCGAGCCGCGAAAGTATCGCCCAGGCCCCGTCAAGCGTCGGCGCGCGGAAGAAGATCCAGGCGAAGGTGACGAAATGAAATGTAAGGAAAATGCTGGCATAGCGCCAGAATCCCTGTGGCTGGACGTTTCCGCGCAACGTGCGCCATAGCCGGACAGTCACAAGGCCGAGCCCATGCAGCGCTCCCCAGATGACGAAGTTCCAGCTCGGCCCATGCCACAATCCTCCGATCACCATCGTGACCGCCAGATTGATGTAGGTGAAGATCTTCCACTTCGATCGCAACCCGGGCAGCGAGAAATAAAGGTAATCGCGCAGCCAATTGGAAAGGGAGATGTGCCAGCGGCGCCAGAAATCGGCCACGCTTTGCGCGGCATAGGGCCGGTTGAAGTTGGCCGGCAGCTTGATGCCCAACAACAGCGCAGATCCAATCGCGATATCGGTGTATCCCGAAAAATCGTAGTAAATCTGCAGCGAGTAGCCGTAGACGGCGGCCAGCGTTTCCACGCCCGAATAGAGGTTCGGAAAATCGAACACCCGGTTGATCAGATTTCCCGCGAGATAATCGGCAATCAGCAGCTTCTTCATCAACCCTACGCCGATCAGAAACAGCGCGCGCCCGCCCTCGAAAGCCTCCAGCTTTTTGGGTTTTTCGAACTGATCGAGTAGCGAAGACACGCGTGTGATCGGCCCGGCGAGCGTTGTCGGAAAGAACGATACCGCCGCCAGGTGTGCGAGCAGGCTCTTGGTTCCCTTGGCGTCGCGGCGGTAGAGATCGATCGTGTAGGTCAGCGCCTGGAAAACGTAGAAGGACAGGGTTAGAGGCAGAGTCCAATGCCATTGCGGTGCTGGATGGCCGGTCACATACGCCCAGTTTCCGAGGAAAAACGGCATGTACTTGAACGTGGCAAGCATGCCGATGTTCATCAGGATGCTCGCCGAAACCAGCAGCCTCCGCGCTGCGGAACGATTCCAATGTTGCAGGCCCAGCCCGATGCAATAGTCGCAAGTCGAAGCAGCCGGAATAAGCGCCAGATAGATTAGGTCCCATTTCGCGTAAAAAAAATAGTTGGCGAACAGGATCACCCCCAGCGCCAGCGCCCGCACGCGCGAAACGGGCCAGTACAGAGCGAGGATGGCGACCAGGAAGACGAAGTAGGTCGAGGACGAGAGCAGCAAACTTCAGGATACAGTAGGGCCGGGAACCTAGTACGTCGCGATGGTCCTTTTTTGGCGCGGAGCCTGCACATAAGCGCTCACCAGGCTCTCGTTTCCATCCCTGTCCACAGCCGTCACGCCGAACACCACTTCGTCGATTGAAACGTCCGGAAGCGTGTACTCGGTGACGTTGCCGGCGTAAATTTCGCGCTCCCAGAACGGAGCCGTGGTGGAGCGAATCAGCACGGCGTAGCCGGCCAGATCCGGCTCCGGGTTCTCATGTTTCCATCGCAGCACCGCGTCATAACGCGTCGTGCCGCGTGTGAGCAACAGCGTCGTGACCTTCTGGCCGTTGCGCTCGACCAGTTCGGAAATGACGGGCGATCTCGGAGCCCAGGCCAGCGATGCAGCCGCTGCCGCGTTCACCTTCGCAACCCTGGCGACATATTCCGGCGATGTGTTTGCGAATGTGTCGGTCAGCGAGTGCTGGTTGGCGAAATTCTCCTGCGGGGAAGAGAACCGCACCGCTGCAAACCCCTCCTGGTTGAACGGCGTATGATCGCCGCCGCGCCCGAAGCGGTCGGCGCGGAACACCGGATCCACACGCATGGAAGGGAAGTATCGCTCGCCGGTCTCGCGGATATAACGGGCAAGCTGGCGGGAGAGAGAATCCGGCGGGTCCTCGCTGAAAACATTCACACGCCGGTTTTCCCTGCGGCCGCTGCCGGAAACATCGCTGCCGATGATGTCATTGTTCAATACGGCCTCGATTTTCTGATTCTCCTTGTGTGCCTTTTGTGCGTACAGAGTGCTGCCCAGAAGGCCCTGCTCCTCGCCCGCGAACGCGATGAATACCAGCGTCTTCTCGAATTGATACTGGCTCAGCACGCGCGCCAGTTCCATCACGCAAGCTGTGCCGCTGCCGTCGTCGGTAACCCCCGGCGCGTCGGCGTTGGGATCCCGCGGCGGAGGCGGCGGATCACCCGGGCCAGGCGGCGGTGCGCCCGCCCGCCGCACGAATGCGGTCGTATCGTAATGGCCGCTGATGATGATGCGCTGCTCCTTAATTAACGGTTCCGGGCAAAACCGCCACTACGTTGTACAGATCCACGTCGCTAATGATGCGCGACCCGCGAGTCTCGTCCTTCTTGAGCCGGTACTGGTCGAAGCTGACCTCGAACCGCGGGCTATAGCCGCGGAACTGCTCGTAGATCCACTTCCGTGCCGCGCCAACGCCGCGCGTGGGATTGTCCTGGGAAGAGAATGTATTGCGCGTGCCGAAGCTCTCCAGCTTTTTCAGGATCTCCGCGATGCGTTCCTCGGATACCTCGGAGACGATTTTTGAGACCTGTGGATTTACCGCCTTGTATTCGGCGGGCGCCGTCATCACGCTGCACAGATAGCCGGCGATCAATAGTCCAGGGATTCGCTTCATATCGATTGAGCAGGTTGGGCCCTATTTCATCTCGGCATATATGCCTTCGAGTACTTGTTCCGAGGATTGAATACCGTAAATGACCCATCCGGCTGTGCCGAGACTTTCAGATACTTGCCTCCGCAGTGCTCGTCCACGTTCGCGATGAACGTGTCCGGCGAGTTGGCCTCTTTTTCTCCGGCGATCGCAAAGTGGAGCTGCCACAGATCCTCGAGCCCCGGCGACGCCTTCACTACTTTCCACCCCGCCGGCGCGCCGCCCTTCCGTGCGCCGTTATTCATGATCGCGACTCGCGGCGCCATCCCCCAGATCGCCTGCGGCGATTCGGCGCCATGATGCGTGGTCAAATACACATCCACCTTTCCGACCCTGTTCTCGGGGCACAACAGCGCGAGTTCCTTGTTCCAGGTAAGATCGCCCAAATCGGCAAAGCGAAACTTTCCGAACTGGACCAGCACTCCGGCCGATTGCGGATTCTCGCTCTTGTCGTTCTGGCGCGGAGCCACGCCTGCACAATACGAATTCGGCTCACCCTTTCGGTTGACGGCCTCTCCCGAGGCTGCCACCACCGTCACCTCCAGCCCCTTAACCGGAATTGTGTCGCCGGCCTTGACCACCTTGTGCTCGCCCTTGGCGGCCGCGGCCTCATAGGCTTCATAAGTCTTGCCCTGGTCCCCGGGAGGCTCCACGCTCGGTCCGTGGTCGAGAAACACGCCCACCGGGAGGCGCTCCAATAAATTCGGCACGCCTCCCTCGTGATCGCGATGATGGTGCGTAATCAGGAGATAATCGATGCGCTTCACGTGGCCGAGCTTGGCGGCCGCGGCGATGCGGTCCGCGTCGCGCCCGCTGAAATTCGACCACCCTGTGTCGATGAGCAGACTCTGTCCTGAGGGCGAAATCAGCAGCGTCGACTGCCCTCCCTCGACGTCAATGAAGTAAATATCAAGGGGTTTGGCCGCCTGGGCGAAACCGGCCAGAAGGAGCAGCATTGAAAGTAGGGGGCGCATAAAACACTGATCCTAGCACGCGTGTAGGGAACCAACCCTCGTCGCTTATCGTAACGTATTAATAGGAATGCCTTATTGCGTGCAGTGTGGGACCTCGGTCGGCGCATCGGACCAGTTTTGCGCCAAATGTGGCGCGCGCCAGCCGGGCGGACCTCCTCCCGGCGCCGTGCCGCCGCCCAGGCCGGGCGACTTCATGAGCGGGGTGAGCAACCGCAACGCCGCGCTGCTCTGCTACATCCCCATGGTCGGCTGGATCGCCTCCATCGTGGTGCTGGCGAGCGAGCGCTTCCGCCGCGAGACGGGCGTACGTTTTCATGCCTTCCAGGGCCTCTATCTGTTCGTCGCCTGGCTGATGGTGGAGTGGGTGATTTCGCCCGCGCTCTACTTCTCAGATTACGGCTTCGGCTTCCCCTTGCATCGCGTCGCCTCGCGCATCCTGCAACTGCTGATCTTCGCCGCCTGGATAGTCATGATCATCAAGGTCAGTCACGACGAAACCTACAAGCTCCCGATCATAGGCGAACTGGCCGAGCGCTCGGTAAGCGAACAGCGCACGTAACC
>QHXU01000087.1 GCA_003223065.1 Acidobacteriota bacterium | reverse complement strand
AACGATGTGCTCTGGTAGTTGAGCATGATGTCGTCGGCGCCCGGGACGCCCATAATGTAGTTGCAGCCCGCGGCCCCGAGCAGCGTCAGCAGCACGTCCATGTCGTCTTGATCCGCCTCCGCGTGATTCGTGTAACAGATGTCGCAGCCCATCGGCAGTCCGATCAGTTTTCCGCAGAAATGATCCTCCAGTCCGGCGCGCAGGATCTGCTTGCCATCGAAGAGGTATTCCGGGCCGATGAAGCCGACCACGGTGTTCACCAGCAAGGGTTCGTACCGCCGCGCGACGGCGTAGGCGCGAGCTTCGCAGGTTTGCTGATCGACGCCGTGGTGCGCGTTGGCGGAAAGCGCGCTGCCCTGGCCGGTCTCGAAATACATGACATTCGGGCCCGCGCGCTTCAGTTCGCGCGCAGCTTGGTGAGCTTCGTCCAGCATCGCCAGGTTTATTCCGAAGGCGCGATTGCCGGCTTCTGTGCCGGCGATCGATTGGAAAACCAGGTCGATGGGCGCGCCGCGGCGCAGCGCTTCCATTTGCGTGGTCACGTGCGCGAGCACGCAGATCTGTGTGGGGATCTCGAGTCCCTCGCGCACGCGATCGAGCATGCGCAGCAGCGATTCGACGGTGGCGTGATCGTCCGAAACGGGATTCACGCCGATCACCGCGTCACCGTTGGCGTAGAGCAGTCCGTCGACCACGCTGGCAGCGATTCCGCGCGGATCATCCGTCGGGTGATTGGGCTGGAGGCGCGTCGATAGCCGGCCGGGCAATCCGATTGTGTCGCGAAATCGGGTTACCACACGGCGCTTCGCGGCGACCGTCACGAGGTCCTGCACACGCATGATCTTCGAGGCGGCGGCCACCATCTCCGGCGTCAGGCCCGGCGCGAGCGCGGCGAGCGTTTCCCCGGTGGTTTCCTCCGCGAGAAGCCATTCGCGGAATTCGCCGACAGTTAGATGCGCGACGGGGGCGAACGCGGCGGCATCGGGTGAGTCGCAGATAAGGCGCGTGACTTCGTCGATTTCGTAAGGGATCAGCGGCTCGGCGAGGAACCGCTTCAGAGGCACATCGGCCAGCTCCATTTGGGCAGCCACGCGCTCTTCGGCGGATTCCGCCGCTATGCCTGCCAGTTCGTCGCCGGACCGGGCGGGCGTCGCCTTGGCGAGCAGCGTTTTCAGATCCGAAAACCGCTTCATGGCTTGCGATGCGCTAGGGCAAATTCTTCCTCCGGCGACAGCACCAGCCTCCGGCGCGCGTACACGGCGAAGTACGCGATGCCCAGCAAAAACCACGCGGCCGCCCCGAGGACACCTCGATTGTAGTCGGGATTAAGGAACAACGTTACCAAAGTGGCTGCAGCAATCGTTGCCGCAACGGCGGCCCCGGTGCGGCCGAGCGGGCTCACATACGGGCGCTCGATAGCAGGCAGTTTCCAGCGCATCAGGATGAACGAAACCATTTGGAGAATGTAGGCGATCACCGCTCCGAATACCGCCATGTTCAGCAACACGGCGCCCACCGGGCTATTCTGCCCGGAAAGATAAATCGCCAGTGCGGCTGCGTAGCCGAGCACGGAACCCGCAACCAGCGCACGCACCGGCGTTTTGTGTTTTGAATGGGTTTCGGACAGCCAGGTGGGGAAGTAGCCGGCGCGAGAGAGCGAATAAATCTGGCGGCCGTAGGCAAAGATGATGGTATGAAAGCTGGCGATGAGGCCGGTGCAGGCGATAAGTCCCAGGAGTTTTGCGTTTGAACCGAACATGTTCTGAAATCCGAGAAAAAGGGGCTCTTGCGAGGCGCCTACCTTCGCCGCTCCGGGTGGGATTGAGGCGCTCGTAAATAAGGTTAGGAACGAGCAGGCGATGAGTGTCAGCAAGCCGTAAAGGATCCCCTTCGGCATGTCGCGCCGCGGATCATGCGACTCCTCGGCCGCGAGCGGAAGCTGCTCGATAGCAAGATAGAACCACAGGGCGAACGGTAGAGCGGCCAGTACGCCGGCCGCGCCGCGCGGCATCCAGCGCGTGGCTCCCGGAATCGCAGGTACGTCCAAGGCCCAACGCCCGAAGTCGAGTTGGCGAATCGCCCCGATCCAAAACGTGGCGAGCACGGCGAGCGCGGCGATGGTGATGAAGACGGAAAAGCGGAACGAAAGCTCTACGCCCCAAATATTTAGCGCGACGAAAACGGCGTAACTGATGAGCCACCACACCGGTTCGAACCACTTCGGCGTACCGACGATAGCGCCGAGGTAGCCCCCGATGCCGACCACGATCACCGCCGGCGTGAGAATGTACTCCATGTTTTCCGCGATGCCGGTGATATAGCCTCCCCACGGTCCCATCGCCGTCCGCGCGAAGGAGTAGGCGCCGCCGGTGTGTGGCAAAGCGGGCGACATTTCGGCGATCGAGAAACAGAGGCCGGTGTACATCACGGTCATGATGGCCAACGATATGAACATTCCGCCAAAACCGCCGGATGCGAGGCCGAAATTCCAGCCGAAGAAATCGCCGGAGATCACCGCGCCCACGCCGAGCGCCCACAAGTGCAGAACGCGGGCGTGCCGCCGCAGCCTGCGCTTTGCAAAGTAGCCGACATCCCGCTTACTATAGTTAGTGTGTCGGTCGGGTGTGGGGTGCATCCCCAGAAACTAACACAGGCGAACGGTTGTGCACACCTGACGCCTTGTGTTGCAAGGTTTGCGCAAAGCGCGTAAATCTTTCCTGCGGTGGCAGAAACCGCGGAACGTAAATCGTAGACAAAACAGGTTACACTAATTGGCAAACATCTTGCTTGTGATTCCTCGACCCGGAGTGGCAGCGCCGGACCTGTACCCAAAGGAGTAAGCGGCATGCGCCTCAGCGTCCGGTTAAACTTTTCCCTCATTATCGGAGTAACCCTTGTCTCACTTGCCTTAGCACTCTACCAGGCGCAGAGCGAGACACGCGGGCTGAAGCGTGACTTGGAGCGCCACTCCTTTGAACTCGCCGAGACCCTGGAAAAATCCGCGTCGCCGCTGGTGGCCAACCATGCCGCTGTTGAGTTGCAACGGCTTGTGGATCACTTCCAGAACCGGCAACGCGTGGCCGGTGTGGCGGTGTATGACGATCGGGGCAATGCGCTGGCGATCACGTCGGATCTGGCGACCCGGCTGGGCAGCAATACACCGCCCGTAGCCCAAGCGGCTTTGCGCGAAAACGGAGCGGGGAAATTCTTCCGGTTGGGCGAACAGCGGATGCACGTTTTCGAGCTGCCGATCAAAGCTGGCGCGACGGTCATCGGCGCGCTCGCGATCTTTCACGACGTCGCATATATCAGCGCTCGCCAGGCCGCGACCTGGAAACATGCGCTGGCCGGCCTGGCGGTGCAGACGGCGCTGATCGTTTGCGTAACATTGCTGATCCTGCGCTGGAGCCTGGGCGAGCCGCTGGCGCGTTTGACGCAATGGCTGCACGAGGTGCGTACCGGTAGTGCATCAGGCGGTCCTGAACTTCCCGAAGAAGAGACATTCCAGCCGCTGAAGCGAGAAGTGGCGCGCCTGGCGACAACGCTCACGGCCGCGCGGGCCGCGGCTGAGGAAGAGGCTCGTTTGCGAAACGCAGCCGAGGCCCTGTGGACGCCGGAACGCCTGCGAATCTTCGTGCAGGAGAAGCTCGGGTCAAGCCGCCTGTTCGCGATTTCAAACCGTGAGCCGTACGAGCACCTCCGCAGGGGCAACACTGTGGAGTGCTCGGTGCCGGCGAGCGGGCTGGTGACGGCGCTCGAACCGATTCTCCGCGCGTGCGACGGAACCTGGATCGCCCAGGGCACCGGCGATGCCGACCACGAGACCGTGGACCAGCATGATCGTCTGCGCGTTCCGCCCGACCATCCGCAATACACGTTGCGCCGCGTCTGGATCACGCCCGAAGAAGAGCAGGGCTTTTATTTCGGATTCGCCAACGAAGGGCTGTGGCCGCTGTGCCACATCGCGCATACGCGTCCCACCTTCCGGGCTCAGGATTGGGAACACTATCGGGTGGTAAACCGCCGCTTCGCAGACGCTCTTCTCGAGGAAGCCGCCGGCGAGGAGAACCCGCTGGTACTGGTGCAGGACTATCATTTCGCGCTCGTCCCGGCAATGATCAAGGAGGCGCGCCCGGACGCGCGCGTTGCGATTTTCTGGCATATCCCATGGCCGAATCCGGAGGCGTTCGCGATTTGCCCCTGTCAGCGCCAGCTGCTCGACGGATTGCTGGGCGCGGATCTGATCGGCTTCCATATTCAATCGCATTGCAACAATTTTCTGGAGACGGTGGAGCGCACGCTCGAGTCCCGTATCGACCGCGAGCGCTTCGCGGTCAATCGCCGGGGCCACTTCACGTCCGTGCGGCCGTTTCCAATCAGCGTCACATTCTCCAACGAGCCGGGCGACGCAGCGCCGCGCGAATCCACATGGCTGGAGCGCGCGACGCTGTTTCGCGAGTTGGGAGTCGAAGCTTCCATGCTGGGCGTCGGCGTCGATCGCATCGACTATACGAAGGGCATTCCCGAGCGCTTCCGCGCGATCGAAAGGTTCTTCGAGAAATATCCGATTTACAAGCGCCAATTCACCTTTGTCCAGATCGGGGCGCCCAGCCGCACGCATATCACTCGCTATCAGGACCTGCTGGAGAAAGTATCGGAGGAGGCCCAACGCATCAACCGCCGTTTCGAGACGAGCTCCTGGCAGCCGATTGTGTTCCTGCCTTACCATCACAGCCACAAGCAGATTCTGCCGTACTATCGCACCGCCGACCTCTGCATGGTCACGTCCCTGCACGACGGGATGAACCTGGTGGCTAAGGAATACGTGGCGGCCCGCTCCGACGAACAAGGCGCGTTGATCCTGAGCCATTTCACCGGCGCGAGTCACGAACTGGTGGACGCACTGCTGGTAAATCCCTACGATACCGAGGAACTGGCCGACGCGATCCACAGCGCGCTAGAAATGGCTCCCGACGAGAAACGCGCGCGCATGGCGCGGATGCGGGCCTATTTGCGCGAGCACAACATCTACCGCTGGGCAGGCAGTCTGATCGCAGAGCTGGCAGCACTGCGGATCGACGCGGGCGAGCGCCGCAAGCGCCCACAGCCGGATTCGACCGAGGTCGAATCGTTCGCCGCCGCCAGGTGAGGCGCTGATGCGCCATCTGCTCCAATGCTGGCGGCAGGTTTCGGCGCGTATCCAGCAAGCTGAATCCATCGCGTTGTTCCTGGATTTCGACGGCACTCTGGCGCCGACGCGCCCACGGCCGGAGGAAGTGTGGCTGGATCCGCTCACGCGCAGGATATTGCTGCGCCTGGTGCACCACCCGCGGTTGCGGGTCTGGGTGGTCAGCGGCCGCAGGCAGGAAGATGTTCGCGAACGGATTGGCGTGCGGGGCGTCTGCTGCCTGGGATTGTACGGGTGGGAGCGCAACGGGAGTACGAAACCAAGCGAGCCGGTCCGGCGCATGCTGGCTCAAGCCAAGAACGGGCTCGCCGGGCACGTTCGAAAGACACCAGGCCTGTGGATCGAGGATAAAGGCGCGACGTTCGCCTTGCACTATCGCAACGCCCTAGGACCGGCCGCCGTCGAAACCTACGCGGTGCTGCGGACCGTGCTCGAGCCGTTCTCAACGCGGCTGCGTGTGCTCCAAGGCGATCAGGTGTGGGAGGTGGCGCCCGGCGAGCTGCGCGGCAAAGGCGCCGTGGTCCGCCGCGAATGGCGCGGCTTCCATCGCCGCGCGCTGCCCATATACGTCGGCAACGATCCGAACGACGAGCCCGCTTTCGCCACGCTCGCGCGCGGCGTCACCGTTCGGGTTGGCCCCAGGCGAACCAGCCGCGCCCGCTTCCTTCTCTCCGATCCGGCCGAGGTCCGGCAGTTTCTTCAGATGCTGGACGCGGAAGTGCGGTAAACGAGCAGCGCCGGCGCAAAGCGGAATCTTACCCTGTTCCTTCGCAAGCCCGCAAAACGGAGGTAGAAGGGGAAGAAGTCAAGTACCCTGGACAATATGGCCGGGCAAGGCGGGCCCCGAAAACACGACGAGGATTTCGGGTTCGGCTCGGTCGTCTCAAGAAGTTACGAGGGGCGGCTGTTGAATCGGGACGGCAGCTTCAGCATGCTGCGTCCAACGGACCTGCGTTCTCTCCTCGGCTCATTCAGCGGGTTTCTGACGATGTCGTGGTCGCAGTTTTCCGTGCTGGTAGTGGCGTTCTATGTGGTCTCGAACGCGCTTTTTGCGCTGGCGTATGTGCTGTGCGGGCCGGGATCGCTTGCCACCGTCAGCGGTGAAAAACTCAACAACCGGTTTCTTGAGGCTTTCTTTTTCAGCGTTCACACTTTCGCGACCATTGGCTACGGCAACATGATTCCGCACGGCCTTGGCGCGAATCTCCTCGTCGCGGCCGAAACCCTCTATGCCTTGCTTGGCTTCGCCCTTATCACCGGTCTCTTCTTCGCGCGGTTTTCGAGGCCGAGCGTGGGAATCGTTTTCACCAACAGCGCCGTCATCGCACCCTACGACGGAATCACGGCATTCGAGTTCCGCGTTATCAACCGGCGCGCCACGCAGATCATCAATCAACTCAGAGCCCAGGTTGTATTTTCCCGGTTGGAGAAGGACGCGGACGGTCATATCCGCCGCTATCATCCTCTGGCTCTGGAGCGCGAAGGTGTAGCGTTCTTCCCCACGACGTGGACGGTGGTTCATCCGATTGGAGAGAGCAGCCCGCTGTATGGACTTACTACAAGCGATCTGGCGGAGAGCGGCGCGGAGTTTTTGATCTATCTCACCGGCATCGATGAGACTTCATCGCAGGTCATTCATGCGCGCTCCTCATATACGGCCAGCGAGGTCGTCTGGAACGCGTCCTTCAAGCGCATGTTCGTTCATGATGCGCGCGGCGAAATCGTGGGCATCGATATGAGTAAGTTTCACCAGATCACGCGGCACGAAGATACCAAGGCCGCCCATTCCTAGTCAGGAAGCGGATGCGTCATCTCCTCCGGCTTCACCCATTCGTCGAACTGCTCGGCCGTTACGTAGCCGAGCTTCAGCGCCGCCTCGCGCAAACTGGTGCCCTCGTGGTAGGCGGTCAGCGAGATCCTGGCGGCCTTCTCGTAGCCGATGTGCGGGTTGAGCGCGGTGACCAGCATCAGCGAATTGTCAAGATGCTCCCGGATGCGCGCCTCGTTCGGCTCGATTCCACGAGCACAGCGCTCCTCGAACGAGCGGCACGCATCAGCGGTGAGTTCGATCGATTCGAGCACATTGTGCAGGATCACCGGCTTGAAAACGTTGAGCTGGAAGTTGCCCTGCGAGCCTGCAAACGCCACGGCATGATCATTTCCGAAGACCTGCACCACGACCTGCGTCATGGCTTCACACTGCGTGGGATTGATTTTTCCAGGCATGATCGAGGAGCCCGGCTCATTGTCGGGAATCAGCAGCTCACCGATTCCGGCGCGGGGGCCGGAAGCATACCATCGGATGTCGTTCGCTATCTTCATCAGCGCGCCCGCGAGCGTGCGGAGCGCGCCGCTCACCGTGACCATGGCATCATGCGAGGCCAGCGCCGCAAATTTGTTCGGTGCGGAGACGAACGGCTGTCCGGTTTCCTCGGCGATCTTGCGCGCGGCGATTTCTCCGAAGCGCGCGTGGGCATTCATGCCCGTACCGACGGCGGTGCCGCCAATGGCGAGTTCCCATACGCCAGGCATTGCACGCCGGATACCCTCCACCGCCTGATCGAGCTGGCCCGCCCAGCTTGAAATGACCTGGCCGAGGGTTACCGGCGTCGCATCCTGCAGGTGAGTGCGGCCCAGCATCACGACGTTCGCGTATGCCTTCGATTTAGCGGCCAGCGTGTCCCGAAGCAGCCTTACCGAGGGCATGAGCACGTTCTCCAGCTGCTCTACTGTCGCGACGTGCATCACGGTGGGGAACGTGTCGTTCGAGGATTGGCTGCGGTTCACGTCGTCGTTGGGATGTATCGGTTTCTTCGATCCGAGAACGCCGCCGGCGATCTGGATCGCGCGGTTGGCGATTACCTCGTTGGCGTTCATGTTCGACTGCGTGCCCGATCCTGTCTGAAACACGACCAATGGAAACTCACCGTCCCACTTGCCTCCGATCACTTCCTGCGCGGCGCGCACAATCAGGTCGACCTTTTCCTTGGACAACTGGCGCAGCTCGCCATTCGCCAGCGCCGCGCATTTTTTCAGAATCCCGAGGGCGCGGATCACTGGGCGGCCCCAGCGGAATCGCTCGACGCCGATCGGAAAATTCAGACAGGAGCGCTGGGTCTGCGCGCCCCACAGGTGATCGGCCGGGACTTCGATAGGGCCGAGCGCGTCCTCCTCGACGCGCGTAGCGGCGGATGTCGTCTTCAGCGCCATGCCGGTCAGCTCGCTTCCACCACGCGGCGCATCCTTCCATAATCATTGTTTCACGCTGAGTGTATGATGGGTTTCCGTGAAGATCGACGTCTTCAACCATATCCTTCCCCAACGCTTCTTTGCCGAATTCCTCAAGGTCGCGCCCGGCTTGAAAGACATGGGCAAACGCTCGCGGAACCTTCCGGTCATGGTGGATCTCGACGCACGCTTTCGAATGATGGACGAGTTCGGCGATTATTCCCAGGTCATTTCGCTGGCCTCGCCGCCCATCGAGTCGTTTGCCCGCCCGCCGGCCTCCGTGGAGCTGGCGCGCATGGCTAACGATGGGATGGCGGAGCTCGTCGACCGTTATCCGGACCGCTTTCCGGGCTTCGCAGCCGCTCTGCCCATGAACGATCCGGACGCAGCGGAGAAAGAACTGGAGAGAGCAGCCGATCAGTTCCACGCGCGCGGCGCTCAACTGTACTCGAATGCCGCCGGCAAGCCTCTTGACTCGGAAGATTTTCTTCCGCTTTTCGATGAACTGGCGCGCCGCGATCTGGCGATCTGGCTTCATCCCGCGCGCGGCGGAGACTTTCCGGACTACCGCAGCGAGGATCGTTCGAAGTACGAGATCTGGTGGACCTTCGGCTGGCCGTACGAAACCAGCGTCGCAATGGCGCGCCTGGTGTTTTCGGGGATGTTCGACCGGCATCCTGGTTTGAAAATCATCACGCATCACATGGGCGCGATGATCCCGTACTTTGAGGGACGCGTCGGGTATGGTTGGGACCAACTCGGCTTACGGACTTCCGAGGAGGATTACGCAGGGCTGTTGTGCGCCATGAAGAAGCGGCCGTTCGATTACTTTAAGATGTTCTACGCGGACACGGCGTTGTTCGGCGCGCTGGCGGCAACACGATGCGGCCTCGCTTTTTTTGGAGCCGATCGTGTTCTGTTTGCGTCCGACACGCCATTCGAACCGGTGCCAGGCCTCTATATTCGCGAAACGATTCGCGTGATCGAAGAGCTCGGTTTGACGGCGGAAGACAAAGACCGAATCTATCGCGGCAACGCCGAACGCCTGTTGAATCTTCGCCTTTAACCAACCGGCTGCGCCTGCGGAATCGCCTGCGCGCCGCTCGCTTCGCGCGACGGAATCACAACATACCAGCAAGCGAATCCCAAGAGTGCCACGACCACGGCGAGACCGTAGAAGAGAAGATCGTAGGAGCCAGTCTGCCGAAGTGTTTCGGCGAGCAGCAGAGGTCCGACAGCGGAGGCGAACACAGTCATCATTTGCGCGCATCCCTGGATGCGGCCAAGGTGCCCCCGGCCAAACACCTGTCCCCAAACCGAGAAGAAAACTACGGTGACCACTCCGCCCGCGACGCCCATCGCCACGCCATAGAGCATGACATCGATGAATGTACGGACCAGGGGCAGAGCCAGCAGCGCGAGCCCGAGCACCGCCATTCCCAGGCCCATCAGCCGTTGAATCGGCCAGCGAGAGGCAAGCCAGCCGCCTCCAAAGTTTGCCAGCAGGCCGAGGAATGTGCTCACAGCGAGAACGGTGTGGTAGGTAGAGGCGTCAAAGCCGCGTTCGACGAGAATCGATTCGTTGAACAGCGAGATTCCCGAGTACACAAGCCCAAAGACCGAACTGGCAAGCGCAAACACCCAGAACGCCGGACTTCGGAGCGCCTGCCATACGTTCAGGTCGGACAGGCGCGCCTCGGCGCACTGATCGTCGCCATCGACCGCGAGCCCACGGTCCTCGGGATGATTGCGGACGACGAGCCAAGCCACTGGCATTAAGCCCAACAGCAGGAACCAACCCACTCCCGACCAGGTGGTCCGCCAGCCGAACCGGAGCACCGCTTGACCGATGGACGGGAACGCTGCGATGAATCCTATGCCGACCAGCAACGAGTAAACGCCCATCGCGTAATTCAGCCGCCGCGCGAACCATTTTCCGACGAGCGCGAGGCTGACCACGGAAAGGGCGCTCTGCCCAAAACCGCGCGTCAGTGTCAAGGTAATGCACAGCGCAACAAGTCCTCCGGCCGAGCTCATCGCGAGCACCGAAGCACCCAGGGCCAGCACGACGGTCGTGAGGACGATGCGCGATCCGAAGCGATCAACCAGCCGGCCGCACGGCAAACAGAAAGCTGCGCCGATCAGGGTCGCCCAAAGATTGATGGCGGCGTAGGGGACGCGATCGATCCGTAGATCACTGAGCAAGGACTCGGTGACCAGCCCGAGGCCTTGTGTCCTGCCAGGCAGCGTCCCCACCATTGCCAGCGCGGCAACCGCAAGATTCGCCCACCCGTAGTAGATGGATTTTCGAGCCATGTCATCGCGGGATTACTTCACGGTGAATGGAACCCAGGCGATCGTATTCTCCCATTCCAACTGGAGCTTTCCGGTGTTTTGTCCAGTGGCGGAGAGGGTCATCTTGTAAGTCTCGATAGGAGCCGCCGGCTTACCCATATTCATCTTGACGCGCCCAAGGTCGCGGTCCTGATGATACTCAAGACCCCACTGGCCGGTCTGCTTGTTGACAATGAGCTGCCACTGGTTCGGATCGAGCCATACGAAGACGGTGTAATCCCCCTTGGGCACGGCAAGGCCATTCAGGTCCAGATCCGCGTCGGTGTGGAGCGCGGTAGCGCTGTTGGCTCCAGCGCGCCAGACCTTGTTATATGGCTCGAGGCCACCGAAGATCTTGCGCCCGCGCATAGAGGGCGCGGCGTACTTTATGGTGATCGTCTTGCCGGAGATGGTGACGGACGTTTGGGCGGGCGGGCTGAGCGGCTGCCTCTCTTGCGCGACGCCGCAACTTGCGCCCACGAGTATAGCGGGGATCAGGACAAGTCTCATCATGGATTTACGCTCTCTCCCCGAGTATATTACGCGAGAATCAATCAGCTTTTCTGCGGCTTGCGTATGAAGCGATCGATGCTCCAGGCTCCGCCGCCGGCGGTGACCAGGTGCAAATAAATGAAACAGTAAAGGACCGCCAGTTCGCCCCCGTTCAGAATCGGCCACGGGCCGCGGGGCGCGTGCTGCCTGAAATAGGCGACCGCCATTTCACCACAAAGGATGAAGGCCGCCGGAGCGGTGAAAAGACCAACCAGGATCAACAGACCGCCGAAGGTTTCGAGAGCACCGGCCACCCACAAGAGCGAGGGGAACTGCGCTACCGCGCCGCTGCGTCCCATTCCGCCGAAGAATCCGAACAGCTTCTGCATACCGTGCAGTGAGAACGTAAATCCAATCACCATTCGCATCAGCGATAGGGCGTAAGGTTCTAGCGAGGCGATTTTCCGGAACATGGGCGTCGTTAGCCTCCAGACGTTGTGTTGATATGCTAGCTCAACGCCCGGCTCGGAATACACCTTCTGCGGATGGGGCGGATTTCCCAGCTCGAGCGTTTGGGCGGCTGCCTCACTCCTGCCGCAGTGCTCGAACCGGATCTATTTGGGATGCACGCCTTGCCGGGAAATAACATGCCGACAGCGCTACCGTGCCAAGGATGATCGTGGCGGCTCCGAAGCTGACGGGATCGGTCGGCTTTACTTCGTAAAGCATGCTCGCGATCGTCTCGGCGGCCCAGGCCGAAGCCAGCAGACCGGCCGCGATGCCGGCGAGAGCCAGCCGTGCTCCGTCGCGCACTACGAGCCCCAGGATATCGCGTGGTTGTGCTCCGGCCGCCATCCGAATTCCGATTTCGCGCGTCCTTGCCGCCACCGAGTAATGCATCACCGCGAATACACCCAAGGCGGCCAGCGCCAGAGCGATCGCCGAAAACGCGCCGATCAGCCAGGTCTGGAATCGGCGTTGCACCTTCTGCTGATCGAGCAATTGCTCCATCGTGCCCACTGACGAGATGCTCGCGTCCCCGCTGGTCTCGTGAATCAATGCACGCACTGTTGCCGCAATCCGCGCGGGATCGCCCGCCGTACGGATCACGAGAACGCCGGCCTGCTCACCGCCTTGCGCCTGCACTTCGTGGATTTGCGGGAACAGTTTCCACTCCAGACCGCCGTTCCGCGTATCTCTTACAAGCCCGACGACAGTGAGCCAATCATCATTCCGCCCTCGCGGGTCAAAGCCTTTCAGACGCTTTCCGATCGGATCTTCCCCGGGCCAGTAGCGCCGCGCGGCCGCCTCGTTCACGATCACTACTGGCGGCGAATCCGGCCGGTCTTGTTCGTTAAAATACCGGCCTCGCAGCAGAGCAATACCCACGGCTTGGAAATAGGCGCCGCTGACCTGCGACCACACGAGCGGCGTCCATGCCGCTACAGGCTCCGGCCGCCGGCCCTCCACTTGTCTCAGCGCGTGCATTCGCCTTTCATCGAGAAAAAACAGGTTGCTCACGCTGCCCACGGCCTGCACTCCCGGCGCCATGCTGATCCTTTGCATCACGCGGCGGTAGAAATCAGAGATCTGCCGCGGCTGCATCGAACCCGGCAGGCTCACCCGCGCAGTTAGAACATGTTCCGGCCGCAACCCAAGATCTACGTCCAGAACGGCAACGAAGCTGCGAATGAACAACGCCGCGCCGGTGAGCAAGACCATCGCCAGCGTGAACTCGAACGCCACAAGGAGATTTTTTACCCGGCGACTTTCGCGTGTGTCCGCCGCACTCCGCCCGGACGCGTTGAGGAACTCCCTTGGCACCTGGCGCGAGGCTTTCCAAGCCGAAGCGAATCCGAGGAGTATTCCGGCCAGCAGACTCACGGCAATCGCAAACAGGAGAGCCCGCGCATCGAGTCCGACTTCGCTTAGCCGCGGTGTATCGACGGGCGCAACTGCCTTCAGCAAGCGCACGAGCGCCAGTGACAGGGCGGTGCCTGCAATTCCAGCCAAGGAACATAAGGTCATGCTTTCCGTCACAAACTGCTGCAGCAACCTGCCGCGCTCCGCTCCCAAGGCGGCACGTATAGCCAACTCGCGATTTCGCGACGCTACCCGGGCCAGCAACAGATTACCCACGTTGGCGCAGGCGATCAGCAGCAGGACTGCGACCGCGCTGAACAATACCCAAAATGCTCTCCGCACGTTGCCTGTGAAGTGCTCGCGCAACGGGACCAGTCGCAGGCGATCCTTGTGAAATTCCGGCAGCGCCGCCTTCAACTGGCTCGCGATGGCGTCCACTTCCATCTGCGCCGACGTCAGTGTCGTCTCGGCCTTCAACCGCGCCATAACGTCCCATCTTTGACGCTGCTGAGGATTCGCCTCTTCCGTGTCGTTCCACTCGGGATGGGAAAGAACCGGCGCCCAAAGCTGGACGTTCAGGAAAGGAACGCGAAAATCCGGAGGCATGACGCCGATCACTCTCCAGTTGACGCCGCCGATCTCGAGATCCCGGCCGATCGCCTGTTCCCCGGAGCCAAACCGCAGGATCGAAAGCGCTTCACTTAACACCACAACCCGCTCTCCCCGCCGATTCTCCTCCGCGGTAAAGGTCCGCCCCACTTTCGGCGAACGCCCGAACATGCCGAACAGGTTTGGGGACACGAAGGCGCCCTGCACCTTCTCGGGCTCGTTTCCGCCGGTTAGCGTTACCGCCGACCAGCCGGTACGGTAAGTAATCGCCAGATCCTCGAAGGACCGCGCTTTCGCTGTGAATTGATCGAAATCAGCGTAAGAGATGGAGCCGTTCGAATCGTACGGGGGACTGGTGGAAACCGCCCGCAATATCACCAGCCGCTCCGGATCGCGGTAAGGCAAGGGACGCATCACCACGCCATCCACGATGCTAAACACCGACACACTCGCGGCCATCCCGAGCCCCAGAATTCCAATCACCAAACAAAAGAAACCCGGGGATCGGCGCATACTCCGAACGGCGTACCTGATGTCTGCGGCTAGTGTGCCCATCTCAGACCTCTTTAGCAGCCTGCCTTCCAAAGTACAAGCTGCGGATCGTGCGGATTTAACAGGACCGCCTGCACGCATCCGGAAAGTGATGTCCGCATTCGGACACCAAGGCCTGCGACGGCAATTCTAGAGCTAACTTTCCCGTTGCAATGATGTATAGTTGCAGTTGACCGGGCGCTCAGAGTCCGAGATCCCGGGTGAAAGGGGAAGTATGGAGATCGATCGAAGGCTTTTCCTCACCAGCCTTGGCGGAGCGGCTTCTGTCAGTCTGATGGACCCCGAGGCGCGGGCGGACGCACTCGAAGACTACATGTCGCAACAGTTGGATGCCGCTGCGCCTGCCAAAACAGCGCAGAAGTTCCCCACCGTCGCCGAAATTGAGGCGCAGGTCGAGACGCGGGATTACCGGAGAGGAACTGGAAGCCTTTTCGTGGCCGGCCAAAGAGGCGGCAACGTGAAGAAACTAGAGCCGATGCCGCCAAAGCCGACGTTGCTCGACTTCTTTAAATATCGGTTCGCGCCCGCAAATCATGTGCTTCAGAGTGCCACTCGCGCGCTGAAGACGGGTATGTCTGAGGAAGTCATCCTGGCTTGTCTTCTGCACGATGTAGTGCAAAGCCTCATAAAGACCGATCACGGTTGGTGGGGGGCGCAACTCTTCGAACCCTACGTCTCGGCCAAGACCAGCTTCGCAATCCGGTATCATCAGGCCCTTCGCTTTTATCCCGACCCAGCAGCCGGTTACGAGTATCCGGACTTATACCGCCGGATCTTTGGTGAAGATTACGTGCCGCCGCCGCACATCGAGGCCGCCTACAAGTTCGTCCGTAACCACAAGTGGTATATGGAGCCCCGCATGGTGACGGTCAATGACCTGT
>QHXU01000335.1 GCA_003223065.1 Acidobacteriota bacterium | reverse complement strand
GCGGCGGCGTCACAACCTTCGACCAGCCCGCTGGGACCACCGGATTCAGCCCGCGTATTTCCCTTGGTTTGAGCCGGCTGAACTTGCTCGGATTAGGACATACCGTGAGCCTTCAAACCCGCGCGTCCACCGTGGAGCAGCGCGCGCTGCTCAGCTACCTGTTGCCGCAGTTCAGCGGAAACGAGAACCTCTCGCTTACGTTCTCCGGGCTCTTCGATTATTCGCACGACGTGCGCACGTTTGCAGCGCGGCGCTGGGAAGGATCGGTGCAGCTTGGGCAACGTCTCTCGCGCGCCAATACGTTGCAGTACCGCTTCAGCTTCCGTCGCGTCACGATCACAGACCTGAAGATTTCGCCGGAGCTGATCCCGCTGTTGTCGCAGCCCGAACGCACGGGCCAGGTTTCGTTGGCCTTCATCCAGGATCGCCGCGACGATCCGATCAACTCGCATCGAGGCATCTACAATACGGTCGACGCCGGGATCGCCCTGAAGCAATTCGGCTCGGAGACGGTTTTCACGCGGCTGCTCCTGCGTAACTCCACCTATCATCCGCTCAGCCGGGACGTGGTGGTCGCACGCACCCTGCAATTGGGCTACATCCAGCGCCTGGCCGGCTTGCCCGAAATCCCGCTCGCTGAGCGCTTCTTCTCCGGCGGCGCAACCTCGAATCGCGCGTTCCCCGAAAACCAGGCCGGACCGCGCGACCTTCAAACCGGCTTCCCCATCGGCGGCAACGCCCTGATCTTTCACTCCACGGAGCTGCGCTTCCCGCTTTTCGGCGATAACATCGGCGGTGTTCTCTTCCACGATATGGGCAACGTCTACGATGAGGTGCGTGACGTCAGTTTCCGATTTCGCCAGCGCAATCTGCAGGACTTCGATTACATGGTGCACGGCATCGGGTTCGGCATCCGTTACCGCACCCCGATCGGACCCATCCGCGCCGACTTCAGCCTGAGCCCGAACTCGCCGCGCTTTTTTGGATTCCAAGGCACCGAGGAACAATTGCTCGCAGGCGCGGGGCAGTTGGTGACGCAGCGCATCAGCATTTTCCAGTTCCACTTCTCACTGGGGCAGACCTTCTGATGACCTTCCGGCTCGCACTTCTATTGCTCGCGATGCTCGTGGATGCGCTCACCAGCCCGGCGGAAATCCTCGACCGCGTCGCCGTTACCGTCGGCAAACAGGTGATCACGGAGAGCGACGTGATCCGCGACTTGCGTGTATCGGCGTTCCTCGATCAAAAGCCACTCGACTTGAGCGGCGAGCAGAAGCGGAAAGCGGCCGACCGGTTGGTGGATCAGATCCTGATTCTCCAGGAGACGGAGTCGAGCCGGTTGGAGCTGTCTTCGGCCGCCGACGCCGCTCACCTGCTCGATCAGGTAAAGTCGCAGTATGCAACCGAGGCGGACTACCGCGCCGCGCTCGCGCGGTACCGCATAACTGAGCAGGAGCTTCTTGATCACTTGTCGGCAGGCCTGCGCACCATGCGCTTCACCGATCTTCGCTTTCGCCCCGAAGTCGAGTTCACCGAGGAAGATTTGCGCGATTTCTATCAGACACTCGCGGTGGACTGGCGGCGGGCCAATCCGGCGCACGTGCCCTCGTTTGAGGAGAGCCGGGGTCAAGTCGAAAAGCTGCTGACCGAGCAGACGGTGATGCAAGCGCTCGACCGCTGGCTCGGCGCCGTGCGGACCGAGACACAGATTCTGTACCGGGACGCGGTCTTCAAATGAGAAAAATCGGACGAGTCGCGTTACGCGTGCTGGCGGCGGTGGTCGTTCTCCTCATCGTATGCGCGATTGCCGGTGTGCTGGTGGAGCGCAGCGGCTGGTTTCGCGAGATGGTCCGGAGACGCATCATCACCGAAATCGAAGACGCAACGGGAGGCCGCGTCGAGCTCGGCAGCTTTACATATGACTGGGCGCATTTGTCCGCCAGCGTCGCGCCGATGGTGCTTCACGGTAAGGAGCCGGAAGGTGAGCCTCCGCTGCTGCGTATTCAATCGATCACGGCGGGCCTGCGCATCATTTCCATGCTGGAGCGGAAGGTCGATCTTTCCTCGCTCCGCGTCGCGCGGCCGATGGTGCGGATTGTGTTTTATCCCGATGGCTCCACGAACGTCCCGTCCCCGCGCGTGCGGCGCGGCAACAAGACCTGGGCCGAAGATTTGCTGAACCTCGCCGTACGCAGGTACGAAGTCGTAGACGGCATCGTTGAGTACGATGACCGGATGGTTCCGTTCAGCGTGCGCGGCGAGGAGCTCCGGGCGCGGATGGCGTACGATGCGAGCGGGCCTCGCTACCGCGGAGATTTTGCGTCGCGCCGCCTGCGCGTCATGCCCGGCGGGTTCGCTCCGCTTGAAGTCGACGCATCCGCTGCCTTCATTCTTTCCAAATCGGGCATCGAGTTCACGCGCCTGCACCTCGCGACCAAGGAATCGCGCGCCGATCTGACTGGCACTCTTACTGACGTGCGCGCGCCGCACGGCACCCTGGTCATCAAGGCGACCGCAGCCGTCCGAGACGCAGTAGCGATGTTCCAGTTGCCCCTGGCGCCCGCCGGCACAGCGGCATTTGACGGCAAGCTGACGATCGCTTTCGCGAAACCATTTGCGTTCGCGATGAACGGGCGCTTAACTGCGCGCGGGATCGGGTACGCGCGTGATCGTCTCAAAATCGAAGGTGCGGAACTTCGCGCCGAGATGAATCTGACGCCCTCCAAAGTCACGCTTCGTGCAATTACGGGGGCAGCGTTGGGTGGAACCGTCACCGGCCAGGCGGAGCTCGCGGACTGGCGGCAGTTCCACTTCGACGGGAGCCTCGCCGGACTCGATGTACAGCAAGCGGCCAAGATTGCCACGAGCCGCCCGTTTCCCTGGAACGGAACCATCGCCGGCGGCTTCACGGTGGACGCGAAGCCGGGCGAGCCCACGGCAAAGGTGCAAGCGAGCCTTGCGATCACACCAGGGCAAGGAGGTACACCGCTCGAAGGGCAGCTCGACGTGTTCTACGATCAAGCCGGCGGCAAGTTGCGGCTCGGCAATTCTTATCTCGGAACACCAGTCTCGCGGCTGGATCTGACGGGCACTCTCGGCGAGGTATTGCAGGTTCGGGCGCGCTCTTCTGATCTCAGTGATCTCGTGCCGGCGCTCGCCCTAGCCAGCGCCGACGCGCCGAAGGAACTTCCGATTCAGAACGGGACCGTCACCGGACCGCTTGACGATCCGCTGTTTGCGGGTCAGATCAGCATCGCCAACGCGACCATCGATGGCCATTTCTTTGACCGCTTCAACGGCGACGTCGAAGCCGCGAGCCGGCACGGCGTGCGCTTCACGCGTCTGGTTGTGGCGCGGGCCGCCACGGAACTCGAGGGATCCGCGGAAATCTTGCCGCGAGATGGAAAATTCGAAGATGCAATGATCACGGCCCGGCTGAACCTCCGCAACGCACAACTCGCGGAACTCGCCAAGGAGGCCGGAGTCACCACTCCGATCAGCGGAACGGCCTCCGCCGGCATTCGTCTTTCGGGGTCCGTCCAACGGCCCGAGGCCGAGATCACCGTGGCGGCAGAAAGGCCGGCCGCATTGGGGGAACAGATCGATCGCCTGCGCGCGAACCTGCGATACTCCCCTGGCGTGCTCGAATTCCGCGCGGGAGAAGCTGATGACGGACCCGGCAAGCTGCGCTTCCAAGGCTCCTATCGTCATCGTGGGGACGATTGGAAAAACGGCGACCTTCAGTTCGATCTCGCCGCCGAGGGCTTGCCGGCCATGCGCGTGGAGGCGTTCGCCAACCTGCATTCGGGTGTCGAGGCCACCGTTGACGCAAAAGCCGGTGGCACAGCGCGCGTGTTGAACGGTGAGCTTGCGCTCACTTCCGTAAACGGCGAAATGCGCGCGCGCGACGTCACGCTCGACCGCGAACCGTTAGGCGAGATCTCCCTTGCCGCGCAGACACGCGGAGTCGAGCTGGGGATTCGCGCCACAGGCACGGCTCGCGATGCGGCCATCGAGGCCCAAGGCGCCTGGCGGCTGGAGGGCGATTACCCCGGCTCAGCGACGATTCGCGTTCCGCGGGCCAGCCTCGCTACGCTTCACGATCTGGTCATGATCGGAAGCAAGCCTGAGCAGAAGACCGAGCCGCCATTTCAAGGATTCGTGGCGGGTGGCGTCACCGTTTCGGTCGCGCTCCGAAAAATCCAGGATTTCCGCGCGGAACTGAGGATTGAAACGTTCGAGGTCAATCCGAAGCCGGCGCAGACTCTGCGCCTGGGCGTCGAAGCGCGGGATATCGTGCTGAAGAACAGCCAACCGGTGTTGGTGGCGATCTCATCGAAAGAAGCGCGCATCCGTTCCGCGCAATTCAGTGGACGCGACACCAGCATAGAAGTAACGGGCGGGATGCCGTTTGATGCGCGGACCGGCGCCGATCTGGCGGTCCGCGGCTCGGCGAACCTCATTATCCTGCAACTGTTCAACCCGGACCTTGTCGCTCGCGGCAACGCCACCGTGCAGGCTTCGATTCGCGGATCTCTGAGAGATCCCCAATTGAACGGGCGCTTGGAGCTGAAGAACGCGTCGCTCTACCTGGGCGATCTGCCGAATGGCGTGGACAACGCCAACGGCGCCGTAGTGTTCGACCGTAATCGCGCCACCATCGAAAAATTGACGGCGGAGACCGGGGGCGGCACGGTCAATCTCACCGGATTCGTCGAGTTCCGGTCGAATCTCGTCTACCGCCTGCGGATGGACGCGCAACACGTGCGGGTGCGATACCCGGAAGACGTGAGTGTTAGCTTCAGCGCCACTCTCTCATTGAACGGCGTTTCGGATTCGAGCTCATTGTCGGGAATCGTTACGCTGGACCGTGCCTCTTTCACGCCGCGCGCAGACCTGGCTCAAATCTTGGCCCAAGCCGCAAAACCCGTTCCTGCACCGGCCATCTCCAGCCAATACTTGCGGGGAATGCAGTTCGACGTGCGCGTCGAAAGCAGCCCGAACTTCGAGCTCCAGACCTCCCTCACTCGCAACGTGGAGGCCGAAATCGAGGTCCGCCTGCGCGGAACCCCTTTGCAGCCGGTGTTGCTCGGCACATCTTCCATTAACCAAGGCGAGATTCAGGTGTTTGGCAACCGCTACACCGTCAATCGCGGCGACATACGCTTTCTGAATCCGGTGAAAATCGAACCGAGCTTCGACATGGATCTCGAGACCAGAGCGCGCGGCGTCACAATTAACGTCACCCTCTCTGGAACCCTTCAGAAGCTGAACGTGAACTACAGCTCAGACCCGCCGATGCAGTCGCGCGAAATCATCGCGCTGCTCGCGGTGGGCCGCGCTCCTTCCGAAAGCCCGGGGTTGATCCCGGCTCAGGCCCCCAGCGGCTCGTCGGGCCTGGTCGAGGCGGGCGGCAGCCTGCTGGGAGAAGCGGTGTCGGCGCAGCTTTCGAGCCGCGTGCAGCGCTTCTTCGGCGCGAGCCGCGTCAAGATCGATCCCACCGTCACAGGGGTCGATTACTTGCCGCAAGCGCGCCTTACAATCGAGCAGCAGGTTTCGAAGGACATCACCCTCACCTATGTCACCAACCTCAATCGAACGCAAGAGCAGATCGTGCGAATCGAATGGGACGTGAGCCGGCAGTGGTCGGCCATCGCTGTGCGTGAAGCCAATGGCCTGTTTGGAATCGACCTGCAGTATCGGAAGAGATTCAAGTGAGTACGCTGCACGAGGCCGCCGTGGAGATGGTGGAGAAGCAGTTGCGCCGCCGCGGCATTCGCGATCAGCGTGTGCTTAACGCCATGCTCATCATCGCCCGCGAGGAGTTCGTCGCGACTCAGGACCGTGACAACGCCTACGCCGACGCGCCGCTGCCCATCGGCTATGGCCAGACGATCACGCAGCCGTACATGACCGCGCTGATGGCCGAATCCCTGGCGTTGCAGGGTCCGGAAAAAGTGCTGGATGTAGGTACTGGTTCGGGCTATCACGCCGCCGTGCTCGGCGCGCTGGCGCGGCAGGTTGTCTCCATCGAGCGGATCCCGGAACTCGTGGAGCAGGCGCGCGCGAATCTCGCCCGTGCCGGGCTCGACACGAACATTATCGTGGTATGTGGCGACGGATCGCTTGGGTACCCTCCCGAGAGCCCGTATGACGCGATCTCCGTGGCGGCGGCTTCGCCCTGGACGCCACCCGCACTCCTTGTGCAGTTGCGCGATCCGGGCACATTGGTGATCCCCGTCGGCGGACGCGACGACCAGGATTTGCGCGTGGTCCGCAAGGAAAACGGAAAGATCACTACACGCGTCGCATCAGGATGCCGCTTTGTGCCCCTCGTTGGGCGCGAGGGCTGGACGGATGAATGAATGAAGACCAACAATCTCGAACTCTCGACCGAGGAGATGAGGTCCCTCGGGTACCGCGTTGTGGATCTGCTGGCTGATCACCTTTCACGCCTTCGCGATAAGCCCGTGGGCGCAAAGGGCGATCCCAAGGCCTTGCGTCCGGCATTGCTCGGAGCCGCGCCTGCAGCGCCCGTCCCGGCCGGGGAGATTCTCGCGCGGTTGGAGCGCGACGTCTTCCCGAATATCATGAACATTTGCCATCCGCGCTTTTTTGCCTTCGTGCCAGGACCATCCAATTTCGTCAGCGTGATGGCGGATGCGTTGGCGGCCGGTTTCAACGTCTTCAACGGGACATGGCTCGGCGGTTCGGGGCCCGCGGCTCTGGAGCTTGCAGTTATCGACTGGCTGCGCCAGTGGTGCGGATTTCCGGAAGGCGCAGGCGGCTTGTTCGTGAGCGGCGGCTCGATGGCCAATTTGACGGCCTTGGCCGCGGCTAGGCATGCCACGCTGAATGATCGCACTGCCGGGGCCGTCGTGTACTACTCCGATCAGACGCACTCTTCGGTGGACCGTGCTTTGCTCGTGATCGGATTCTTGCCGGAGCAGATCCGCCGCCTCCCTTCGGACGCCGGCTTTCGTCTTCCGCTTGATGCGCTGGCGCGGCAGGTGGAGGAAGATCGCGCCGCGGGCCTGCGCCCTTTCGCCGTGATCGCAAATGCCGGCACCACCAATACCGGTGCTGTCGATCCGCTGCGGGCGATAGCAGGGTTTTGCCGGGCCAATGAGCTGTGGATGCACATCGATGGGGCTTACGGCGCGGCCGCAGTCATCAGCGAGCGCGGGCGGGAGTTGCTCGATGGGATCGGCCTGGCCGATTCGCTCTCGCTCGATCCGCACAAATGGCTGTTTCAATCGATCGAATGCGGCTGCGTGCTGGTGCGCGACTCGGCGCTCCTGAAATCCACCTACCGCATCACGCCCGAGTACTTGGCGGAGGTGCACCGCAATCAGGCGGAAGTGAACCCGTGCGACTACGGAATTCAGCTGACGCGCGGCTTCCGGGCGCTCAAGTTATGGATGTCGATCCAGTACTTCGGCCTGGACGCTTTCCGCGCCGCGCTGGACCGCGGCTTCGCGCTGGCCGAATTCGCGGAAGCCAGGCTGCGCCGCATGGAGCGTTGGGAGATCACCACTGCGGCGCAAATGGGAATCGTCAGTTTCCGCCGTTGCGGCGCGGACGAATCGTTCTATCACCGCTTACACGACGCGATGCTGCGCGACGGTTTCGCACTCGCGACGTCGACGGTGCTGAACGGCCGCA
>QHXU01000334.1:6492-13434 GCA_003223065.1 Acidobacteriota bacterium | reverse complement strand
GATTCGCTCGCCCGGCAACGATTCCTCTTGCTGTTGTTCGCCATTTTCGCCGGCTTGGCCCTGCTGCTCGCGTGCGTCGGAATTTATGGCGTACTCGCGTACTTGACCAGCCGGCGCGTGCCGGAAATCGGAGTGCGCATGGCGCTCGGGGCAGGCGCGGGCGATGTCGTGTGGCTTGTGCTGCGCCAGAGCCTTGGAATGATTTTCGCCGGCGTGGGTGTGGGCATTACCGCCGCCTGGGGCGCGGGACGTGTAATGGAGCGCCTGGTGGAAGGAATGCGGCCCACCGGCCCGTCGGCTTTCGCCATCATGATCCCCGTACTGGTGGTCGCTGCGCTGTTCGCGAGTTTTGTACCGGCCCGCCGCGCGAGCCGCGTAGACCCGATAACCGCTCTCCGCCAGGAATAGAGCAAGCTCCAATTCTGTTCAGCCACTCCGGTCAGCGGAAGGCCGTCCTGCTAAGTTATGAGCAAATCTCCATGACCGGCGAGGCGGCGAAAGAACCGCGCCGCGCCATCAGCCCCCCGCAGACTCGGCCCGTTCCCGGCGATATCCGTCAGACTATTTCACGGCCAGCCACGCCAAAAACAATCCGTCCGGCTCGACGTCTTCCCAATAGGATATGGGCCGGCTCGAAACTTCCCGGCAATGCCGCGCGAGCAGGCGTTCGAGCTCCTTGCGTCCGAACCAGCGCTCCCATTCCGGCGTCTCCAGGCGTCCCCAGGCCTCGGCGTTCTTGTCGATGATCACAATGCGCCCGCCGGATTTGACGATGCGGCACAGCTCGCCGACCGCCGCGGGGACATCCACCGCATGTTCCAGCGATTCGGTGGCATACGCGCCGTCGCAGCACGCCGTTGCGAACGGCAGAGCCGTCATCGTCGCGGCCGCGCGGAGAATTCCCTGGGGCACGCGCATGAGCATCGCTTCGGCGAGATCGATCGCCAGGATCGAAGCCTCCGGATACCGCTCCCGGAGGATGCGGGCAAAGCGCCCTTTCCCGCAACCGATGTCCGCCACGCGCTTGCCTGAGAGATCGCCCAGGTGCTCCATCAGGAGTTTCACATGAAAGATGCGAGCGTCGATGGTGGAAGGATAATGCTCCTCGTCCTGGGCAGCGCGAGTGAAAAACGCGCGAATTTCGGCGGGCGGGGTTCGCGGACGCTTGCCCGGGGTTCTTCCAGCCATGTTGTGAACCGCGGCCGTTAGGGAGCGGAGCCAGCCCACTTCACGCTCGCGTCAGGAAGATCGGCAGCCCGGCCTTGTTGGCGTAATTCGGACGGTACCGCTCGACGTTGTACATGGTCGCAATGTCAACACGGCGCGGCCCCAGCTTCGGATCCGGAATCGGCACCATCGCGTAGCAGCCGTTGACCAGCGCCGCCATCAGTCCGGATCTTCCCGCTAGAACCGAGTCCATCGCCATGTTGCCGAACGTGGTGGCGATCATCTTGTCGACGAAATCCGGTTCACCGCTGCGCAGGTCGTAGGTCAGGTCGCTGACGATGCTGTCTTCGCCGATGCGCCTCCGGATTTCAATGGCGAGCGCCTCTCCCACGCTGGCCTTCTTGCGATGGCCATACGGGTCCGCGTCGCCGTAATACTGCACGGTATAGCCTTCCCATTGCGCACCCTCGGAAATCACCAGCAGGACGTAGTTGCTCGGGTTATTGCGCTTCTCGGTGATCAACAGGTCGAGGAGCTTGTCGAGATTCACCTTGTATTCCGGAATGCAGCAGCGGATCGACGAGACGTAGGCGGTATAAAGCGCCGTAAAACCGGCATCGCGGCCAAAGATGCGAAATATGCCGATGCGCTCGTGCGAGCCGACCGTGGTCCGTTGCCGTCCGATGGCTCCCGTAGCGCGCGTGATCGCGGTCGAAAATCCGATGCAGTATTCCGTGTTGCGCACGTCGTTGTCCATCGTCTTCGGAATCGCGATCACCTTCACGCCAACCTGATCCAGCCTCGCGGCGTAGCTCAGCGTGTCGTCGCCGCCTATTGCGATAAGGTAATCGAGGCGCAACCGCTCGATATTTTTCAGCACTTGAGAGCTCAGGTCCCAGGTCGCGCCGTTCTGTGGAAAGCACCCGCCGGCCAGGAAATCCGGCAAGGCCTTTATCTTCGACGGATTGGTGCGCGTCGAGTGCAGCACCGTGCCGCCGTACCGGTCGATAGTGCGCGTGTTCTCGCGGGTGAGGGGCCGGATATATCGCGCTTCGCTTGCGCCGTCGTCCAGGTTGACGTGAGTCAATCCTTCCCAACCGCGGCGGATGCCGATCACTTCGAAATCGTTCTCGGTTCCGCGGTACACCACTCCCTTGATGACGGAATTGAGACCGGGTACGTCCCCGCCTCCGGTAAGAATGCCGATGCGGCCAGCCATAAACTCCTATTCTAGAGGACGCAATCGTTTCGAGTTCCACTTCGCCGCATACAACTCCTCGGCGTCCCGATCGATTTCGCGCCATAGTCCCGCCTGCCACTTCTTCAGATTCTGTTCCCGGAGCTGCTCGAGCAGCCGGACCTCCCGGCGCTTTACCGTCAGGATTTCAATCTGCTTGCGGATGCGCTGCCGGCAGCCGGCCCGGGGCGCTAATACGGGCGCGCTCGGCGATCGTGTAGCGCTTGAACGCATCGAGCGCGGCGAGTTGAAATCCCGTGACCGAACCGGCGGAAACCAGTTCCCGTTCGGATTGAGCACGCGCCAGGTTCAGCACGGCCTCCTGTGCATCGATGGCGCGCAGCTCGGCATGGAGCTGCTCCAGCTTGCCTTCCTCGATGCGCTCTTGCGTCCTCCGCCAGTCCATTACCCGTCCGAGCGGGAAGCTGAATTTCTTCATCCGGCCTGCTCAGCTAACGCGTAAAGGCGTCGAAGCGTGCGATCGATGGGCTCCGAGATTTCGGGCTCCTGGCGCAGAAAATCGAGGAGTTGCGGCCGCATGCGAATCGCCGAGTCCAGCCGCCCGTTCGACCCCCCCGCGTACGCCCCCAGGTTGATCAGGTCTTCGGATTGGCGGTAGCACGCGAGCGCCTCGCGAATCTTGCGTGCCGCTTCGCGCTGCTCCGGGGCGGCCACGCGATTGGCCATCCGGCTGACGGAATTGAGAATATCGATCGCCGGATAGTGCCCCATCGCGCCCAGCTCGCGCGAGAGAATGATGTGCCCGTCCAGGATGGCGCGCGCGGCGTCGCAGATGGGCTCGTTGAAATCATCGCCTTCCACCAGCACTGTAAAGAAGCCCGTGATCGAGCCCTGCTTGAAGTTCCCGGCGCGCTCGAAGATCTTCGGCAGCAGGTTGAACACGCTCGGCGTGTAGCCCTTCTGGCTCGGAGGCTCGCCCGCCGCGAGACCGATCTCGCGTTGGGCCATGGCGAGGCGCGTCACCGAATCCATCACCAGCAGCACGCTCTTGCCGCGGTCGCGAAAATATTCGGCCACTGCCAGCGCCACGAATGCCGCGCGAATGCGCAGCGGCGCAGGCATGTCCGAGGTCGCCGCCACCACGACACTGCGCTTCAACCCCTCCGGGCTCAGCTCTTTTTCGAGGAACTCACGCACCTCGCGGTTGCGCTCCCCGATCAGCGCGATCACGCTCACGTCGGCCGAATTGTGGCGCGCCATCGCGCCGAGCAGCGTGCTCTTGCCCACGCCCGAGCCGCCGAAAATCCCGACACGCTGTCCCTTGCCGAACGGCAGCAGGCTGTCGATGGAGCGCACGCCGGTCACCAGCGGCTCCACGATGTGCTCGCGCTCCAGAGGGCCAGGCGGCGTGGCGTAGAGATCGTACAGCGCTTCTGCTTCGATCGGGATGCCGCCATCCATCGGCTGGCCGAAACCGTCGAGTACGCGGCCGAGAAGCTGCATCCCTACTCCCACCCGGCTGGCCTCGGCCCGTGTCACGACCTTATCGCCGGGTTGCAGCCCGCCGGTCTCCTCGAGCGGCATCAGCAGCACGCGGCCGTCGCGGAATCCAACCACCTGGGCTCGCACCGGACGCCCGCCCGCCGGGCGGATCTCGCAGAAGTCGCCCATCGCGGCGGCCGGACCATCCGAGGACACAAGCAACCCGACCAGCTCGCGCACGCGGCCGGCCCACTGCAGGGTCTCGATTCGTGTGAGAGCTCCTAGGTACTCTTGAAGCATCATTTCGCGCGCCGCCTCATCAGGTCGGCAAACCCGCGCTCGATTTCCGCAAGTTGCGTGTTCACCGAGGCATCGAGATCGCCGCGGGATGTCTCAAAGATCGCGCCGCCGGAGTCCAGCGAGGCGTCCGGGAAAATTTCCAGGCCCGGCGGAAGTTCCAGTCGCGCGCGGTTCTGCTCGATCGCCGCGGCTGCGTCAGGCGGGAAGCCGGCCTTGACCAGGCCCAAGATCGCTTCCGGATCCGTGCCGAGTTCCCGGTAAAGAACGCGCCGGGCGATGGCGATGGCCAGTCTCACCATGTCCTCTTCGGCCTCCGCGCGGAGACGCTTGCGCATCCCCGCCAGTTCCTGGACCACGCCATTCAATCCCGCAAACACGGGGGCAAAACGCTCGGAGGCGCGCAGCGTTCCCGCCGCTTCGCCCGCGGCGTGGCCCTGCGCATAGGCCGCCTGAACGCGCGTTTCCATCTCGCGTTCCTGGTCGGCGCGCGCTACCTGCCCGCCCGGTCCGCTCGCTTGCGTCCGCGCTGGTTGCACCGAATCGCCGCCGGCCGGCCGCCAGGCGAGCGGCGATGCCAGCATCTGGTCGTCCGCGCGATACACCTTAGAGGACATATTGCTCTCCGGCCGTGCCCTTCAGGCTGATGCTCCCCTCGGCTTCCAGTTGCCGCACCACCGCGATAATCTGCTGTTGCGCCGCCTCCACTTCCTTGATCTTGATAGGCCCGAGCGCTTCCATGTCCTCGCGCAGCGTCTCGGCGCCGCGCTGGCTCATGGCCTGCAGCATGTGGTTCCTCATCTGCTCGCTGGTGCCCTTGAGCGCCACTGTCAAGATCTTGCGGTCGACTTTGCCCAGCACCTCCCGGACGGCATTGATATCCAGGAGCAGCAGGTCCTCGAAGACAAACATCAGCTGGCGGATCGTCTCCACCAGGTTCGGATTCGTCTGTTCGATGGCTTCCAGGATCTCCTTGCCTGTGCCCGAATCCAGCCGGTTGAACATCTCCGCCACGGCATGCACCCCGCCGTAAGCCTCACGGCTGAGCGCGCCGAGCGCTTTCAGCTTCGAACCGATCACCGCCGCAATCTTCGAAATGATCTCCGGCGAGATCTGATCCAGGCTGGCCATCCGCAAGGCCACATCGGCGCGCATCTCCGCCGGAAGCGAGGACAACAGGCCGGCCGCCTGCGATGGATTCAGGTGGGACAGGATAAGCGCGATGGTCTGCGGATGCTCGCTATGGATGAACTTGGCCAGTTGCTGCGGATCGGTTTTCTGCAGCGCGTCGAAACTCAGGGTCTCGTTGTTGAGCGATTTTATCAGCCGGTCCAGCATCTTCTTGGCCTGCTCCGGCCCGAAGGCATTGTTCAGAATCTTGCGGGCGTAGTCGAGACCGCCTTTGATCACGTATTCGTGCGCGACGCTCATCTGATAAAACTCGTCGAGCACGCCTTCGGCTTCTTCGGATGTTAGGGTCTCGACCCGCGCGATCTCGCGCGTGATCGCCTGGACCTCTTCCTCGTCGAGCTGGCGCAGAATCATGCTCGACGCTTCGTCGCCGATCATCACCATAAGGATGGCGGCCTTGCGAAGCCCGGGGATGCGTTCCGCCTCGTTAGCGCTGGTTTTCACCATCGAGCCAACTCCTCACCACCTGGGCCATCGCGGTCGGGTCCTTCTTCGATTCGGTAGCGATGTGCTTGGTCAGCACTTCGGTCTTCTTCGTTGCCACTGCGGGAAGCTTCATGGCCATCAAAGCTTCGGCTTCTTTCTTGGCGCGCTGCGACAGTTGCTCGGCCAGGCGGGCTTCCAGATGCTGCTGCATTTCATCCGCGGTCGGCGGAAGCTCCTTCTTTTGGCCCGCTTCGAGTGCGGCCGCTGCTTCGTGCTCCGCCCGTTTCTTCTTGGCTCCGCGGCGCGCGGCTAGCCACAAGCCGCAGGCGAGAGCCAGCAGCGCGCCCGCGCCGATACCGGCGATGATCAGCAGATTCCCCGCTCCTGTGAGCTTCTGAAGCCAGGCCGGCAGCTTAACTTCGCTGGGGGTTTGCGGCGCGGCGCTCGTGGCCGGAATAGGCTCCGCCAGGGGCGTCGATTCGAATGGAAACGCATCCACCACCAGTTGATCGCCGCGGTTGGGGTCGAGGCCGGTGGCGCCGCTCACCAATTCACGAATCACTTTCAGCTTTTCCGGGGATGGCGGCTCGACCAGACGCTTCGTACCTTCCCAGCGGGACGAGTAATCCACCAGCACCGACAGCGACAGCCGCTTTAGCGCGCCCTGCGGCAAGCGCGTGTGCTTCACCAGGCGGCTGGTCTGGTACGTAACGTTTTCCGTATGCCGCGCGTAATTGCTCGAGCCCGTGGATGGCTTGGACGTCGAACGCGGCAGGCTGGAAGCTGTGCCCGGCACGCCCGAAGCAGTCGCGGCTGCCGGGCCGTCTTCGGTGCGTTGCGACGTCACCATCACGGATTTCTGAGGATCGAACACTTCCTCGCTCTGTTCGCCGCTGGTGAGATCGACATCCGCCGACACGCCGACGCGGAAATGATCGGCGCCGAGCAACGGCTCGAGCGTGGCGCCAACCTTGTTCTGCACGTCGCGCTCTATGCTCTTGCGGTAGTCCAACGCCGCTTCGGTCGTCACCGCGCTGTCAACCGGGGCGGCCGGACGAGGCCGGTTCAGCAGGCTGCCGCTGGTGTCGATCACCGAAACCTGGTCAGCCGAAAGACCGGGTACGGCGCTGGCGGTCAGCTGGCAGATCGCAGCCACGCTCTGTGGTGAAAGCTTCGCGGGT
>QHXU01000334.1:0-6385 GCA_003223065.1 Acidobacteriota bacterium | reverse complement strand
CGGATGGACATGACCGAGCGCTCCAGTTCTCCCTCGATCGCGCGATGATAGTTCACCTGCTCGGCGAATTCGCTGGTTCCGAAATTTGTCTTGTCGAACAGCTCGAAACCCACTCGGCCGGACTTGGGCAGGCCCGCCGCGGCCATCTGGAGGCGCGCCTCGGCCACCTTGCCGGACGGCACCAGGACCGCTGTGCCGTTATCCGCCAGGCGGTACTCGACGCCGGATTCGCGGAGTTTCGCGACCAGCGAGCCGGCGTCCTCGGCGGCCAGGCCCGTGAACAGCGGCTTGAAGTCGCGTTCCTCCGTCCAGCGCGTCAGCATCGTAATGCCGCCGATGACGGCGACGGCAGCCGCCGCCAGCCAGATACGCTGTGGTAACGTGATTCGTTCGAAGAGCTGTCGCAGTTGATGCATGACTCAGAGAACCGTGGCTCAAACCTGCATCCGCATCACTTCCTGGTAGGCCGAAACGATCTTGTTTCGCACCTGCATGAACAATTGAAAGGAAAGTTCGGCTTGCTGGGTTGCGAGCGCCACGTGATGCAGTTCCTCGCCTTCCCCGTTGAGAAAGCGTTCGACGCTCGAATGTGCGTTCGCCTGGAAACTCTCCACTCGCGAGATCGCATCCGCGAAGGCGGACTGAAAGACCGCGCCTCCGGTGGGCTGCGTGCCGGCAAGTGACGGAGGGGCGATGGCCGGAGTCGAAAGGCTGGCGGGAATAATCGGTGCGGCCATGGAATCACCTCATGATGTCGATCGAGCGGTTGATCATGTCCTTGATCGCCGAGATCGCGGCAACATTGGCTTGATAAGAGCGCGAGGCGTTGAGCAGGTCCACCATCTCCTCGGCCGGATTCAGACGCGGGAAAGCGACGTAGCCGCTGGCGTCGGCGTCGGGATGGCCCGGAAGGTATCGCCGCTCCGGCTCGCGTCCGTCTACGACGATGTCGGAGACGGTGACGCCGGTCGCGAGCTCGCTTTGAAATGCCGCCGAAAACGGCGAATTTTCGGCTTCGCTCGAAAAGACGACGTCCTTGCGGCGGTAGGGACCGCCTTCAGGAGTGCGCGTGGTTTCGGCGTTGGCCATGTTCTCCACCAACAGCTCGGCGCGCGTGCGTTGCGCTCCCATCCCCGATGCGCTGACTTGTAATGAAGAAAACAGGCTCATGCGCCGCCACCTCCCTGAATCGCTTCCTGAACGAGTTTTAGTTGCCCGCGTAGCAGAGTGGATGCCAAATTGAAACGCAGTGCGTTTTCGGCAAGCATCCGCGCCTCGCGATCGACATTGACGTTGTTGCCATCAGCTTTTTCCTTGAGGCCGTCGACTTCGATTGTCTGCGGATGCTGCCCCTTCACCAGGCCCATGAATTCGAATTGAAAATCAAGGTCCTTGGTCTTATAGCCCGGCGTATCGGCGTTGGCTATGTTGGAGGCCACCAGGTTCTGGCGGGCGCTCAGCAGATCCATGTAGCGCTCAAGATGCGCTGTCATGCCGTCTAACATGCCGGCATTCAGTGCAACTCAGGGGCCAGGGCGGGGGCCGTGAATTACGAAAAATCCGCCGCAAGCTTCCGCCGCCAGATTGGCGGGCGGCAAAAAATTGGCGCGCTTCAGTCCTCGAGCACCGGCTCAAACCGGTCCTCGCGGCGCGGGCGAAGTTCAGGATTGCGCATCAGGATGCGGGCGCAGGTGTTCCAGCGCAGCAATGCGTCATCGTTGCCGGGCGGGCGCAGCGACTCGGCGTGATCGTAGTGCTGCATCGCCTCGCGCAGAAAGGTGTAAGCCGTAAACCCTGCTCCCGGCGACCCCTGGCGCAGCAGCGACCCGGCCCATCGCTCGCAAATGATGCCCGCGTAGTAGGCGCGCTCATACTCGGTCCCGAGACGCGGCAGTATCTCGCGCGCCCTTGCGGTCGAGACGCCTTGGCCGAATTGATCCGTGAGGCTCAGCAGCAGCATGACCAGAGCCTGCGGGTGCGCCGGCTCGATCTGCAGTACGTCGAGGCAGATGCTTTCCGCCTGCCAGGGCTCATTCAGGAGCCGGTACCGTTCCACTTTGGCCAATGCTTCCGGGATCGCCTCGCGCGAGATCGGTTTCAACTCGAACATGCGACCAGGATACTGCACTCAGTATAAACATGTTGAGAAGAATATCTCGCTCAACGCACCACATTTTTGCAAACCGATTCATGATTGTCCATGCCTTACGCCTCTGTGGGTTGACATGGCGCTCCGCCCTGTTGGGGTTCCCTCTTGTGCTGGTCATCTGGATCGGTATTTCCTCGCACAGGGCGCTGGCCACCTACCGCCAACACTTGACCGAAATCGGCCGCGTTTATCTTTTCCTGAGCGGCGCCCAGGATCTGTACGGCCGCCTGCGTGACGCCGAAACCGGCCAGCGCGGGTTTTTGCTCACCGGACGCGAAGTGTACCTCGAACCATACGAATCGGCCCTGAAAAGCATCGATCGGGATTTGCAAGCCATGAAAAATCTGGCTGCGGACATCCCCGGCTCCGCAGAACGGCTGGCGCGAATCGAGACGCTCGTCGCGGACAAGCGGGCGGAATTGAAAGAGACCATCGACCTCTACCGCACGCTCGGCCAAAAGGCCGCCGTTGAGGTGGTGGATACCGACCGCGGCAAAAAGATCATGGACCAGGTTCGAACCGATCTGGTCGCGCTCGTCAAAGCCACTCTGGTCCGGCTCCGGACGCAGCGGGAAGCCGGATACGCAGCGGTGAGGCGCGGAAGCCTGATCGCCGGCGTGGGCGGCGCCGTTCTGTTCCTGCTGGTGGCGCTGGCGACCTTCGTGATCGAGCGCGATGTGCACAAGCAACGGCGCGACGCGGCCTATATCCTCGAGCTAAACCAGAACCTGGAGCAGAAGGTCCAGAGCCGCACCCGGGAACTCGAGGAATCGAATCGCGAACTCGAGTCCTTTTGCTATTCCGTCTCGCACGATCTGCGCGCGCCGCTGCGCAGTGTCGAGGGTTTCGCCAAGATTCTGGCCCGGGATTACCCTATGCGCGCGCTCGACGAGCGCGGATCGGACCTGATCCGGCGAATGAGCGCATCCGCGGTGCGTATGGGCCAGCTCATCGACGATTTGCTGCGCCTGTCGCGCATCTCGCGGAGCGAGCTGGAGACTCGCACCTTTGATCTGAGCAACCTGGTCCAGGCGGTCGCAGAGGAGCTCGAGACGCGCGAGCCGGCGCGCCATGTCGAGGTCAAAATCGAGCCGGATCTCGTGGTCAAGGGAGATCCGCGGTTGCTGCGTATCGCGCTGGACAATCTGCTCGGGAACGCATGGAAATTCACCCGGGACGCTCCGTCGCCGCGCCTCGAATTCGGCAGCCTCGTGGGGAACGGCGAAGTTGCTTACTACGTCCGCGACAACGGCGCGGGCTTCGATATGGCTCATGCCTCCCAGTTGTTCGTTCCGTTTCAGCGTCTGCACAGGCCCAACGAATTCGCAGGCACAGGTATTGGCCTCGCGACAGTGCAGCGCGTCATCAGACGTCATGGAGGCCGTATCTGGGCCGAAAGCGCCCCCGGGCAGGGCGCATCGTTTTATTTCACAGTTGACATCGATCGGAGGGGAAATCGTGTCCAAAAAGAGACTGATTCTGATGGTCGAGGATAACGCCGATGACGAGCTCCTGACGCTGGACGTGCTTCGCGGCGGCGGAGAGCAGTGCGAAATCATCGTCGCGCGCGACGGCGCCGAGGCCCTCGACTATCTCTTCGCCACCGGCGCCTGGGCGGGACGTGATCCCGCCGCGACGCCCAGCCTGGTATTGCTCGACCTGAAGCTTCCGAAGGTCTCCGGCTTCGAAGTATTGACCCGTATCCGAGCCAACGAACAGACCCGCCTCATACCCGTGGTCCTGCTCACCTCCTCCTCCGAAGAAGAAGACATGATGCGCGGCTACTCGAGTGGCGCCAACAGCTTCGTTCGAAAGCCCGTAGAATTCGAGCGCTTCGCGGAATCGGTACGGCAACTCGGCGATTACTGGCTCCAGGTCAATGAGGTGCCGGCTCGTTAGCGCGCGGCCGGGAAGACCATGGCACAACCAATTCACGTCCTCATTATCGAGAATTCGGAAGATGACGCCATCCTTGTGGCGGAACAGCTCCGGCGGTCGGGCTACGACCCAAACTGCTGGCCACGGACTCGTGGGATCTGTTCCTTTGTGACTACAGCATGCCGGGCTTCAGTGGCATGAAAGCGCTCGAAATCTACAAGACCTTCGGCCTGGATATCCCGTTCTTCCTCGTTTCGGGCCTGATCGGCGAGGAGCGGGCGGTGGAAGCGATGCGCGCGGGCGCTCATGACTGCATCATGAAGGACCGTCTCTCGCGCCTCGGCCCCGCAGTGGAGCGCGAGCTGCGTGAGGCCGCCAACCGGCGCGAGCGGCGGCAGGCGGACCTCGAGATCCACCGCTTGAATTCCGAACTTCAACGCCTCAACGCTCAGTTACAGGAAAAGCTGGAGCTGCTTTCGCGCTCCAACGCGGAGCTCGAGCAGTTTGCCTGGGCCGCCAGCCACGATTTGAAGGAGCCCCTGCGAACGGTGGTCAGCTACTGCCAGCTCCTGCTGCGCCGCCGTCAACACTCGGTCGATCCGGAGGAACTCGAATTCATGCAGTACATCCGCGGCGCCGTGGATCGGATGCACGCCCTCATCGACGGCCTGCTGGCCTATTCGCGAGCCATGTACGAGCCGCTTGAAACCGCCAGGCGGACAGACGCCGGGGCCGTGGCGGCCGAGGCGGTCCAGGTCTTCCAGGACGTCATCGAGCAGACTGGAGCCATCATCTCGATCGATCCGCTCCCACCGGTGACGGTCCACGAAGCTCCCCTCCTGCAGGTGTTTCAAAATCTGATCGGCAACGCGCTTAAGTACCGGCGCACCGGCGTGCCGGCGCGCATCCGCATTTCCGGCTTCGCCGAGAGCGGGCAGGTGCGCTTCGCGGTCGCCGATAACGGGATTGGCATCAAGCCGGAGCACTACGAGCGCAGCACGGGAGCGAACTTCCCGGTGTCGGCGTCGGCCTCGCTTTGTGCAAGCGATTGGTGGAGCGCCACGGAGGGCGAATCTGGATCGAAGCGGAACCGGGCGCCGGCTCAACGTTCTACTTCACGCTTCCGGCAGCGCAGGCGGTCAACGCCGCCGCCCGCTGATTCAAGCAGTATCGCCGCGCGGTAGTGGGTCTGACCCACTACCCGCCGCGCGCCGTGCTTGAAACCACCACCGTAGTGTGCTTATCATGAGCGTTTGACGTTTCAGCATTTATGCTGGACTTCTCGTCTCACGATGTTCTTATCGTCGGCGGTGGCGGAGCCGGCCTTCGGGCCGCCATCGCCGTTTCGGAAGCCAACCCCAGTCTCAGCGTGGCTGTTGTGTCCAAGGTCTACCCCATGCGAAGCCACACTGTGGCCGCTGAGGGTGGCGCCGCGGGAGTCCATCTTCCCGAAGACAGCCTCGACGAACACGCCTATGACACCATCTCCGGCGGCGATTGGCTCTGCGACCAGGACGCCGTAGAAGCCTTCGTCAAAGAGGCGCCAGAAGAACTGATGCGCTTGGAGCATTGGGGCTGTCCCTGGAGCCGTCGCGGTCCGGCCTTTCGGCGGGATGAAAAAAAAACGCACGTGGTTTGCCGCCGACAAAACCGGCTTCCACTTGCTCCACACACTGTTTCAAACCTCGCTCAAGTACACGCCCATAACCCGCTACGATGAGTACTTCGTCACCAGGCTCCTGGCCGACAATGGCCGGGTTCAGGGCGTGGTCGCCATCGAGCTTACTACGGGAAAGATTCAAGCGATCACCGCCAAGGCCGTTATCCTGTGCACCGGAGGCTGTGGCCGCGTCTTCCGCTTCACGACGAATGCCAACATCAAGACCGGCGATGGCATGGCGCTGGCCTATCGCGCGGGGGCTCCTCTGAAGGACATGGAGTTCGTCCAGTATCATCCCACCGGCTTGCCGTTTACCGGGATTCTGATCACGGAGGCGGCCCGAGCCGAAGGCGGCTATTTACTGAACAAGGATGGCTACCGGTATCTCCAGGATTACGACCTTGGGAAGCCGCAGACGAAGCCGGTCTTGCGCAGCATGGAGCTGGGCCCGCGCGATCGCTTGTCTCAGGCGTTTGTCAAAGAGCAGGAGAAACGCCGCACCGTGGAAGGCCCGTATGGCTCAGTGGTGCACCTGGATCTCCGGCACCTGGGGGAGAAAATCATCACGACGAAGCTCCCCTTTGTTCGGGAACTTTGCCTCAAGTACGAGAACCTCGATCCGATCCACGAGCTGATCCCGGTCAGGCCGGTGGTTCACTACATGATGGGAGGCGTCCACACCGATCTGAACGGAGCCA
>QHXU01000338.1 GCA_003223065.1 Acidobacteriota bacterium | reverse complement strand
CTGATCGGGGCGGGACTGTTCTTGCGGACGCTGTACAACCTGAAACACGAAGACGTCGGATACGATCGGGAAAACCTGCTGCTTATGTGCGTGGATCCCATCAGCGCCGGCTATCGCCGCGATGACATCGGCCGCGTGTGCCAACGCGTTCTGGATCGGGTTCGCAACATACCAGGAGTCCGCGCCGCGACGTTTTCGGAAAACGGGCTGTTCTCCGGAACCGAATCGGGCGGCGGGGTTGACGTGGAGGGGTTCACGCCCAGTTCCGATGACGACCGGACCTGCCGGTTCGATCAGGTTGGGCCGGGCTACTTCACCAACATCGGAATTCCGCTGCTGCTCGGCCGCGATTTCAACGAGCGGGATCTTCCCGGCGCGCCGCGCGTCACCATCATCAACGAGACGATGGCGAAGTTTTATTTTCATGGTTCGAATCCCATCGGCAAACACATCACCAGCGCGAGATTTCAGATGGAAATCGTGGGGGTAGTCCGGGATGCGCAAGACCACAATTTTCGGTGGGAGCCGGTGCGCCGCTTTTACGTCTCTTACTTTCAGCCGATCGACGGCATCACAACCGCGAACTTCGAGATCCGGACCGTGGGAAATCCAGCCGGCGTAATTTCAATGCTGCGCAACGAAGTCCAGGCGGTGGATCGAAACTTGCCTGTGCTACATGTAAGAACCGTGAAGGAGCTGATGGATCAGAGCGTCACGCAGGAGAAGCTGGTCGCGAAGCTGTCGGCTGTCTTTGGAGCGCTGGCGATGATGCTCGCGGCGATCGGTTTGTACGGAGTGATGTCGTACGCGGTGGCGCGGCGGACCAATGAAATCGGCATCCGGATGGCGCTGGGCGCCCGGAGCGGGAACGTGGCGCGAATGATCTTGGGCGAAGTATCGGTTCTGATTGTCGCTGGGGCTATGGCCGGGATCGGCGGCGCATGGGCCTCCACGCGGCTGGTCAAGAGCCTGCTGTTCGGGCTGACCGCTTTGGACCCGTTGACATTCGCCGGCGCTGCGGCGGTATTGGCGCTGGTAGGAATCCTCGCGGGATATATTCCGGCGCGCCGGGCTTCGAAGATCGATCCGATGGTGGCGCTGCGCTACGAGTGAGCCGTACACTGAAGGCGGATCGATGGACGCCTTCTCTGAGTGGTGGCAGAAGCTGCGAGCCACGTGGTCGCAGGGCTTGCGCCAGCAGATCACGCGTGCAGGTTTGGCCTATACGGCCACGATGCTGATCGTCGCGCTGGCGGCGTTTCTTTCGGCAAACAATCTCTTATTTCTGATCCTGGCGGCGATGCTCTCGACGCTGCTGGTTTCGGGATTCATCAGCCGCTTGGGAATCGCGGGTCTGGAACTGGACCTGATGCTGCCGGAGCACATCTCGGCGCGCCGCAAAGTGCGGGCCGGCATCCGGCTCAAGAACCTCAAGTACTGGATTCCGTCATTCAGCATTCATCTTGCAGGCGCGGCCGAAAGCGGCTTCGATTCGATCCTCTATTTTCCGGTAATTCCGGGCGGGGCGACGCTCGAGGAATCGGTGGAGCTGTATTTCCCTAAGCGTGGCACGCAGCGCGACCGCACGTTTCAGTTCTCGACGCGTTTTCCGTTCGGGTTCGCAGAGCGCCGCGAGCTGGTCACGGCGCAGCACGATATCCTCGTCTATCCCTGCCTGGATCCGCTGCCGGGTTTCGAGGCGCTGCTCGCGTCGGTGAGCGGGGAGATGGAGGCGCTACAGCGCGGCCGCGGCCACGACTTCTACCGCATCCGCCCCTATGAGGCGCTGGAGAGCGCGCGGCACGTGGACTGGAAAGCTACCGCGCATATCGGCAGCTTGCAGGTGCGAGAGTTTGCCCGCGAACAGGATTACCGGGTGGTGATATACCTGGACCTCGACGGGTCGCATGAATCGGACTCGTGGTTCGAATGCGCCGTCGATTGCGCGGCCTTTCTGGCGTTCCGGCTGGCCGAGCGCGGTGCGCATGTTCGCTTCCAAACACAGGAATTTGATCTAAGCTTGCCTGAAGAAGGAGATATCTATATTATCCTGAAATATCTGGCTTTGGTATCCCCGATGCGTGGAAAGCCGCCTGCGGCTCCAGATGACCCGACCAGTTTCCAAATTGTGTTCAGCGCGAATCTCGAGCGCATGGCGGCGCTGGGCTGGGGCATTGGCGAGGGCCGCGGTGCTCGGCTGCTTGGCGTGGACGCTTTCACAAGCACAGTCTCCTCCCCCAAAAACTGACGCCGAGCCCGACAGGCCGAAAATCGAGCCTCTGCATCAAACCATTACCGTCACCGAGAAAATCTCGACCGAGGCTCCGGCCTTGATCCAGGTTCTGGGCCGCCCTGAAGTGGAGCAGACGCCCGGGGTGGACCTGGACGACCGCCTGCGCATGGTGCCCGGCTTCAGCCTGTTCCGCCGCTCGTCGAGCCTGGCCGCGAACCCGACCACGCAGGGCATATCGCTGCGCGGCCTGGGCTCGTCAGGCGCGAGCCGCACGCTGGTGCTGTGGGACGGCATTCCCGTGAACTCGCCGTTCGGCGGGTGGGTGTATTGGACCCGGCTCGCGCCGGAAGAAATGGAGCGCATCGAGATCTCGCGCGGAGCGTCAACCAGCGTTTTCGGCGACAAGGCGATGGGCGGCGCGGTCACGCTGTTCTCCCGGCCACCCGAGCCGTGGCACATGACGCTTTACGCCGATGGAGGCGGACAGGATACGGCCGAGCTGGGGGCGGGCTTCTCGCACGTGTGGGGAAAGGTGGGCGCGAGCGCGAGCGTGCGCGCGTTTTCGACCGACGGCTACTTCATCGTGCCGGCGTCGATTCGCGGGCCGATCGACACGCACGCGGGTGTCGAGTTCGTAGCCGGAGTGATTCGACTCGACTTTCTGGGCGCGCGCGACAAGTTTTTCGTGCGCCTCGATACGCTGGCCGAGGACCGCAAGAACGGCACTACGCTGACGGCGAATTCAACCGGCCTCGGCACACTGGCCGGGAGCTGGTGGCGCGAGCTGGCGCACGACGGCGTTTCCGTATCGGTCTATCACACGCGGGAGAATTTTCACGCATCTTTTTCTTCCATCGGCGCGAACCGGCTGACGGAGCGTTTGACCTTCAATCAACACGCGCCGTCGGAAGCCGCTGGCGCGGCGGGACTGTGGCGGCATGACACCTCGGGCTGGACCGCGCTCCTTGGCGGCGATTTCGACCGGACCGAAGGATCGAGCACGGATGCGCTCGTGCCGTCGGGTGTCCGGTTTGGTGGCGGCACGCGTGTCGAGCGCGGTTTCTTCGGCCAGTGGAACGTCAAAACTGGGCCGGCCCGGCTGTTCTTTGGCGCGCGCGAAGACTTCACAGGCGCGGGCAGCTCGTTCTTCAGTCCAAGCGCGGGCGTGAGCGCAGGCAAAGGGCTGCTGCGGGGGCGCGCGTCGGTCTATCGCAGCTTTCGCGCGCCCACGCTGAACGAACTGTTCCGCGAGTTCCGGGCCGGCAACACCGTGACGCAGGCGAACCCGGCGCTGATTCCGGAAACGCTGTTCGGCGCAGAGGTTGGTTTCGACCTGGTGGGCGAAACACGGCGCTTGAGTGTCACGGCGTTCCGCAATTCGCTCGATCACGTGATCACGAACGTGACGCTGAGCTCAGCCGGCGGGCAGATCGTGCGGCAGCGCCAGAATGCGGCCTCGGCGGTCACACACGGTGTGGAGGCGAACCTGCAGCAGAACTGGCGCCACTGGCGAGGCGAGCTTTCCTACCTTTTCGCCGATTCGCGTTACGCGACCGGCGCACGCACCCCGCAGGTCGCCAAGCAGCAGGGCTCGGCGCAACTGGTGTGGGAGCACGGAAGCACATTCGCCGCGGCCGGCGTCCGTAGTTACTCGCTGCAGTTCGAGGACGATCTCAACACGCTTATTCTGCCCGGCTTCGCCGTCGCACAATTCTCGGCGCGGCAGCGGCTGAAGCGGTCGCTCGCGGCGACGCTCGAAATCGAGAACCTGCTCGACCGCCAGTTCCTGACAGGATTGACTCCGGCGCCCCAAATCGGGGGGCCGAGGTTGTGGCGAATCGGGTTGCGGTGGGATGGGCCTGTCAGGTAGGCGAGCGCTACTCCGCAACCAGTAACTGAATTCGTGAGCCGTCAGGTCCACCGAAGTACACCCGCTCAGTGGCCTTCACAAAATCGCTCGACTTCGCTTTCGGTATTTCAATGAACTTTTGCGGATTCCG
>QHXU01000337.1 GCA_003223065.1 Acidobacteriota bacterium | reverse complement strand
GAAAATCGAAGAAGTTACTGCCCGATACGAGTTGATGCCGCGCGGGCACTATTCGTGGCTGGTGCCGGATACGCTCGAGTCGTCGGCGAGCAACACGCCCAAGGTTTCGATGCACAAATACGAGGAACTGCTTGAGCTCTATCAGGCCCAAAATGCGGTCGGTATCGCGCGTGCGGGATACGCGGAGGATTATGCTCCCAATACATTCGCCAAGGCGCAGCAGTTGCTGACCGAAGCGCAGCAGTTGGAGCGTAGCAAGGCCGACTCTAAACGTGTGGTTCAGATCGCGCGAGAGGCGGCCGAGGCCGCCGAAGACGCTCGCGTCATCGCGGAGCGGCGGCAGCAGGACGAGAAACTAGTCAAGGCGCAGGCGGAGGCTTCCCGGGCTCAACAGGCGCGGGTGCAAGCCGAGGCCGAGGCGCACCAGGCCAAGATTGAGGCGGAGGCAGCGCGCGCGCGTGCCGATGCGGAACGGGCCGCCCGCCAGCGCGCGGAAGCGGAAGCCGCCGGGGCAAGAGACCGTTCGCCTCAGGTCGAAGCAAAAACCCCGCCGAGACGCCCGGCGCCCTGAAGCCGGGGCGAAGGGTGGGAACCCTGCTCTCCGCGGCGATGTCCCTGTTCTTGTGCCCTTGCGCCACCAACGCGACAATCTCCGTCTCCCGCGCACTCAAGGCTTTGTCTTCACGGCCCCGGCGCGCTGCTCGGGGGTGGTCGAGTCACCGCCTAACTGGAACTGCCGCATTCATGGCAGCGTGGCGTCTGCATCCAGCCAGATCTCGCCGGCGTGAACTTTCCGAATGCTCTTGACGATGAGGTCTGGAGCCCGTTCCCCTACGAGAACAGGCCGGAAGTACGCGGCACAGGAAGCAACTTGAGATTACTCTCTGTGTGGACTACCAGTTCGTCTGGCTCTCGAAGGCGAAGAACTGGCTGTCCACTGACAAAATGCGCAAGACTAGTTCTTTTGAGATAGAGTACATATTGGGTCGGCGTGCCCACCACGCCGGGACAGGAGGATGCGTTAATTGCTTCTCCGCCTAGCCATTTCGGCCGGTCTCATTAGTCTACTCCTTGAGGTCTGCTCGCGGTTACCTCACGTCGACCACGCGACGGTGGCACTGCTCTTGATTCTGGCCATTTTCACCGGCGGTAAATGAATCTTGCCATTCGCTTGCATTAATTCTCTGATGAATTAGTCTGGTAACGCGGTAACAGGTAGCAGCGCGTGTTTTCCACATGCTGGCCGTTACCGCGTTTACCGGTCTGAAATGGATGGCGAGGCCGTTAGTTCCGCGAGACTGACGGACGGTTCCGAGAAGGACATTTTCACGCAGGTTCGTTTCTGGCGCGCACGAGCCCGGAGCGCACAAGGCGTTACGGGCGCGCATACAAGAAGCTTCGTCACGCAGACGCGGACAGATGAAATGGACAGGTCTATGCCGAACTGTTAGCATGGGCGCATGAAATGGCTGGCGCTTTTGGGGGCGGCCTGCTTCATCTCACAAGTGGCCGATGACGCCCTTACCCCGGCCGAGCAGCAGACCGGCTTTCGCTTGTTGGGACGGCACTAAGCACCGCTATCCTTTTAGGTAGCAGAGGAACCTTCAGCCTGTGTCCGGAGAATTAATATGCGCCGTTACCGTCTCGCAATTCTGATCCTCACCGCAATTAGTCCCGCTCATGCTCAAACGTCCACCGGAGAAATCGACTTCACGGTGGTCGACCCCAGCCACGCAGTAATTCCCAACGCGCAAATCACGATTACCGGCGCCGAAACCGGGAACATCGTCCGAACCTTGCTGACTAACGATCGAGGGATCGCGACAGCGCCGCTGCTCAAGCCCGACACCTACAACATAGTAGTAAGCGCGCCCGGCTTCAATAAACTGGTCCGCGAGGCAGTCGTGCTCCGGGTAGGCGACGTCCTAAGTCTCGATTTAGCTTTAGAAACCGGCGCCACAACCGAATCGGTAACAGTAGTTGGACAAACTCCACTCCTGGAAGAACGCTCTGGAGCAATCGCTCAAGTCATGGAAACGCGTCAAATCCTGCAGTTACCGTTGAACGGAGGAAACTATCTCCAACTGGCGAACCTGACGCCAGGCGCGATTCCGTCACGCACCAGTCGCGACAACAGCTTCTCGGCTTACGGCAATACGGGGCTCCAGAACGCCTTCCTTCTGGACGGCGCTCGCAACGAGAATTACCTTCGTGGCCTGGACAACCGCGCTCGCGACATGCTGCGGCCTCCGCTGGACGCCTTGAGCGAGTTCAATGTCCAGACCAGTAACTACTCCGCGGAGTTCGGCGCATCGGCCGGAGCAGTGGTGAATGCCATAACCAAGAGCGGCACGAATCAACTGCACGGCTCGGCGTACGACTTTCTTCGCAACAACAAGCTGGATGCGGCCGACTATTTTGCGCAAGCCGGCAACAAGCCGCTGCTCGTACAGAATCAGTACGGCGCATCGCTGGGCGGTCCAGTAAAGCGGAATCGCGCCTGGGTTTTCGGAGCCTACGAAGGAACCCACATCCGGAACGAGCAGACCATCCTCTCCACCGTACCTACGGCCGACATGCGCGCTGGTAACTTCGGCTCCACGCCGATCTTTAATCCATTCACGACACAAGGTACGGGCGCCGCTGCCGTGCGCACGCAGTTCACTGACAACACCATTCCGGCGAATCTCATCAATCCGATTGGCAAGGCTATTATCGATCGCTATCCGCTTCCGAATGCACGGGGCGTGAACAACTACATTTACGATTCGCCGCAGCGGCAGTCGAACCATAATGCCGTCCTGCGCGGCGACTTGCAGCTCAGCAGCAGAGACAGCATGTTTGCGCGATTTGGGATTACGCGGTTCACTATCGCGGCGAATCCCGGCCTGCCCGCGCCGGCCCAGACGCCCGTGGACCGCACGATCAACTCGGACGGCATCGGTTATGGGTACACGCGAACGTTCGGACCATCGCTGGTCAATGAATTTCGCTTCAGTTGGACACGGCTAACGCTGAGCCAGGACGCGACTCTGCCCAAGGATGAGATCATCGGAGGAACGCTAGACCCGGCCGTCAAGACCAGCATTCCAACCTTCAGCGTCACCGGTTTGGCTACCATCGGGGCGCAGCCGGGTTGCTGCGGGAATGACCCGCTCATCAAGAGCTCAGGAGTTTGGGATTTATCGGATAACATCTCGAAGACATTGGGCCGTCACTTACTCAAGCTTGGGGCGGACTTTCAGATCATTCGCCCTACTACGTTCTCGGCGTTAGGTGGACGCGGCAGCTTCGGCTTTAACGGCGTCTTTACGCAAAACCCGCAGCACAGATCCGGCAGCGGTAGCGGGCTCGCGGATCTCCTGCTCGGAGTTGCGAACACGGCGAATACGGGCACGGTAGCGGATGCAGTGGAACGCGGAAAATATGCGGGCGAGTACTTTCAGGACGATTGGTCGGTGACGAAGAACCTGACGGTGAACCTCGGTGTCCGATACGAGCTGTATTTTCCGTACGTCGAGGTTCACGACAAAATGGCGAACTTCATTCTCGAGCCCAACGATCCGTTCTTTGGCCAGCTTGTGATTGCCGGCGGCAGGCGCAAGCCGAGGTCGTTGTTGACACTCGACAAGAATAACTGGGCGCCTCGCGCCGGCTTCGCGTACCGTGTGCCGCATGTAAAAAACATGGTGGTGCGGGGATCGTTCGGAGTGTTCTTCGCGCAGGATCAGGGGACCGGCGTGACCAATCGGATGACCAACAACCCGCCGTTCTTCGGGTTTGGCGGCATCGCGATCATCAGCGATCAGTTAGCCCCATCGACGGGATTCGTCCTGAGCAGCGGCGCTTCCGTGCCAAGGCCCGCTCCGATCAGCCCGCAAAGTTTCGTACTGAATCCGGCTGCCACTACCACACTGGTCAGTTGGGATCAGCGTGCGACCACGCCTTATGTGCAGGAGTGGAACCTTACCGTGGAGAAGCAGCTCCCTTGGGACATGGTGATGTCAACGAGTTATGTCGGCAACACCGGGATACACCTATGGGGCCTCTCTGAAGGCAATCAGCCGCTAACGAATGGGTCCGGTTCTCCAACCACCCGACGGCCATTGGCACGCTTCACCGTAGCTTCCATAAAGCGTCTCGGACCGTGGAACCGCAGCAACTACGAAGGCCTGTCATCGCGCCTCGAGAAGCGCTTCAGCACGGGCCTGT
>QHXU01000086.1 GCA_003223065.1 Acidobacteriota bacterium | reverse complement strand
CGCTGAACAGTCCCTCTAGTCAAGACACGTTAGGAGGTGTTTATGTCACGAGTAACCATTTGCAAGGTCAATCCCGCAGAACCAACGTCGGTGTCTTTCTTGCAAGAAGTAGAAAGCATCTTCGACCGGATTAAACAAAGGGCGTTTGAGCTGTTCGAAAAGCGTGGCGGTACGGTTGGCAACGACATGGATGACTGGCTGAATGCCGAGCGCCAGATTGTCTTTGCCCCGCCGTCGGAATTGGTCGAGAAGGAAGGCAGCCTGGAAGTTCGAGTTGCCGCCCCTGGCTTTGCGGCCGATCAACTGAAGGTCAGCGTCTTGCCAGAGTCAATCGTCGTCGAGGGGAGTGCCGAAGAGAAGCAAGAGCAGAAAGACGGCAAGATTCACTTCTGCGAGTTGAGCCACAGGGACCTGCTGCGGCGATTCATACTACCTGGCAGGATCGATCCCGAACAGGTTTATGCTTCGCTGCAGAATGGCATCTTGAAGATCGTCGCGCGCAAGGCCGCGGCGGTAACACCGGTTCAGGTTCAGACAGAGAAGGCACCGAAACAACAAACGGCCACCGCGTGAGTGGCCGGGGAGCGGTGAGCGCGCTTCCGTTTTCGCGCGACCGCGCGGCGTGAGCCTTGGGCATCTACTGTAGTAATTCATACGTCAGATTCACGTTCGCGTGAACCTCGATGTTGCCCGGTGATATCGGCGTTAGATCTGTAGATTCAGCCTTGCCGAAGTCGATCTGGCGAGCTGGGGCAATGACCACTGGTTGACCTTCTTCCACGCGCAGCAGGCGCCCGAGTTTGACCTTGAGAGATGAAGCGAGAGCTTCGGCGCCCGCGCGTGCCTGACTTGCGGCCTGAGCCAGAGCCTGTACGCGCACCGCCATCTCGTCACGCAACCCAAACGTCAGCCTGTTTATATTGCTTGCGCCTGCTTGCGTCGCAACATCGATGACGTTCCGCAGCTTCGAAAGATCGTCTAGCACGATACGCACGGTATTGTTCGCCGTATAGCCAAGGATCGCCGGTGGGCCGCCGTCCTTGGGGTAGCGGTAGTTGGGATTGACTGAGAAATTGATCGTCTTTATATTCGCGGAGGGAAGCAGTGTGTGAAGTTCCCGGACAAGCACATTTGCCTGATTGGTATTCTGGTCCGCTGCTGCCTGGCTCGTCGACGCTTGCGTTACCACGCCAATATCAATTTCGACCCGATCCGGTTGAGCCGAAACGGTCGCTTCTCCGTGCACCAGGACCGAGGGACCGGTGTTTCGGGATGCCAGTTCCTGCGCTGCGATCGAGCTAATCGAAACGAGGAAAACGAGGACAAATCGCATTTTCGGAGCCCTCCTTCGAAACAAGGATACCGTGCCGGGTCGCGAACCAGGACAGTTGTGAGCGCTTGACTAGCCGCGCAGCTTTGACCGGACGCGCGTTAATCTGACATTGTGCGATCGTTGTCCCGCCGCAGATTCCTCTCCCTGACGGCGGCCATGCCAACCTGGGCCGCCTCAAACTTCACTTTGTCGCCATCCGATGAGTCCTTTCTGGAGGATCTTTCCCGGCGGTCGTTTCTTTTCTTTTGGGAACAGGGTGACCCTCACACTGGCTTGGTGTTAGATCGCGTTCGGACCGATGGCAGCGCGCCTCCTGCCAGGAGTGCAGACTTCGCGAGTATGGCTACGACCGGGTTCTCGCTCACAGCGCTGTGCATCGGAGCCGACCGGCGTTGGTTGGATCCGAATGAGCTTCGAGAGCGGGTGCGCTCCACCCTTCGCCACCTCGTCTACAATCAACCTCATCAGCGCGGCTGGTACTACCATTTTGTGAATTGGAAGACCGGCGAGCGAGCCTGGCGTTGCGAGCTCTCCACAATCGATACTGCGCTGCTGCTGGCAGGTATTCTGACAGCTCAGCAATACTTCGCAGATGACGGCGAGATCTTCCGTCTTGCTCAGGCTCTGTACGAACGAGTGGATTTTCAGTGGATGTTGGACAAATCAACGGGCCTGATACGCATGGGATGGAAACCCGAGACGGGCTTTCTGCGTAGTGTGTGGGCGGAATACCGCGAGAATATCATTTTGCAGATCCTTGCCATCGGCTCGCCGACGCATCCGATTCCCACACGATGCTGGTATTCGTTCGAGCGCGAATCGATCCAAATCGGCCCATACCATTTCGTGGGCCGTGGCCCTCTTTTCACGCACCAATTTCCGCAGGCATGGCTCGATCTCCGCGGGCTTCGTGACCGGGCACCGTATGGAATCGATTATTTTCAAAACTCCGTTACTGCCACATACGCTCACCGTGCATTTTGCCTTAGCCTGCGAGGGCTCTATCCAGCCTATTCGGAAAATCTGTGGGGCATCACGCCTTCCGATAGCGAAATCGGATACCTGAGCTGGGGCAGCCCGCTCTCGAGACGAGATATCGATGGCACGGTGGTGCCAGCGGCGCCGGCCGGCTCGTTGATGTTCGCTCCTGAGATTTGCTTGCCTGCGCTGCGCGCGATGCAGGAGCAGTTTGGGGAATATATCTACGGCCGCTACGGATTTACGGACGCGTTTCAACCGATGAGTCTATGGGTGAACCCGGATGTGGTCGGCCTCGATGTGGGCATCACACTGCTGAGCGCTGAAAACCTGCGAACCGGCAGAGTCTGGAATTGGTTCATGCGCGCTTCCGGAATCCAGCGCGCCGTCAACCAGGTTTTCCAGCGAGTCAGAAGCTGAATTTCGCCTGCAGCTCCACTACGCGTCCGGACAGCGCCGAATCCGCACGGCCGAAAAACACGTTATTGTCCGCGAATGTCCCGGGACTGAAGAATCGGAATGGCGCGAGGTTTAGCTTGTTAAATGCGTTGTACATGCTCGCGCGCAACTCCAGAGCCGCAGCCTCACCCAGGTGTAACCATGGCAATGACGTGCGCTTGACGAACGCCAGGTCGACGGAGGTGAAGCGCGGGCCACAGAACACATTGCGCCCGACGCCTGGAGCGCCGGAATCCTTGGTGTCGAAATAAGCCGCCCCACCCAAGGGGAAGTTGCCGCCCGGACGAATAAAGGCGTCGTTCGAAAAGTCGTAATCCACTCCGCCGTAATAGACCGTCGGACGCGTCGGACTCAACGACGGTCCGCCCGGAGTCGAAACCGATTGCCCGATCTTCGGCGTCCACGGGAACCCACTGTGGAACGTATAAATCCCGCTGATCTGATAACCTCCGAGAATCTTGCCCAGCCAGCCGTGCTGCGCCTTAAACCACGGCAGTTCGTAAATGCTCGTTAGGTTCACCAGATGCGTGGCATCGTAATCCGAGGGGCCGCGCTCCGTCCGTAAATCTTGCGGATAGGTCTGGTTGGTTTCCGCTCCCGGCCCGCCGTAGGACAGCGTGTCTATGCTTCGGGACCAACGATAATTCACAGCCAGAGAAAGTCCTTGGGCGAAGTTGCGGGTCAACCCGAGCAGCATCGCATTGTACTCGGAATTGACGTCCGGCTGGGGAATGTACACTGCGAAGAAAGCGGGATTGTTGGGGTATAGGAAGTTCTGGTTGACCAAGCGGACATTGTGGTGCCCCACACTTCCGTTGTAGGCGGCTGTCGCGGTGAGCTGCCGCGGCAGCTCATACTGCAGGTCGAACGAGTACAGGTAGACGATCGGATTGGGTGTGTTTCTCTGCGCGCCGTATATCTCCACGGCCGTGCCGTTGGGGGCGTTGGTGGAGGGATTCAACCCAACCGCCAGTGCCGGATTTACGGGGTAGCTCGATGGTGAACTGCTGGCGCCCAGCACATATTGAATCTGCCCTTTCGCGAACGGATCGCCGGCCGTGCCGCAGCAGAGATTATCGCGGGCGAAAAACGGTGGATTGCCGCGCGTGTTGGCGAACAGCACGTTGGGGATCCGGTTGTAGAAAATGCCGAATCCGCCGCGAATCACAAGCTTCCTGCTGAACCGCTCCGGGTTATACGCGAATCCGAACCGCGGGGCAAAGCCCTTCTTGTCCGGGTTGAACAACTCGTCGCTGACCACGATTCGCGAATCCTTCAGGCCATTCGGGCCAAAGGCGATGTTGCTGATGCGGCCGCGCGTCTCGCGCAGAGGCGTGAAATACTCCCAGCGCAAACCGAGGTTGAGCGTGAGATTCGGCGTCACCTTCCAGTCGTCCTGCGCGAACAAGCCGAATATGCTGGTCCGGAAATAGCGTTGTGCATCGGCGGGCCGCCCGGTGGCCGGATCGACGTTGATCGCCTCGAAGACCGGCGTGTCATTGGCCAGGTTGAACAGACCGGTGAACGAATACAGCGGCCGTGCGCCCCCCACCAGGTTGTCGTTATCCTGCTCCCTCCGCACCTCGCCGCCGAACTTCCACGCGTGATTGCTTAAAACCTTGCTAACGGTGTCCCGGAATTCGAACGTATTCTGGGCGAACAGACCCGGCGTTGCTTCGTCACGCGGGGCGCCGAACCGGATGCGATCAAACGGCAGCCCTTCCACTTCGACGCGCGGGATCCCGAAGTTCACGCCCGACGACGCCGTTACTTGATTGAACGAGAACCGCGTCGCATTGAAGCGCGCCTCGTTAATCATCGTGGACGAAATAATCCGATTATAGGTCAGCGTTCCCAGCGAATTGACCGGTTTCTTGCTCAGATCCCCCATCGGACGGCTGCGGCCAGCCGCGTCAGCGCCCAATGTATCGAGGAAGGTGAAGTACATGCTTACCGCCAGCAGGTCTTTGCTGCTGAGGTTGTAGTCGACCCGGCCGTTGTGCTGATCCCCATGGGTCCGTGAGCGCAACGCCAACTGGACGAACTCGATATCCGGAATCCCGTCCAGTCCTCCCCCTGTGGTGGTTGTATACTGGCCGCGCGAGCCGGTAATGGATCCAATGTCGAGTCCTCCGTTGACCATCTGGCAGTTGCTCCCGAACGCAGTGGGACAACCGACGTTTAGCACGTTGAAGATACGCGGCTCGATACCGGCGGCCTGGAAAATTTTCGCCGTGACGCTGTTCGGACGCGCCGCGATCACGGCCTCACGATACTGCGGGGTCTCGACGAAGGCCGTGGTGAAATCCGTGCTGTTATTGCGCAGACCTTCGTAGGAATAAAACCAGAACAGCTTGTTCTTAACAAATGGACCACCGAGGTCGGCGCCAAATTGCCGGTACAGTTGCTGAACGCGCGAAGGGGGTGCGGCGACGCCACCATAGCGGTTGTAGGCGTTGAGGCTCGGGGAGTTGTACTTCAAAAAGCCGCCACCGTGCAATTGGTTAGTTCCGTTCTTCGAGACCACGAGCACCTGGGCGCCCGAGTTCCGCCCGTATTCCGCTGAGAAGGGGCTGGAAAGTACAGTGATCTCCTTCACCGAATCCTGATTCGGCGTGATCACCGCGGCTCCGCCCCAGGTGAGGCTGTTAACGCTCACACCGTCGATCATGAAATTGTTATCGGACAGCCGCTGGCCGCTCGAGGAAATGGGGACCTGGTTTTCTGTTTGGAAGATTGAAGAGTTTGAGCCTCCGGGCCCCGTCGTGTTGGGAAGGCCGACCGAGTTCCCCGCCCCGTTACGCGCCCCGTCTCCAAAAACTCCGGGAGCCAGCCGCAACAACTCGTATGGATCGCGCCCAATCTGCGGAAGTGACTGGATCTCGCGTGTTGAAAGCACGCGCCCGCCGTCCGCATTCTCGGTCTTGAGGGCAGGCAGCGCTTCTTCCACCGTCACAGTCTCGGTGATCTCGCCGGGAGCGAGTTGGAAGTTGAGCCCCTGCGTCTGCTCCGCCCGAACCACGAAATCCTCTACCTGCTGTTTCTTGAATCCTCGGGCCTCCGCCGATACCGCGTATCGTCCGGGAGCGAGTCCTGAAAAACGGTAGAACCCGTCACTGCTGGTCTTTGTGGTGCGGGTCTGTTTCGTTTCCTTGTTCGTAAGCTCGACAGCGGCGTTCGGAATTAAGGCCCCGCTCGAGTCCTTGACTGTTCCTTCAATGCCTGCGCCGAATTGTCCGTAGATCATTCCCGCCGAAAACGCGATTGCAAGCGCCGCGGCCCGCGAGACGTAACGAGATAACCACATGGTCAACGCCTCCAGTTTTGATGATTGGTGACAAGTCTTGGGACACCCCTCAATCGCATTCTTACACAGCAGGTCCACGTTCGCCGGGGCGCCAACGGTGGTCTAAGTAGACGGCCGTGCAAGGAAGCGAGGAGCAAACCGTTCCGCTAACGTTATCGCCGAAACCCAAGCGGCGCCGGCCGCATATCCGGCTACGACGTCCGTTGGATAATGCAGTCCCAGGTAGATGCGCGAGAAACCGATCACTAAAGTCATCGAGACCGCAACTGCCCAGATGCCTGCACGAATGCGAACCGATTGAACGTGTGAATTCGCCAGGTGCACGAGCACGCCATAAAAACAGATCGCCATAAGCGCGTGTTCGCTGGGAAAGCTAAACGTTGCGGGAGTCGCGAGACCGAAGTATGGGACCGGCCGCGCCCGGTGAAAGCAGAGCTTGAGAACATTACCGAGAACACCTGCGCCGAGGATCGTCACAGCTAGAACGAGGCCATCGCGCCTCCTTCCCTGGATCCAAAACGCTACGACCACGGCGAGCGTCAGAAATTGAACATTTCCCGCTTCCCCGATGTAACTTGCGACTTTCATCGGTTCTGTCAAGGCGGGCTGTGAGGTTCGATGGACGAGGTTGCGAATGTAATCGTCAACACGAGACGTATCGTTTTTCACTACATTTACGCTGAGCCACACGAACACGAGTACGGAAATCGCTGCGAGCGCGAATCGGGTAAACAGTGTCGATCTTCGAGAGACGGTCGTCGTAACCTGCTTTCCGGGACGCTTCCTGGCTAGAGGGATTCGGCCGATGCTCGTCTTCGCGTTTACGTGTTCGTCCATGCGTCGCAGCGGTTCATCCACGGAGAACGCGAGCAAGTCATTCGCCAAGCCGCCATCATCTCTCAACGACTCATGGGTGTCCGAGGCACAAGACAGAACGTGCCTCGGCAGTGGAGGATCTTACAGAAAGAAGGGGAGAAATTACAAAAACTTCTGCACTGAGGGCAGTTTGGAGGCGGTGGCATGGGGACATTCGCGCGCGAAAAATTCCTGTAAATTGAAGTTGCTAAGCTAACCGCGAAAAGCCGGTAACGTTTGAAGAGTTGGAGGGTATAAACTTTGTGTCCTACCTTGTTCAGGACCTTCGCTACGCTCTTCGCACGTTCAGGCAATCGCCGGTTTTCGTGGCAGTAGCGGTGATGTCGCTTGCCTTGGGCATCGGAGCGAACACGGCGATTTTTACGCTGGTCGATCAACTGCTGCTGCGCCTGCTTCCGGTGAAGAATCCCGCGCAGCTCGTGCTGCTGTGGGGCCGGGGGGCGCACTACGGAAGCAACAACGGGCCGAACAAGGTCTCTTATCCCATGTACGCGGATTTCCGCGACAAAAACCAGGTCTTCAGCGGAATGTTCTGCGTGTGGAACATCGGGCTCAATCTGAACTTCGAAGGCAAGACCGAGCGGGTCTCCGGCGAACTCGTTTCCGGGACTTATTTCGACGTCCTGGGTGTGCGGCCGGCGCTTGGCCGCCTGTTCACGCCAGAAGATGACCGCACGCCCTTGGGCGCTCCTTACGCGGTGCTCAGCTACAGGTATTGGATCAGCCGTTTCGGCGGAGATCCCGGGGTGATCGGCAAGAAACTTCTGGTGAAAGGGTATCCCATCACCGTGGTCGGCGTCAGCCAAGCTGGTTTCGATGGCACCGATCCGGCCTATGCGCCCCAGATCCGCATCCCGATCATGATGGCGCCGCACTTCCAGCAATTCCACGACTATTCGCTGACTGAACGCCGAGGCCGTTGGGTCAATGCCTACGGCCGGCTCAAACCCGGAGTCACCGTCCAGCAGGCCAAAGCCTCGCTGCAGCCGCTGTTTCATCAAATGCTCGAGATGGAAGTCCAAGAGCAGGCCTTCGCCCACGCGGCACCGGACACCAAACTGAACTTTCTCCGGATGTGGATCGACCTTCTGCCCGCCGCAAAGGGCCGTTCCTTCACGCGGCAACAGTTCTCGAATCCTCTGCTGGTTCTGACGGCCATCGTGGCCCTGGTTTTACTGATTGCCTGCGCCAATCTGGCCAACCTGCTTATCGCGCGGGCCACAGCGCGCCAGAAAGAGATCGCGGTCCGGCTGGCGCTGGGAGCGAATCGCAGCCGGATCGTCGCTCAACTGGTCATCGAAAGTCTCATGCTGTCGCTCACGGGAGGTCTCGCGGGGTTGTTCATCGCCGTGTGGATCGACAAGGCGCTGCTCGGTTTTCTACCTCGAGGCTCCGCCGAATTCATCATTTCCACCACGCCCGATTGGCGGATTCTGGCTTTCAATCTGGGGATTTCGATTCTAACGGGCCTGATTTTCGGACTGGTCCCCGCGCTCCAGGCCACCCGGCCGAATCTGGCGCCGACGCTCAAAGACGAGGTCGGCTCGATTGCCGGCGGCGGGTCGGTCGCTCTCCGCAAGAGTCTGGTGGTGGCGCAGGTGACGCTATCGATGCTGCTGTTGATTGGCGCGGGTCTGTTCATCCGGAGTCTCAAGAACCTCAAGGATGTCGATCCGGGATTCCGCCTGGACAATCTCATCACGTTTGCGCTCAATCCTCCGAACAATGGCTATAAGCCGGAGCAGACGCAGCACATTTTCCGCCAGCTCTTCGACACTCTGAACAACACGCCCGGCATCCTTGCGGCAAGCCTCGCCGTCATGCCTGTCCTCGAGGGCGACGAGTGGGACTCGAGCGTCACCGTGGAAGGACATCCGCCAAAAACGGGCGAATGGATCAATCCGCATATGAACTTCGTTTCGCCCGAGTATTTCAATACGCTCCGCGTTCCCATCCTGCTTGGCCGCGATTTCCGCTACAGCGACGGCAAAGGCGCGCCGCAGGTCTGCATCATTAACGAGAAGTTCGCCAAGAAATATTTCCCGGGCGGCAACGCCGTCGGACGGCATATCGGAATGGGAGGCGATCCGGGCACTAAAACCGATATAGAAATCGTCGGCGTGACTGGGGACATGAAGTATGAAGGTGTGCGCGAGGAGATCCCAATCGAAATGTTCCGCCCCTATCACCAGATGAATTTCACGCTCGGCATGAACGTCTACGTCCGCACGGCGCGCGATCCGGAGCAGATGTTCTCCACCATTCGCCGGATTTCGAACCAGATCGATCCAACGCTTCCGGTCATCGATATGAAGACGCTTTACAAACAGTTAGATGAATCCCTGGTGACGGAGCGTCTGGTGGCGACCCTGGCTAGCGCTTTTGGCGGCCTTGCCACGCTGCTCGCCTGTATGGGCCTTTATGGCGTCATGGCGTACACGGTGGCGCGGCGCACGCGCGAGATCGGCGTTCGCATCGCGCTCGGCGCGGCGACGCGCGACGTCGTTTGGCTGGTGATGAAGGATGTCCTGTGGCTCGTGGCGATCGGAATCGCGATCGGTCTGGGATCGGCATTCGGGTTGACGCGATATGTCCAGAAGCAGCTCTACGGAATCCAGCCGAACGACCCGGCGAGCATCGCACTGGCGGTGTCGGGAATCGCCTGCGTCGCGCTCATGGCGGGCTACCTGCCGGCCCTCCGCGCCACCCGCGTGGATCCGATGCGCGCGCTTAGGTGGGAGTAGCTTCCTACTGAATTCTGAAGCGTCCGCCGGGGTCGGGTCTTAGAGCGGTCAACAAACAGGTCATAATCGATTGATCCTACTCCGGGAGGGATTGAGATTTGACCAAAGAGCACACCATTAGTCTGGCGTTCATCATGGCAATCATGTGCCTGGTGGCGATAGTCCCCGCAGTGGCCCAGCAGTCCGTCAGCGGACAGCGAGATGGATCTGCTCAACCAGGGGCGAACTGGACGGACGAGCAACTTCGCCAGGCCGTGGCTTTAGCCCGCGTCGGCCGCAAGCTCACGCCGAAATCCTGGCCCAACCGTGCGCGCGTTGCAGTATGCCTTAGTTTCGACGACGATACTGAGGCGCCTCTACTGAGAGATGGAACGACGTCGCCCACCGCCCTTTCCGCATCTGATTTCGGCGCCGAGAGCGGAACCGCCCGTATCCTGGCAATGCTCGACCGATACCAGATTCCGGCCACCTTCTTTGTCACAGGAGTCGACGCGCTGCTGCATCCCGAGATGCTCGCTGCGATCCTGAAGAGCGGGCGGCATGAAATTGGGGTCCATGGATGGATTCACGAGTTTCCACCCAGGCTGAGTGGAGAGGCTGAGGAAGAGCGGCTGCTGGACAAAGCGATCGACTATCTCACACGAGCGACTGGGAAGCGTCCGGTGGGGTACCGTGCTCCCTCGTGGGCGTTCAGCCCTTACACTCTCGACCTGATCCGCAAGAAGGGTTTTCTCTATGACAGCAGTCTTCAAGCCATGGATGAACCCTATGAAATAGTCTCCAGAGGGGAAAACACCGGGATCGTTGAGCTGGCGATCGATTGGACACTAACCGAAACTCCGTATCTCGGTCAGAACGGCCGCATGCCTTCGCCAGAAATACTTTTCCGATTGTATAAAGACGAGTTCGACGGCGCCTATGAGGAAGGCACGCTATTCGTTTTGACTCTTCATCCCTACATGAGCGGGCATCGCGCTCCCATGCGTCACCTGAATGAGCTGGTCGCTTATATGAAGTCGAAGCCTGGTGTCTGGTTTGCTACCGGCGCGCAAATCACAGCATATTTGAAGGAAACTCAACCTGCAAAGTAATCGCTCTTAACGAGACGCGGGCGGCGATCGAAGCGCGCAGGCTAACTAGAACGCGAATCGAACCCGGAACTGGACCTGCCGCGGAACACTGGTGGTGGTGGTCGTGCGCCCGAACGATGTGTCCTGAATACTGATCGGGTTGATACTGAATGTACCGCCGGTCGGCACCTGGAAGATCGGATGGTTGAACGCATTGACCATCTCGGCGCGGATCTCCATACGAAGCCTCTCGCCGATGATCAGCATCTGCTTCGCGATCGACAGATCCGTCCCGACATATTTCGGGCCGTGCAGATAGATGAAGCTGCCGAACTGTCCAGGCGTGGTTGGCGGAGTGAGGAAGCTCGCGCTGGCGCGCCCGTCGGCTCCGACCAATTTCGGATCTACGAAGTACACGTCCGGCCTGCCCGAAGGCTTGAACACGCCGACTGCGTTTTGCAGCTCAGATGCTGAAACACTCGAGATTACTCCAGAATCCTGCTGGTTCACCGTCAGGTAGCTGCTGCTCAGCTTGAACGGAAGACCGCTCTGGATGCGGAAGATCGATCCTATGGTCCAGCCGCCGGCTACCGCCTCGAGTATGGGATTCTTCACAAAGAACCTGCGCCCTTTACCAAATGGAATGTCGTACGTTCCATAAGCTTGTACAACGTGGCGAATATCCCAGGGAGAAGGCCCCCGGTCGAGCCGGCGGTTGCGGAGCGTCGTAAAGTTGCTCGAGTTGTCGACGTTTTTGTTGTAGCGGTCGGTCTCGGCGTGGGACCAGGTGTAGTTCACATTGAAGGTCAGGCCATGTGAAAGCCGCTGCCGGAACTCTATTTGAAGACCGTTGTAGTTGGAAAATGAATTGTTGTCCAGAAAATTGGCCGTCGCGATGTAGGGGTTGAGCTGGAAAAAGTTAATCGGGTACGGCCCTGGAGTCTTGAACCCGAGCCGCGCAGTGCACGGGCTGAAGCTGCTGCCGACCAGGTTGCAGAAGTACGTCGCGTTCTGCGCGAGACCATTGGCTAATGCCCCAGCTTGCCCGGTCCTGAGAAAATTGATGAAATTCGTGTTGCCGAAGCCCTGCGATGTGGTTAAGCCGGTGAAGGCTGTCTCGAAAATCGGCGTGGCGCTCTGGCCGGGTAAGAGCGAATTCGCAAACGTGGTGCCTTTTCCGTTCGCTTCATTGATTTTCAAATTGTTCTGAGCAGCGATGAACTGGCTCAGGAAACCGTTTTCGATGATATTTGTTTCATTCAGGTTATACGCATGCCATAACCCGACGCCGTGGTTGCCCACATACCTCGCCTCGACCACGGTAGCCGGGCCCAACTCTCGCTGGAGCCCAAAAGACCACGTCTGGATGTAGGGCGCTTTGATATCCGTCTTGATGCTCCCCACAGTTTGGCCGTTGAAGGTGTAACTCGAAAGCGGCAGCGGAAAGCTGAAGCTGGCGGGAAAGAAGTTGAAAGCAGGCAGATTGCCGCCTACCGTAAACGATCCGGGCTCGAAACTCACGCCCGGAGTGAGGGTAGCGCTCTGCGTGAGGCCCGGATTGCTGCCCGCCAGGTTGGTGAAGTTGAGCAACCCTTCAGAATAGTAGTTGATCGAATATCCGGTCCGGACCACGGTCTTCCGATCGCCAAACAACATTCCCAATACGCCGTTCTGGACGCTCGGATTCCAGGCGATTCCCACATGCGGCGCCGGGTTGACGTAGTCCGCGTTGTAGGCTTTCGAGCGCTGGTAGATCGCGGGATTCGAGACCCCGGGTAACGAACCCGGGTTGAAAAGGTTGGGCGTGTTTCCCGAAACGGCGCCCGACGGGCCGAAGAGGTCTGACACGGTCGGACTCGTATAAATGTCGTTGGTGTTCTCGTTATCTCCCTGGAAGTCCCACCGCAAACCGTAGTTCACCGTGAGTGAGCGGCTTACGCGCCAGGAATCCGCAAAGTAAAATCCGAAGGACGCCTGGGCCTCTCTGAGCACCCGGGGCTGAAAGTCGGCATATTGGAGTGTCTTCTCATCAATGTTGCGGGTCTTGCTGACCTGTGAGACGCGTCCGGTGAGCAGTGCGTACAGATTCTGAGCATCGCTCAGCACGCTGGCCGAGCTTGCGAGGAAGTTTGTGGAATTGAACATCGCGGTCGCCGGGTCGCTGGCGACCACGCCGAACTGGTACGACGGAATCCCGGCGCTGCCCAGCGTGGCCTGATGCATGGTGGTGCGGATCATGTTTCCACCAAACGTGAAGGCGTGACTGCCGCGTTGCCAATGGAGATTATCGACGAGGTTGTAAACGGGGTTGTTGCGCGGTTGGTAGGTGTTGCCGAAGCCCTCGCCGTTAATCTCTCGCAACCCACTCGGCAAACCTAGGGGAAACGTCATGAGGCGTGGTTGGAACAGTGAGAGGTCAAATCCCACCGCAAAAGTCTCCTGATTGCTCTGGATGCCGAAGTTGAAGTCATTCACCATCGTCGAACGCATCGTCCAGGTGACTCCCAAGCTGGCAATGTAAGGATTGGAGATCTGGCCAAAGGACTGCTCCTGAGTGAATGGGCCCGGCAGTTCGGTGCCGCGGAACCCTTTGCCGAAAACGTGGCGTCCCCAAGTGTCGGATACGCTCATTCGAAGGTTCTGCGTGATCTGGTAATCGATGCGGCCCGCCGGGTAATAATCGGTCACAGGTGAAGGAGCGACCCAACGCAGACGATTCCGGATTGGATCAAAAGGCGACAGGCTTCCGGCTGAAGTGGAGGACTGGATCTTCTGCAACTGCGCACCAATGATCGGATTGACCGTGCCTGGGAACCCGCTTTGCTGCGCGAGTTGAAGCAGGTTCACGTTGCGCGTCACGCCGTCGCTTCCGACGTAGCTGAAAATTCCTGACTGCGCGGCAGGCGTCAGGACATTGGCGGTGAAAGCTTCCGACTGAGGCGTCAATACCTCCGCATAACTGACGAAGAAGAACAAGCGGTTTTTGAGGATCGGGCCACCGACCGTGCCGCCTTGATCGTTTTGGATGAAATTGGGCCGCTTGATCCCGCGGGCATTATTGAACCAGTCGTTGCCGTTTAGCGCCGAATTCTGATGCTGCCAGAATATCTCGCCGTGGAAGGAATTTGTCCCGCTCTTGGTGATGTACTGGATCTGCATCCCGCCTTGTCCGGTGCTGTCGGCTCCGAGGTTGGATGTGGCAACCGTGACTTCCTGCACCGTTTCCAGGCGAGGCACCACAAAGGCAAAGAAACTCGTGCCGCCGCTCTTGAATCGCTCTGCATTGTTTGCAATGCCGTTGAGCGTGATATTAACCGCGGCGCCAGGCATGCCGTTGAAAGTGCTGTCACGCGAGGCGACACCTTGCTGGGCTCCGGCCTGAAGCAGCGTGAAAGGAAGCGTGTCGCGGCCGGGCAGCGGCAGGTCCTGGAGATACTTCTGATCCACGGTTCCGGCAATCGTGGTCGACGTTGTCTGCAGCGCCGGAGCCGAGCCGGTAACCTGCAGGGTCTCGGTCACTGCTCCCACCTTGAGACCCACAGTTTGGTTGGTAGTGCGTGCGGCGTTCACCACGATGCCCTTATAAATAGCGGTTTCAAAGCCTGTAATGGTCGCGGTCAGATCATAGACACCCGGTGGGACTGTCGGAAACACGAATCCCCCGTCGGAGCCCGCAGTCGTCGTCTGAACCGCCTTGGTCGCCGCGTTTTCCAGTTTGAGAGTCACGCCTGGAACCGCCGCGCCCGATGAGTCTTGCACGCTGCCGACAACCTGCCCAGTGGTGGCTATCTGGGCCAGTCCCAGGGAACCAATTACCAGAAGCATTGCTACAATCCATCCGGCAAAACAGACGTTCGAAGTGGTTTTCATAGGCGCCCGCTGTTGTGTAATTCTATAACCGCCCTCGAGTCCGGGCAATGGCTTGGCCATTCTTGTGTCGTTACCACGTAGTTGTCCGTAGGTCTAATTCCCGCTCCGGCGTTTTCGGAAATACGATTCGAAGAAATCCAGGCCCGCCTTGTTCGGCGACGGTATAGGTGCGATTTTGTCGCCGAGCTCCAGCGCGAGATCGCTCCGTTCCTCGTAAGCAGGCCATTGAGGCAGCCCTGGAGCATTCGGATCGCCCGTGGCAGCGAAGTTCACCCAATAGGAAGAAATGTGATCCGAGAGCTTCCGGTCGGTGTCCTCCCACGGGCGCTGCGAAACGTCCAGATTATGGAAGACGTACGCAATCTCAGCGCCATGAAAGGCGCGGTATCTCGAGCTGTCAGGACCGGGCGGGATGCGGCTGAAGTAATACAGGTAGGCCTTTGACCTG
>QHXU01000537.1:2386-3624 GCA_003223065.1 Acidobacteriota bacterium | reverse complement strand
TGTCGTACGGCTCCAGGGAATGGGCGATCATCACGGAACAGGTAAGGTTCCACTTGCTGCTCAGGTCTAGGAAGATGTCTATCTCGTCGCCTGCCGTCTTGCGAATGCGCTGGATCGGATCGAGGGACTGCTTCAGTTCGGATGTGGAGATGAAGGTCCCGCCGTGCCTGGCGGCCGCATTGACGGGGCCCCGATCATACGGGTAGATCTTGATGCCTTTGATCCCGCGGCTGAGCAGAAACTCGGTCAGCTTCTCGGGCGCGTCATGCTCGCGCATCCCGTTGATCGGCCATCCGTTCATGGTGTTATAAACTTGCAGCTTCTGTTGAGCCTTGCCGCCGAGCAGCTTGTACACGGGCATGCCGGACGCTTTGCCGAGAATGTCCCATTGCGCGATGTTGATGGCGCTGAGCATGCGGGTTTCGGCCCCGCCCCAGGGGGCATATGAGATCTGGTAGAACATGTCCTGCCAAAGGCGATCGATGTCGGCCGCATCTTTGCCGAGAATCATTCCGGAGAAGGCCTTCAGCACGGCCACATGCGATTCGTGACCGGCGCCGGAGTAGGACTCGCCGNGATCCCCTGGTCGGTATGCAGGCGCACCCACGTCCACTCCGGAGCGATCCCCTGGATGCGGAGGTCCCGTCTGAACCGCACAGCCTCAATTCCCGTGATCTTCAGCGGTCCCACAACTTGCGCGGCGGCGCGCGCCTCCGGTGTCGTCATTCCCGTCCCCAGAAACCCCAGGGATGCATTCAGAAAAGCTCTCCGGTTCATTCGTGTGCCTTCGTATTCGGAGATCTTACACCGGATTTGATAGGATGTGGCTCCATGAGAAGACGCAAGTTTCTCGCCGGAGCGGCGGCGGTGGGCGGTGTGCCGGCTCTGGCGCAATCGAACCGTAAGGCCGGCGCGGCTGTGCGGAATTCTGATCTACCGTCCAAATTCGCGCCGAGCGCATACGCGACGACGAAAACGGGGTACAGTCCGTTCACCATACCCGACTATTACACGTTCGCAAGCGATCTCACGATCGAACGCAACGTCTCGGGCAAGCCGCACGCTGGCAAGATTCTCGCGGCTGTGCAGGCGCACTCGGACGATATTCCGCTGTTCTGCAGCGGCACGGTAGCCAAGTTGATCGACGAGGGATACCAGGGTTATCTGATTCGCGTCTCGAACGATGAAGCGGCGGGCGTCACGCTCGGGCACGGTGTGGCGCAGAACGAGATCGACAA
>QHXU01000537.1:1437-2350 GCA_003223065.1 Acidobacteriota bacterium | reverse complement strand
TTACTATCGGAATCACCGGATGGACGATGGCGCCATCATCGAGTTGCGCGCACGGTTGATTTTTCTGTTTCGCGCGCTGCGGATCAATACGATTTTCAGTATGGACCCGTACAACCACTACGATGAGAATCCCGATCACATCGTGGTCGGCAAGGCCGTGGAAGGCGCGTGCTGGATGTCCGGCGGGCGCGATTATCCCGAGCACTTCAAGGCGGGACTGCAACCCGCTCGCATCCGCGAGAAATATTACTATGCGCGATCCCCACAAGGACATAACCTGGTGAACCGGATCGTGGATATCAGTTCCTATATCGACACCAAAACGCGTGTCAATGTAGCCAACCAGGGCAAGGGGCCCGCGGGGAATGCGGGAATTCGCCTGCGGGAGTATTTGCGCGCGCAAGGCAAGAAACTGCCGCTGCTCGGCGACGACGATGAGACCGCGCGTTTTCAGTACGTGAAACATTTCCTCATGGAGGACTTCCGTCTGCTCGGCCAGCAGTTCGGTTTGGGATACGCGGAAGGCTTCCGGTATATCGGACCCGAGCCGCAGTACGAAGACCGCATCCGGCGCGCCTCGCTGGAACGGGCAGTCGCGATCTGAGCACGTATGCAGGAAATCAGCATCGAACGAAATCGCTCCGGCAGGCCGCACGCGGGGAAGGTGTTTGCCGCCGTTCACGCGCATGTGTCCGATGTGCCTTACTTCGCCTCGGGTCTGTGCGCGAAGCTCATGGCCGAAGGCTTCATAGGGTATCTGATCCGGACGACCAACGACGAGACGAGCGGCGGGAAGTCGACCGCGCAGAACATCCTGAGCAACGAGACCGAGCACGCGGCGATGGCGAAGGCTCTGGGGTTCAGAGATGTGTTTGAGCTGTACTATCGCAGCCACCGGATGAACGAAATCTCT
>QHXU01000537.1:585-1432 GCA_003223065.1 Acidobacteriota bacterium | reverse complement strand
CGCCTGGTTTTCCTGCTTCGTTTTCTCAAGGCAGATACCGTGCTGTCGTATAGCCCATCCTCTGAGGGCGAACCGGATTCGGATCGCTGGATCACCGGGCGCGCGGTCGAAGAAGCGTGTTGGACCGCGGGCTCGAGGAATGACTTTCACGAGCATGAGGAGGCCGGCATTCTGGCGCATCCGGTCCGCGAAAGGTACTACTTTCATGTCAGTTCCGGGCAGCCGTTCAATCGGGTGGTGGATATAAGTGGGTACATCGCCCGGAAAATCGACGCGATTGCGGAGTGCCGCTCGCAGGGGAACGGCAACGCGGGGTCGCTGCTGCGGGCGCGACTGGCGAAAGAGGGCCAGCGCCTGCCGCTACTCGGCGACGACGATCGGACCGCCGACCAGGCGTACGTTCGGCAATTCTTACTCGAGGACTTCCGCAATTATGCCCGCGGACACGACTTCGAATACGCTGAGAGGTTCGAGTTCAGCGGGCCGGCGGTGGATCTCAACCCGGCAGTCGAGGAATATATCGACAAGAACGCTGTGAAGATTTGAGAGATACCGATTTGCACACCCTTGCCGAGTGGATTTACCAGTAGAGCTTCAGCGAAACCTGCATCCGTCGCTGCGTATTCGCCTGCGCGCGCCACAGCCCGAAGTTGGGGTTTTGGAGCGTCGTGGCGTTGCTCAAAGGACCGAACTGCGTCCGGTTCAGCAGATTGAACGTCTCCCACCGGAAGTCCAGTCGCTTCTGTTCTCCGTGCAGGTTGATGCTTCGGGCCAGCGAGAGGTTCTCGTTGAAGCTTGGAAGGTAGCGCAGCTTGGGGTTGTACCGGGTCTCGTTACCGAACGCGTT
>QHXU01000537.1:0-538 GCA_003223065.1 Acidobacteriota bacterium | reverse complement strand
GCTGAAGGAAACTGTCTACGTTGGGATCGAAGCTGCCTCCCGTGGTGGGCGCGCGCCAGCCGTCGTAGGTCGGCACTGTGGCCCGGTTAACGCCATTGAAAATGGGGAAGCTTACGGTCGTCCCGACCGATACCGGTGTCCCGCTGACGTACTGCTGGATACCGGCCACGCGCCAGCCGCCCAGCACTGCGGAAGCTACGCCCCTCGAGCTGAGATACCTCTTTCCTTTTCCGAAGGGTAGTTCGTAGACGTAGGTCAGCTTCACCTGGTGCGTCTGGTCGAATCCCGCGATGGACTTTTCGAGCCTGAGATTGTAAGCGTCCATCGAGGTAGGGGTCGAACTGTAGTTATCCGAGTCGGTCAGCGCCTTCGAAAGGACATACGATGCCTGCAATGTGAGGCCCGCGGAATACCGGCGCGAGAACTTCACCTCCATCGAGTGATAGGTCGAGTGGCCGAGCCGGTCGCCGCCGCCGCTGATTGTGTCGATCAGCGCGTATTGCGGGTAAGGGCGCAGAGACTGGGCCACACTCGCCCC
>QHXU01000336.1 GCA_003223065.1 Acidobacteriota bacterium | reverse complement strand
AGTGCTCACCGACTTTCGAATCGACGATCTATTCGACCACGGGCCGAGCACAAGCGCGATCAATGTGCCGATTCAGGGCATCGGACGAGCCGGCCGGCCCCGTCCCGGCAGCAGCTTCCGCTCCTCCAGACTACAGGTGGTCAGCTCGACGATCTTTCCCGGCCCCCGTTTTTCCGAGCACGTTTCGGACGCGGATCGACAGTATCACGGATACGCGTTTGCGGTCGGATGGATCGTGCATGAGCTGACCCATCGCTGGTCGGCGTTTCTCCTGAACCAGAAGACCGAAGATCGCTACGCGATGCTGAATCCCAATTGCCAGTGCCACTGGTCGGAGAACCTGGCCACACCATCTCTGATCAGCGTGGCGAAAGAGTACACCGACAGGCCTTATCCAGAGAACTCGCCCATGGGCGGCGCGTACTGGATCTGGGAGGAGAACGCGGATGGCACGTTCAGCCGGAAACCGTTGCCTTTCCTTGTTCCGCTGGGTATGTCGGNNCTCGATCTGTATGCCATGGGATTAATGCCGGCGGAAGAAGTGCCGGATACATTTCTGCTCACGGGCGTGCGGCAAACCGGCGAGAACCGGTATGAAGCCAAGAAGACGCCGATCAGGATCGCCGACATCATCGCGGCATCGGGCCCCCGAGTGCCGCCCGCCAGCGCTTCGCAGCGCGAGTTTCGTCTAACCGTCTATATGTTGCACGAAGACGGCCGGCAGCCCAACCCAGAGCGCCTCCGCCAGAGCAACCAGATCGAGGCCGCTGTCGCGCGACAGTTCAGTCTTTCCACCGGGGGCCGCATGACGGTCAAAACCGGCAGCAGCGGCGCGCCGAAGTGAGCTGTTGGCGTTCCAAACGCCGGAAAGGGGATCATGTCTACACTGCAATTACTCGTCTTAATAATGCTGATGCTTGGTGTTTTTTCAGTGGGCGCCGCTCAATCCGCGCTTCCACCAGCACCTGGAGCCCACATCGTGAACATCTCGCCGCCGGGCCAATCCGGCAGCGAGCCGAGCATTGCCGTCAATCCTAACAATCCCAATCAGGTCGTGGCTGTGTACCAACGCGGTGGTCAAATGCCGCGAGGGACGCCGCCCACCGTGGCTTACTCGATTGACGGAGGGCGAACGTTCGCGATCGCCCAGGTCCCTCCGATACCCGATTGGCGCGGCGGGGGCGATGTTTCCGTCACCTTTGACAACAAAGGGCACGCCTTTCTGTCTTCCTTTCACAATGACGGTCTCGGGTCCGTTTCTTACTGGCGTCACGGCGCGGGCCGCAATGGCATCTTCGTACGGCGATCGCTTGATGGCGGCAAGACCTGGGAGAACGACGCCGCGACCGTGAAGGCATTTCCGACAGGCAAGGAACCGGACTTTCAATGGGAGGACATGCCTCGCATTTTCGCCGATAATGCGACCAAGAGCCGCTACGCTGGGCACCTGTATGCGGGCTGGATCGAATGGCAGATCGATAAGTCGATCATGCTTTTCTCACGATCGACGGACGGAGGTAAGAGCTTCTCCACGCCGATTCGCATCAGTACGCACGCCGGGCTGCCGCGCGACGACACGGGCGGACTGGTGGGTTTCGTCGGAGTGGTCGGCGCCGATGGAACGATCTACGCAATTTGGAACGACGGAATGAACATCACTTTCACCCTGTCCCACGATGGCGGGAAGACGTTTGCGCCCTCCCGGAAAATTATCGATGTCGCGCCTCCCTACTTCGGCGGCACCGGTGGCGTTCCGGGGATTGCGCGCACCATGGGATTTCCGCAAATCGGAGTGGACCTTCGGGCGGGGCCGGGCAATCTCTTCGTTGCCTGGAGCGATTACCGCAACGGCGACGTAGATGTTTTTCTTTCCTCCTCGAGAGACGGCGGGCGCACGTGGTCGAATGCGATGCGCGTTAATGACGACCCGATCCACGACGGAAACGATCAGTTCTTTCAGTGGATGGCGGTGGATCCCGTTACCGGTGCGGTGTGTGTGCAGTTCTACGATCGCCGGGACGATCCCGCCAACCTGAAGACGCGAGTCACGCTCGCACGCTCCACCGATGGCGGGAAGACTTTTACGAATTACGCCTGGACTGACACGGCATTTGAAGGCCAGGGAGCTTTTCTGGGTGACTACACGTGGCTTACCGCTTACAACAATCGGGTATTTGGGATTTGGGCGGAGACCGCGCCGTCCGGGGGGGCATCCCGCAACGCACCAAGCCCCCATGCACCACCCGAAACCGTCGTCCGTGTCGGTACCGCGGACTTCTCCGGCGGTGGAGCGAGCTCAAAAGCCGCTGAGATCCGGGAGGAATACAAATGAACAGGTCTCTATTGCACAACGCAATTCCGCGCACGTTGCTCCTAATTGCATTGAGCTCTTGCCTCTTCGCGCAATCAGCCGCACCAGAGAAGTACCCAATGCAGCCCGCGCTGGTGGAACCGGGTCCTAAAGAGCTGGCCTCAAGCCGCGTCTCCATGGTCTCCGCAGCCCATCCCTTCGCAACCCAAGCAGGGCTGGAGATTCTGAGGCGCGGGGGAAACGCTATGGACGCCACCATCGCCGCAACCATGGTCACTGCCGTTTTGGACGTAGGGCTGTCCACGTTCGGAGGAGGTGGCGAGCTTACCTACTATGACGCGAAAGCCAAGCGGAGCATCGCGATCAATTGCGACCCACGCAATGTCAGGGAAGACGTGATGCCGTATCATTCCGCCACGGACAATACCACCGGGCGCGCGATTCCGGTGCCGGGCAGTATCGCCGGATTTTACTATGCCATTCAGAAGTACGGCGCACTCCCCTGGAAGCAGGTGATAGAGCCCGCCATCTTCTACGCTGAAAACGGCTTCCCGATCTATGGGCCGGCATACATCATCATGGCCGACCGGTATCATGCTCTAACGCTGCGGCCATCCGTGAGGCAGATGTTTGCTCCGAATGGTTTTCTTCCGCCGGTCGGCTCCATCTTCAAGCAGCCGGAATTGGCCGAAACGCTGAAGAAGGTTCAGGATCAGGGGGCAGACTATTTCTATAAAGGTCCATTTGCAGAACAGATGGTGAAAGCGATTCAAGATCTCCACGGAAAGGCCACGCTGGAGGATTTTGCGTCTTACCGGGCGCTGGATCTGGAACCCATTCGCGGGACCTACCGGGACTACCAAATCGTTGGACCTCCGTTGCCTGCCAGCGGCACAGTCGCGATCATTGAGGGACTGAACATTCTGGAGAACGTCGACTTGAAACGCATGGGCCACTACTCTGAGTCCGCGGATTCGCTGCAGTGGTTAATTGAAACGGTGCGGGTCATGTTCAACGATGCCTACCGATATATCGGCGTGCCGGAACTGGATCGCCACATCGCGCAGGCATTGCTCTCGAAAGAGTATGCCCGAGCTCAGTACAAGCTGATAAGTCACAAAATCGAGGAGATGAAGCGCCAGGCGAAGGAGAAGCCGGTCCAGGTGGCCGAGACTGCCTTCAAGGAAGTCCGTGAAGACGAGGGGCACACCAATCATGTCTCGGTAGTGGACAAAGATGGCAATGTCTGCTCCTTCACGCACACGATCTATGGACCCATTTACTCCGCCCACGGATTATTTGTCGGAGGAATTGTCCTCGGCTCCGGACGTGGCCGTGTTCCGCCAGGAGAGCGTCTGATCGCCTCGATCGCTCCACTTATCGTCTTTAAAGGGGACAAGCCTTTTTTCGCCAGCGGATCGTCCGGGGGGACGCCCAATACCTTCTACACAATCCTGAACGTACTGGCATGGGATAAGAATCTCAAGGAAGCTCAAGACGCTCCGCGATTACTGAATTTTTACAGCGCACCCACGCTTCAGGATCTGGACGACCACAAGGTGGTCCTCGAGCACCGGATTGACGACAAGGTTGCAGAGGAGCTGAGGGCCAGGGCCTATAAGATCGAGTGGGTCGGACCGTACTCGCAAGGCGGACCCGTTTCGCGCTGGTTGGGAGGCGCTCAAATGGTAGGCATCGATCCGAATTCAGGGATTCGCTACGGCGCCACCGATCCCAGAGGTGTGGGACAGGCAGCCGGGCAATAAAAAGCTCGGGACTCGGTCGAGCCGGCTTCGTGGCGGTCAATCATGGGGATGCCTCACCTGTCTCCGGCGCTTTGCTGGGCTGCGCTCCCGCTGCTCGCTCTCAACGATCCTGTGCGCATCGAAAGCGGCTCGATATCGGGCGCGACGGGCGGGAGCGCCGAGGTGCGCGTGTACAAGGGAATTCCCTACGCGAAGCCACCGGTCGGCGAGCTGCGCTGGAAACCCCCAAAGCCGCCAGCCTCCTGGCGCGGCGTGTGGCGGGCCACGCAATTCTCACCTGTCTGCGAACAAGTCCCGTATCCCAAAGGGTCGGTCTATGATCGTGCCTTTGCTCTCGCAGGGATCCTTCCCGCCGGCGGCGCGCCGCAATCGATGAGCGAAGACTGCCTGTACCTCAACGTGTGGACCGCCGCCAAAACCGCCACCGAGCGGCGGCCGGTCATGGTGTGGATTCACGGCGGCGGGTTTGAGTACGGCTCGGGTGATCCGCCGATGTACGGCGGCGAAGAGCTTGCCAAAAAGGGCGTCGTCTTTGTGAGCATTAACTACCGCCTGGGCCTGTTCGGCTTCTTCGCGCACCCCGAGTTGACCAGCGAATCCGATCACCACTCTTCGGGGAATTATGCTCTGCTCGATCAGATCGCCGCGCTCGAATGGGTGCGGAAAAACATTGCTGCGTTCGGCGGCGATCCGAAGCGCGTCACCATCTTCGGTGAGTCGGCCGGCTCCTGGAGTGTCAATTTCCTGATGGCAACACCGCTCGCAAAGGGCCTGTTTCAGCGTGCGATCGGCGAAAGCAGCGCTTATTTTCAGAGCATACGGACACTCACAGAAGTAGAAAGAGCGGGCATTAAGTTCGCAGAATCGAATGGCGGCTCGGTGGCCGCACTGCGCGCCA
>QHXU01000339.1 GCA_003223065.1 Acidobacteriota bacterium | reverse complement strand
CACGAGTTTTCCGGCCGGCGGCCCCAGCGTGACCACCACAAACAACTACCTGGCAGCGAATACCTGGGAATTTCCCCTGGTGCTGAAATGGAACCTGCCCTCGCCGATGAGAAGGGGACGAGTGCGGCCGTTCTTGGAAGGCGGGCCCGCCTTCCGCACCTCGCAGAACGATTTGGCCGTCCTGCCATCGCAATTCGGGATGACTGCCGGGGTAGGCGCCGCTATCCACTTCGGCAAGTTGCGCGTGGCGCCCACCATCAGGTACACACGATGGGAAAAGGAGACGCACTTTCCGCCTTATCCCACCAAGGGCGATCAGGTTGAGTTTCTCACCAGCGTGGCTTGGGGGACATCGTCAGACCCGGCGCATGTGACAGGGCACCGGCTGAGTCTCGGGGTCCTGGGGGGATTATCCGCAATCGGTGAGTTTTACTATCCGGCGAGCGGAGTCAGGGAACGCATCGGCTTCTTGGCCGGGGCGTCGGGGCAATTGGAACTGCGCCAAGGACTGGCGCTGGAGGTCGATGCCATCTACAAGCCGATGCGCTCCAGCTTCGGTCAGAACCAGGGGTTTACGGTGCTGGGACTTCCCGGTCCTGGTCAAATATCACGCCGCAAAGCTCGGGCGGGCGCCGTTCATTGAGGCGGGGCCCTCCTTCCGGACCGCCGGGAATCTCAACGGCTACAACCCGTCGCATTTCGGGGTGACGGCCGGGGGCGGCGTCGAGGTCCACAAGGGCTGGGCCCTCCTATCCACGGCGCTGCGCTATACTCGCTGGGCTAAGGATGCGCCAAAATATCTGGGCGGGCAGCCCGATTATCCGCGGACGAATGTAAACACTGTGGAATTGATATTCGGAATCGGTTCTTAATCAATGATTGGACCCTGCCCAATGGGAACTCTCATGCCCTCGACTTCGGGCTTGCGCATACACCTTTGAGGTGTGACGGTGACCCTTGCGTTCCTGGTCGAATGATGCCACACTTGAAGCGCCTCGACCTAAGAGCCTCGTCGATCCGTAAGCGCTGAGCGTTCCTCTTCCCTCCCGGCAGAAAGGAGCGCCAATGCTAAAAGGCCAGCGCTTCTATATGAAAACCGCCACGCTTGGAATTGACTCCAACGACGGTCAGCGCGTCCCGGTCGTGATTCCCAAACACGCTATTGTGGAACTTGTTTCTGAGACATTTAACAGTAGGATGACCGATGTTACTTGGGAAGGCCAGCCCCGGATGATGTTTGTGGAGGATCTTCGCGACCACGGTAAAGAGGTCACGGATTTCAGGTAGCCCTGACCCCACGGATGCCCGACACGTAGGATAATGTGACAGCGGCGGAGGGTCATGCTCCACACTTACCATCCTTCCGCCACGCAACGCGATCTTGGCGACGGGCTCGCGCCGTCAAGCAATCCCCGCCTTCGGCGTCAGGGGCGGCATCTTCAGACCATGTGTGGAGGAGGATGAACTTGCATGACTGAGCAATTGCGCGTTGTCATTAAACAGTTCTCGGCACCGAGGTGTAACCGTGGGGGGCAGGAACTGTTTCTGCCTGGGGACCGGCTCCTGGTATTGCAGCGGGAAGGAGCTTGTGTCATCTTCGTGCGGGAGTCAGATCGAACGCGCGCCAATCCCTACATGGCTCTCTCGGGATCGTTCGATACGAAAGCGGCGCTCGATAATAGTGCATCTCCACCCAAGAAGCCGGCCAGCCCAATTGAACGTCGTGTGCACTCGCGAAGCAACGCGAAGCCTTGACCTCGCGCACGGCCTGCGCCCAGCCGCCCCTTGACTACCCTACTATATCGTAGTAGGATCAAATACGAAATAGTGGGATTCGAATGGCCCAGCCGAAACTAACCAAGCTCGAACTTCAAATTCTGGAAGCCCTCTGGTCTCATGGGAAAGCATCCATTCGTGAAATTCAGGAGGATTTTCCGGAGCCTCGCCCGGCCTACACCACCATCCAGACGACCGTATACCGGCTGGAAGGGAAGAAGGCCGTGCGTCGCGTCCGAAAGATCGGGAATGCCGATATTTTTGAGCCGATCGTGGCCCGCGATGTGACGCGGTACCGGCTGCTCGATGAGATTCTGAGTTTCTTCGGAGGGCGGGCCCAACCTATGATGGCGCAGCTAGCTGAGGCGGGGAAACTTACACTCGACGACGTTCGCGAATTGGAGAAGACGATCAAGGCGCTTGAACGGCGACACAAATCCGAAAGGACGCGTGAACCGAAATGATCGGCGAATTGACCAACCATCTCTGGCAATCGACGTTGTTCACGGGCGCGGCAGCTCTGCTGACCGTCGCTTTTCGTAGGAACCGGGCCAAGGTCCGCTATTGGTTGTGGTTCGGCGCGTCGCTCAAGTTCTTCGTCCCGTTCTCGCTGCTGATGAGCCTCGGCAGCCACCTGGAGTGGGCGCCGGCCGCCAGAGGGATTGCGACGCAGATTGCGCCGCCCTCTGTGTCGTTCACGATGGTGCAAATCAGCCAACCATTTCCCGACACCTTACCGCTGGCGCAGTCCACACGAGACACTCGGGACTGGGCGGCCATCGCAATCCTCGGCGCGTGGGCGTTGGGACTAGCAGGCGTAGCGCTGATACGATTTCGGGGCTGCCTCCGCATCCGCGCTGCGTTACGCTCCAGCACTCCGATTGACATCCCGGCAAGCGTTGAGGCTCGTACTTCTCCGGGCCTGCTGGAACCTGGCGTCGTCGGTTTGCTGCGCCCCATCCTACTCCTGCCCGCGGGCATCGCGGAACACCTGACGCCGCCTCAACTGCACGCAGTGGTGGCGCACGAACTGTGTCACATTCGCCGTCGCGACAACCTGTTTGCTTCGATCCACATGATCGTCGAAGCGACGTTCTGGTTTCACCCCCTGGTGTGGTGGATTGGGGCGAGGTTAGTGGAGGAACGCGAGCGTGCGTGCGATGAAGAAGTGCTGAGCCTGGGCGAAGAGCCGCGCGTCTATGCCGAAGGGATTCTCAATGTCTGCAAGCTCTACGTAGCATCGCCGCTCGTGTGCGTGTCCGGGGTAGCCGGGTCCAATCTCAAAAAAAGAATCGAGGCCATTATGACGAACCGCAGTGTGCTGAAACTGACCTTCGCAAAGAAAGTAGCGCTGACCGTCGCCGGACTCGCGGCTCTAGTCGTGCCGATCGCAGTTGGCGTCATGAATGCTCCCGTCATTCGGGCTCAATCTGCGGCTGCGGCCGTGCCGAAATTCGAAGCGTCGTCGATCAAGCCGTGTAGCGACGAGCCTGGCCTCAAGAGGGGAGCCGGATACTCACTCTCTGCCGGAAGGCTGAACACGGGCTGCATGGCGTTGGTACATACCGATAGCACTGGCCTCATTCAGCGGGCGTACGTCAGGTTCGCAGATGGTTATCCCCATCGGACCGGGATTGTTCCGATCGCCGGAGGCCCGGCCTGGATCCATTCCGAGCTCTTCGATATCGACGCAAGAGCGAAGGGTAGTCCGAATGAGGAAATGATGCAGGGACCCATGTTGCAGGCGCTTCTTGAAGACCGGTTTCAGCTCAAGATCCACCGGGAAACCAGAGAAGTCCCGGTGTATGCGCTGACTGTGGAACAGGGCGGCTTCAGATTGAAGCCATTTGAGGAGGGAAGTTGCATCCCCATGCCGTTGAAGGTTCCCTTGCCGCCGCTCGCGCTGGGTCAACAGTACTGTAAGGTTAGGGTCGGTATTCAGCCTCCGGCCGTGGATGCGCAGGGAGCGGATCTCACTGAGCTTTCCCAACTGCTCGACCTCGTATTGGACCGCCCGGTCATCGACAAGACCGGGATTACGGGGAAGTTTGATATCCATCTGGAATTTGCGATCAACGCGGCCACACCCAGGTTCCTCCCTGGTGGCGACCTGGCTCGATTCGCCGGGGGTGGGTCGGATCGTGCTGTCCCATCGATCTTTACCGCGTTACAACAGCTCGGCTTGAAACTCGAGCCTACACAGGGGTCCCGCGACTTCCTTGTCATCGATCACGTGGAGAGGCCCACTGAGCATTGACAGTCTCCATTGCACCAAATGACAAAAGGGCTCATTAAGGGAGCATATGAGGCTGGTCGGACGACCTCCTGGCAAGTGACTATTGCCTTGTCGCGGCGTTTGCTGCTCCGCTGGCGATTGTTTCCGGCCCCTGCGCGGATACTGCTATCTGGAATGTAGTGACCCGGCCTTCGAGACTCAG
>QHXU01000331.1:9188-9607 GCA_003223065.1 Acidobacteriota bacterium | reverse complement strand
GAATCCTGTGGCGACACGGGCCACCGCACCGGGCCAGCGGAAGAATTCTGCCATCTCTGGCAGCACCCAAAACAACGCCACTCCCACCAAGGCCCCGCCGCTAAACGGAACCAGCCGGCGCGAGAGCGCAGCCACGGAGCTCAGCCATACACCGAGAGCAGCGCTGAGAACGGCAATCGTGGTTATGAAAATCGGAACGAGGGATGAAACCACAACGCTCCCGAGTATACAATGGTGACTCCATGGACACCCAGAGCACGACGCGCAGGTCCTTTTATTCGGCGGTCATTTACGGGCTGGGCGCGATCATTAGCGCCGCGCTGGCCTTGCCGGCCGCCGTTTATCTGCTTTTCAAGCCGCGATCGCAGAAGCAGGCCCAGTGGGTGGACGTAGCTGATCTCGGGCAGTTGCAGATCCGC
>QHXU01000331.1:4474-9063 GCA_003223065.1 Acidobacteriota bacterium | reverse complement strand
AGCAGCACGTGGTCGCCTACTCGCCGCAGTGCACGCACCTGGGATGCGCCTACCATTGGGACGATCGGCAGAAATATTTCATCTGCCCCTGCCACACTTCTGCGTTTTCGATTGAGGGGAAGGTCCTTGCGGGGCCCGCACCGCGTCCGCTGGATCGCTATGTGACGCGCGTGGACAGCGGCAAGCTCCTCATCGGATCGCAGATCGAACGAGGATGAGGGCGATGCTGCGGCGCGTACTTGATTGGCTCGAAAGCCGCACCGGTGTCGAGACAGCGGTTAAGCATTTTCTTTACGAGGATATTCCGGCTTCGGCGGGCTGGCACCAGGTGCTGGGCAGCGTGGCGTTATTCGCCTTTATGACGCAGGCGTTCACCGGAGTCCTGCTGGCGTTCAACTATGCGCCCACTCCCGGCGACGCTTATAACAGCCTGCGGTATATCGTGACGGAACTGACCGCCGGACGCATCATTCGCGGCCTTCACCACTGGGGCGCCAGCCTCATGATCATCGTCGTGGTGCTCCACATGACTCAGGTGTTCCTTTGGGGCGCATACAAGAAACCGCGCGAGACGACATGGATGGTGGGCGTGGTCCTGCTGCTGGTCACCCTCGCGTATGGTCTCACCGGCTACCTGCTGCCGTGGGACAACCGCGCTTACTGGGGCACCGTGGTGACAACGCAGATCGCGTCTCAGGCGCCGGGAGCGGGACCGTATCTGTTGCGTTTGCTCGGGAGCGACGGCGGATCGATCGGCGTGGTGACGTTCGCGCGGTTTTACGCGGCGCATGTGCTTCTGCTGCCGCCGCTGACCATGCTGCTGGTGGGGATCCATCTTTACCTGATCCGGCGGCACGGTGTGACGCCGACTCCCCAAGACGAAGGCATCCCCAAAAAGAAGTTCTACCCGGAGCAGGTGTTCAAGGATACCGTGGCGACGTTTGTGTGGTTTGCGGTTTTGGCCGTAATGGCGGTGGCCGTGCAGGTGCCACTGGGACGAATCGCCGATCCGACTGACATCAGCTTCATACCTCGTCCCGAGTGGTACTTTCTGTTTCTGTTTCAGTTGCTGAAGCTGTTCGAAGGACCGCTGGAGATCGTCGGCAGCGTGGTGTTGCCGACGCTGGCCATTTTGACTCTATTCCTGGTGCCGTTTCTCGATCGCGGGCAAGTACTTCGCGTTCGAAACCGGACGGGAGCGATCGCGTTGGTGGCCCTGGGCGTCATCGGCTGGAGCGGCCTGACCGCGCGCGCGGTCGCGACAACTCCACCGAGTACGGAATCGCCCAACGCGGGACTCGCCGAGATCGAGCCGTGGCAGCAGATCCCGCCCGACCAACTCGCCGCCATCGGCTACTTCCGCAAGGACAACTGCGGGAACTGTCACATTCTTGACAAGTCGGGTCCTGGCCCGGATCTGACGAAGACGCCTTCACACCGGCCGGACGATTGGCTCATGCAGCACTTCAGGCAGCCTGCCCGGAACGCGCCGGCCACGCAGTTGAGCGGCGCCGAGCTTAAGACGCTCGCGGCGTTCGTCACAAAGCGCGACGATAAAGCCGTCGAAGCCTGGATCAGCGCGCCGCAGGCAGGGGTCGAAGGCGCCATGGTGTACGAGGCAAATCACTGCGGCATGTGCCACCAGTTGAATGGAGTCGGCCAAAAAGTTGGGCCGCCGCTCAACGGCCTGGCGGATCATCGCGCGCGTGATTGGGTGGAGGGCCACTTCGCCGATCCACAAAAGTTCACGCCCGGTTCGACGATGCCGCCCTACAAGCTGAGCTCGCATGACCTGGACCGGCTGACGAGTTACTTGCTCGAGATTCCGAAGTAAGACTGATCAGTGTGGAGTGTTTTTAATTACCGCTAACACTCTATCCTTCCGCTCTGCCGATCAGGATTATAGAAACCGGAATGTCGCCGATCTTGGTGGTCAGCACCCAGTCGTTCTCGCCCTGTTTCTCGAGCCCCGGCTTTGAGCTGGGGTCGGCCTTCCAAAAGCTGAGCACCGCGGGATGCTGCGTCCGCGAGGCCTTTCGTGACAGGTTCATTAACGCGTCAAAGCTGGCAACAGTGTCGGGACTCTTATCAATCGCTGCCGGCGAAAGCACAAGAAAATCGCGTTGCGGCGCGGCGCCCTGGTGATCGCCGTTGATCGGATAGTTGCCGTAGCGGAGCGTGTAGACGCCCGCAGCAATTTGCTGTCCGCGGCGATCGCTGCCTCTGCCCGGAAAGCGCAACACACCCAGCAGAGCGCCCGATGGAATCATGGGAAGCGTCACGTTGGGCTCGGACGAATTTGGCCCCTTCGGCGCAGTCGAGCGCAACCAGATCTCCACAAATGTGGTCCCGTTATCAGCTACGATCTTCGTTCCGTTTTTGTTAAGAGTTGCCAGAACGGCCGGAGCAACTTCAGTGGGCGGATCGCCGGCCGGCTGGGCTTTGTACTGCGCGGGCGCAGCCGTCGCGGCGAGGACCAAGCAACAAATTAAACGTGTCATCGCTTTTATTTTATCGGTAACGGAAACACTATTTCACCAGCGGCAACAGGACACGATCGAGCTCGGCGTCCGTCCAGGAGGCGATCTTCACGTTGCTGTGCAGGGTCCAGCGTTCGGTATGCTCGACAGTTGCTCCGGATGCGACATTCTCCAACGGTCCCAAAGTTTCGAGCTCCAGAAATTCGGCGTTCGTGAAGGTTTCGAACGAGCAGCCGAAATCGGGATAGCTCTTGGACGGGTCGGCCTTGTACTTCTTCACGAATAGATCCGACCCGAGCAGGTACGCGCCGAACGTGTCTTTGTTGAACAGACCCAGCTTTTGCGGCTGGCCGGTGTTTCCCGGGTCCTGGCGCAGCATCATGTACTTTTTCGTGAAGGTCCACCGCGTGTCGGAAAGGTCGGAAAAGGCCCACATCACGAGCGGATTGGTGGGCGCGAGCACTTCGGGATGCGTCCCTCGCGGCGGAAAACCGGAGATGCCGGTGCCGCCTTGCGCCATCATCGTCAGCGCCCACGGCGCGAAGCGGCGCGCCTTCGTCGCCGTGTTCTTGATGCGATGGAGGACTTCGACGTCCGTTCCTGCGGCCGCCAGTTTCACGACGATCGTCTTTTCCAGACCCGTCTCAGGCTCCACAGGCTGCGTGACTTCGAGTACCGCTCCATTCACAACGGCCACGGCAGGACTGTTATCGAGCGCGTATGTGTCGGGCACGTGTTCCGGGGCCATCCAGAGGCGATGGCCGCCGCGAGGCTGCCAAGTGCGCTCGCCGCTCTTGCCCAACTGGTCCTGAAATTCCTTGAAGAGGTTCTGGCCTTTGACAAAGCTGTAGCGCAGTACCCGCGGCCCAACATCGGTAGTGACAATCAGCTCAACTTCTCCATTGGTGATCCGGTAGCAGTTCGGCCAGCCCCCGTAACTAGCCTTTTGAATGGTGACGGCTGCGGAAAGAGACATGGTGATCGCGGCGAACACGAACAGCGTTCGGATCATTGTCTTACTTTACCGCCAGGATGGCGTCCAGCGGCGCTCCCGTGACGTGGCCGCGTACTTCCTGGAATCCCGCTTCGCGCAGCAAAGTAGTGTATTCGGAGAGCGTGCGCTCGCGGCCCTCCGTGCAGACCAGCATGTTCAGCGATTGCATATGCGTCGCGACGGGGCCGCCGCGGTCTTCCCGGAGCAGCCTTTCGGCGATCAGCAGCCCGCCGCCGGCGGGCAAGGCAGCGTGGATGCGAGCCAGCAGCCGCCGGATCTTTTCTTCGTTCCAATCGTGGAGGATGCGGCCGAGCGCGTAGAGGTCCGCCGGCGGCAACTCGTCCTGGAAGAAATCACCGGGGATCAGCTCAACGCGATCGCCTGCATGTTCCTTCGCGATTTCGATTACGCCGGCTAGGTCGAACACCGCGGCGGTCATCCGCGGGTAGCGCTCGCGTGCGGCCAGCGCAAGGTGGCCGGTGGCTCCGCCCAGGTCGACCAACCGGCGGAACCGAGACAGATCGAACGCCGCCACCACCGCGGGGGAGCTCAGCATGCCGAACCCATGCATCCCCATGAGGAAATCGCGCTTCGATTCTTCGGTTTTAAAAAAATTGGCGAACAGCGCGGAATGCTCTTCGCCGAACGTTTGTTTCCAGCGATGCGTCCCGTCGATCGCCGCGTCTTCGAGGTTCGCCCACAACGGGTACAGCACTGAGTTCGAATATCGTACGTAACCCGAAAGTGTGCGAGGGCTGGAACTGCGGAGGTAGTCGTCGGCCACGGGCGTATTGACGTATTCCTGGCCGCGTTTTTCAAGAAGTCCGAGCGCGACACACGCGTCGAGCAGCCGGTCCGTAGCCGCTCCCTTTGGCCGGTCGCCGTCGAAGATGCCGAGAGCCGTTGCGGCAAACATCGTTTTGGACCGCCGGAATGCTTCAATCAGATCGAGAATGGGCGCGGGGTCCGTCATGGTGTCTTGAAATGATCGTAGCCGAGCGGTTTGAGCGGGCGTCCCTGAAATCTCACCAGACCTCGCGCGCCACGAACGATTGAGCCGATCCGCGTGACGCCGTCCGGCGCACTCAGACGCGCTGGAAGCGTGAAAAGCAGTT
>QHXU01000331.1:2221-4428 GCA_003223065.1 Acidobacteriota bacterium | reverse complement strand
GGCGGCGACGGGTACGCGATCCAGTTCGGCTGCCACTCCCGACGCGAGGCAGAGGCGGTGCAGATCAAGCGAAAGGCCGTCGCTGACATCAATGCAGGCGGTGGCACGGCCACGCAGCATCCGGCCCAGCGCGAGCCTTGGCTTGATAGGGCGATCCCAAGGCTTTCCCAGCCGTCCCGATACATACAGCGCATCGCTTGGGCGCGCGCCATCGCGCCGGAGAGCTTTGCCGCGTGGCGCCGCTCCGCACACCATCACGCCGCATTGCACCTTTTCCGCGCGCGACAGATCGCCGCCGGCGAGCGAGGCGCCGGCGCGGCGCGCCAGACGCAAAAGCCCACGAAAAAACTCATCAACCCACGTCGAGTGCAGCCGCGTCGGAATCGCGAGGGTCACCAGGCAGAAGCGAGGCTCGCCTCCCATGGCAGCAATATCGCTCAGGCTGCGGGCCAATGCCCGTTCACCAATCGCGCCGGGGTCATGCGCCCGGCGGAAGTGTACGCCTTCGATCATCTGATCGGTTGTGAAAAGCAGCTCCTCGCCGGCCCGCGGGCGGTAGATGGCGCAGTCGTCGCCGATGCCCAAAGCCAGGCCGGCGCTGTGCGCGGCGGCCAGCTTGCGTATGCGTTCGACGAGATCGAGCTCACTCATGAAAAACGAGCCCCGACGGAAGCTCTTCGCCAAAGACTTTACCCATGGCGACCAGATTGTCCTTTGGCTCCGCGTCGAGATCTGCGCCGGGGAACGCGCGGCGGACCAGTTCCAGCGTGTGGGGAAGAAGGTCGCGCGTGGAATCGCCGGTGCGGCGAGCGAGTGCGGCCACCGCATCTTCCGCTTTGGGGATCTTGAGAATCGCCTCAATCCATCGCGCCGCCGTCGAGGGCGGCAGCACCTGGTTGATGGGTCCGTAGAACAGCGTTCGCGAGCCCAGCCGCGCCAGGCACCACAGGCCCGTCTCCACGAAATCCCCCTTGGTGATGCGGGCCACCAGCTCATCGCCCAGCTGCGTCTTGGTCTGGATCGGCAACAATTCGAGGCTCGCCGCGGCGCGCCACATTTCGCGCAGAAGGCTTGGATTCACGCGCGGGCGCTTGGACGTGCGCGGCACGAGCGTCGGCGAAAGCCGTTGGAACAAGTCCGTCTGCTGATTCCTGTTCAGGCCGCCCGCTACGCGGCCCCAGAAAATCCACCACTCGATCTCGTTCTGCACATGATTGGAGAATTGCAAGCCGCCGGCGTATATCCGCCGTGCCTGCTCGATGCGGAAATCGTCCCCGGGAAAGCCGAACCCCGGCCGCAGGCAGAAACCGCATAGGTTGAGCCACCGCAGCTCATGCGCTGCGCTGCGCTTGCGGCCCTCGGAAAGCTCGAGCATGCCATCGGCCAGCTTGCGGATCGCGGAAACCGGCCAGGAGTTGCGCCCTAGTCCGAGCGTCTGCTCGAGCTTGGCCGGCAACTGCTGCGGCTCGATGGCGTCGTGCGCAAAGGCCGCGGGGATGAGCGCACCGGCCGAAGCGAGCGCTTCCTCGCTAATCACCGCGGCGGCACGAGATGGCGCCTGCGTCGCATGGGTCCTTCGCAATTCGAACTGCAGCCGCCACCGGTGCTCGCTCGCCTTGGAGTCAGCCCAAATCTCGAGCGTCCCTACTTCGGTCAGCTTCGCGCCGAGCTTCACCGGAACCAATCTTTCGCCGGCCTTTCCGAAACGCAGCACGGCGTTCAGCGGGGCGTGCAGGTGCAAGTCGCCGTCCTGGGCGCCGGGAGCGAACTCCACAACGTCGCCGGGCTTGTCCTCGGTGCGCGTACGCGAGCTGAAGAGACGGAAGGAAACGGGCTTGTTCGCGATGAGTTGCAGATTGCCCGGATCGAGTTCGACCGTGGATCCCTCTTCGGCGCCGCGCGGCACCAGACACATGGTACGCAGGCCGTCATCTTCGCCGCCGCCCAAACCGATGAAATAAGCGCGCGGCAGCCCGCCGCGGACCAGGAGTCCGGCTCCGGTTGCGCGGACGTAGGAGTAATACGCCGCGCCCACCGCCACCGCCAGGTCCAGATCGCGATTCTCGAAAATCATCGGACGCCGGCCATAACAGTGCTCCATCACGTCCGCGATCCGCTGGCGTAAGATCTCTGGGATGAAGAAGCCGCCATTGAACAGAATCGCGTCGGGCGTGGCGTCGCCCGCTGTGGCCAGGAATGCCGCAAGG
>QHXU01000331.1:0-2209 GCA_003223065.1 Acidobacteriota bacterium | reverse complement strand
ATCGGACACGTAGGGGAGACCCAGCTCGCGAAACAGGCTTTTCTCTTCTTCCTTGGGACTGTCACCGCGTTCGCACACCGGCAGAAAACCTTCCAGCGCCAGTTCCAGCACCTCTTTGCGCAGGATCTCCGTTTTCAGCGTGCCGCCTACCAGCGAGGCGCCCGCACCCAGAACCGTCACTTCGACGCTGTTCAGATTTGGATCTGAAAGAAGCCGCTCCTTTGCCGCCGCGCATTGCCGCCGTAACCCGCTGCGCTGCCGGATCGAGAGTGTTTTTCCGAGCTTCGCTTCCACCAGCCAGGCCAGCGTTAGATCGAGGTTGTCGCCGCCGAGCAGCAGGTGCCTGCCGACCGCTGTCCGCGTGAAGTCGACACGATCCCCATCGCGAGCCACGCGGATCAGCGTGAAATCGCTGGTGCCGCCCCCGACATCGCACACCAATACCGTTTGGCCATCGAACAAGCTCTTTTGCGAGCGGGCCAGGTCGTTCGCGATCCACGAATAGAATGCGGCTGCAGGCTCCTCCAACAGAGTGAGTTTTTCGATCCCTGCTTCGCGCGCCGCCATCACCGTCAGCTCGCGCGCCTCCTCGTCGAAACTTGCGGGAACCGTGAGCACGACGTTGTTCCCGCCAATCGGGGAGCCGTGGGTATTCTCGAACGCGGCAGCCAGGTGCTTCAGGATTCGCGTCGATACTTCCACCGGCGAAAGCACGCGGCCGCCCTCCTGAGCGTCCCAGGGAAGAATCTTGGCCGTGCGATCGACTTCCGGATTCGAAAGCCAGCTCTTGGCGGAATGTACGGACTTGGTCGGGACCAGCGCGCCCTGCTCGCGCGCGAAAACGCCGACGTATTCCTGGTCCCCGAGATACAAGAACGACGGCAGCGTGCGGCGCGCTTCCATGCGGCCCTGCGCCACGTACTGAGGAACATCCAGGACCCGGATCGTGGGTGAGTCGGCTTCGGCCGTTTCCTGCGGATCGATGAACGCAAGCGCCGAGTTGGTGGTGCCGAGATCGATTCCGACGTTCATCCCCTACTCGATCTCAATTTCAGCGGGTGCGAGCACGCCACCGGGAGACGCCGCCGGAAGATCCACTTTCTCGGCTTTCCAGCCCTTGTGCCGGAGCAGCCCGCCTGGCGCTTTGCCGCTCGGGGGAACGTTACCGAGAAATTTGACCGCATCGGCCTCGACGGCGTCGGTCCTCGTGAACGTTCCCTCGACTCCGTCGATCACGGGCTGGAGCCGCAGATACCGCTCGATCGATTGCCGCGACTGTTCCTGCACGTTCCGAACTGCCGCGCCCACCTGCTCGTCGGAGTATCCCGAGATGTCTTCCATCAGGAAATCGACCAGGCGTGCGTCTCGCTGCAGGATCGAGAGAATCTGCACCGCGCCATCGGCGGGTCCGGCCTGCGGTTTGGGCGAGGCGGAAGGCTTGATGGGAACCACCTTCGAGTATCCGAACGCCTGAGCCACGTCGGAGGGGAGTGTGCCTCGGAACAGGATGGCGAAGAAACTACGGAATGCAAGTGAGATTCTGTTCAAGACGTCCTCGGTTTGATGGCGGGATGTTCGCTTACTCTTTTATTCTAACCACCGCTTGCGAACACCCGCGGTTTTCAGTTGCGGGACCCGTGCAGGACCGTCGCTTCACGCAGTTTCGCCAATTCGCGCCTGGCGATTGTGGCCCACTGGCTCGCAGGATCGAGTTTCAGGTACATCTTCCAATGCTTCACTGCTTTCATTGACTGGTTCGATCCCTGGTACAGCAGCGCGAGGTTGTAATGGGCATCCGCGTAATTCGGTGAAATGCGCAGTGCGGCCTGATAGTGCTCCAGGGCCTTGGCCCGGTCGCCGCGCTCATCGTAAAGATTGGCAATATCGAAATGGGCCAGCGCGTATTCGGGATCGACCTTAAGCGCTTCACAATAGTAGCGCTCGGCATCGTCCCACTTATGCGCGTTGAAGTGAATCGTGCCCAGGTTGACCAGAGCGCCGGCGGAGTTGGGGTCGAGCTCAATCGCTTTTTGATAGGCTTCGATCACGTGTTCGACGGGCGAGCCGGACTGCTCGAGGTCGAGGCCTCGCTGAAACCATCGCTCGGCGGTCAGGCGCCGGTCGCGTTCTGCGATGAGCTTGTCCCTCACCGGAAACTCCAGCAGCCGGCTCAGCTCACTCTCGTCGAAGTTCAGCAGCAACTGGCCGG
>QHXU01000333.1:4793-10184 GCA_003223065.1 Acidobacteriota bacterium | reverse complement strand
GATTCTAAGCGAGGAGAAGGAAATTGCGGATGTAAAGCCGGGTCAACAAGTCGCACTCAAAGCCCGGGCCTTTCCGCGGAAAACGTTCTACGGGACGGTAGCCTCAATCGCCCCCGTGGCGACCGACGGGCCGCTTGGCAAGACCGTTCTGGTCTCGTGCCTGATCGACAACGCGTCCGCGGCGCTCAGGCCAGAGATGACGGGGATGGCCAAAATCTACTGTGGAAAGCGGCGGATCAGCGAACTGCTGGCGCGAAGGCTCACCCATTATCTCAGGGTGGACTTCTGGTCATTGTGGTAACCAGTAAGCTCGACCTCGCCCGTTAAACACACTCCACAAAATCATTCCACGATGCCCTCGACGCAAGGTGCCACGATTAACGTGACGAGAGAGTTGAATCGGTAATTTGTCCCTCCTCGTAAGAAATTCTCTGCAGGAGTCGGCAAACAGCGGGATTGAATTGTTCACTGCCGCTCCCGGATGAAGAAAAGCTTCTGAAGCACCGCTCGTTGTTCGCCGGCCATTGCAATCGCCGCAATCAACAGCGCCAGGCGCGTGTGCCCAACGTGCTGCTGGTAGTTGCACTTAAGCTAACCGCATCTTTTCAATCACTTATGGGCGCACTCGCAGCGAAACGCAGTCTCTTTTCACTTGTGAATCAGGCTGGAGCGAAAGCCGCCAACAGAACTCCCGGGCCTCTGACAGTCCTAAGAGCCATGACACAGCCAAGCGCTTCGTCCGCGAACCGCATGCGCTGCTTGCGGTGAATGACGTGCAGGAGCTATGGCGTTAAAGTGCTGCGGTTTGAGTACTTGAGCTTCAGTTGATTTGCTCGCTAGTTGCCAACAACCGACGTCCTCGGCTTAAAGAGAAGTGCGGACGCCTGACCGAGCCGATGCGTCTTCACGGTTCAGACAATGGCAATCAGAGGAAGCTGGTGTCGGCTGTGAACTGATGGTCCAGGCGCCGGGAGGTTAGACATGAACGCGCGGCTGGGCGCTCCCCATTTCTCGCTGAACCCTCTTGATCGGCAACAGTTGGAACGGGAGGTTGCAAGGCCCGGCGAAGAGTCCGGGTTGGCGGCGGAAGACGCGGAAACCGCCACCAGGATCACGTTTTGGTCCTCCAACGCAAGGATATTGCATATCAGGAGCATCTGCGACCGCGTTGCGCACGCAGACGTGCCGGTCCTGATTCTCGGCGAATCCGGGGTCGGCAAGGAGGTCCTGGCAGAGTACATCCACGGTAAGTCCGAGAGGGAGGGGCCATTCGTCAAGGTGAACTGCGCTGCCCTTCCGGCCGATCTGCTCGAATCCGAACTCTTTGGTCATGAGCGTGGAGCCTTTACGGGCGCCATGTTCTGGATGAGATTGCCGAGATGAACTCCGTCCTTCAGGCCAAGCTCCTGCATGTGCTTCAGGACGGCAAGTACACGCGCCTTGGGGGAACCCGCACGTTGCACTCGAAGGCGCGGATTCTTGCTTCAACCAACAAGCCCCTGCAAAATCTGGTCGCGGGCGGAAGCTTCCGGGAGGACCTCTACTTCCGGCTCAACGTCATCACAATCGAGATCCCGCCCCTGCGCGAGCGGCCCGAGGACATCGTCCCCCTCTGCCACTGTTTTGTCGAGAAGTATCGCGCCAAGTACAACAGCTGCGTGAAACGCCTCCCAGCGCAAATGGAGGAGGCGTTTTCGCGGCATAGCTGGCCCGGCAACATCCGCCAGCTTGAGAATGCGGTCCGGCGGTTTCTTATTCTGGCAGACCTCGAGAGCGCCCCGTGGCTGAAGGACAACTATCCACAAAGTCAGACCGCTACCACGGAGAATCTCTCACTGAAAGAGGCATCGGCGATGGCTGCCGAGCAGGTGGAGAAAGAAGTAATTCTCCGTACGCTTGAAGAGGTTCACTGGAATCGTCAGCAGGCGGCGCGACGGCTCAACATTTGTTACAGGTCTTTCCTCAACAGACTCCGCAAGTGGCAACGCGGTGAAGATTTTCGTCGCAGGCTTTCCACAAACGAAAAACGGCCGTTTTCGGAAGACCGGGTATCTGCTATGAGGGCCTGACCATCGAAGCGCGGTGACATCGAACGTAATCTGTTCGCGTCACACCAGGGCTAGTGATGGTTACCCTGCACTACCGGCGGTTGTTGATTTGGCCGTCTCCGGTTCTGCGACCCTCCGAAACTCTTGCGGCCGGAGGTAGGACACCAACCTCCGTCCGACCAACACAGCGGCCGCGAACGCGATAATCGCCCACGTCAAATGGACTAGCAGGTGATTAAATGTCTGGACACGATCACTGAAAACGCGGCCTAATGTCACCCAGATAACCACGCCAAGAATCTTGCCCAGGAGATCCCAGAGGAGAAACCGTTTCCAAGGATACCGCGCGATTCCACTGGCCAGGTTGACCGACGAGCCGAGCGGGCTTATCAGCCAGCGCGTAAAGAAAACTGCAGGGCCGCTCCAACGTCTTGCCTCGGCCTCTGCATGCTTCAGACGATCCTGGCCTCCGAGCGCGCGGCCAAATCTCTCGATTAGCGCGCTACCACCCCATCGCCCAATCGCATAGCCGATCTGGTCGCCGATTACCGAGCCGGCGCTCGCCATCCCGATTGCCCACCAGAGGTTGATCACTCCTTGTGAAGCGAGCGAGCCAGTAACAATGAGCAGGAACGTCACCGGCAGCGGAACACCAGCAGCGGCGATCATAACGATGACGAACAGCGCGGGTGAACCATACTGGGTAAGAGCAGAAAGAACCTGTTCGAGCATTAACGACTCTTGCGGAGCGCTCCTTTTCGGGGTTGTGATGCCCGGCCATTCGCAATCTCATTCTCAGATCGCGAACGAAGTCGGCGGCACGCCGACTATACCGGAACCTCAAGAAGCTGGAGCTGGTCTGATGTCCGCACTCAACCCCAACGGTCATTGGGCCGGGTGTAAACTCTCGACCGGCATCAGACTGGCTTCCTTCTGCCTCACCTTGGGTTAAGGCATTGTGCCGTGATCCGATCCACTACCGCTGCCCCCAGCAACGTCACCGTTTCTGGGGCACCGCCATTTTCGTGCCTACTTCATCGGTCTCCCACGGAACCGGATGGTAACGTGAGCACCGCCGGCATTGGTACCGGCCATGAATCGGCCACATCGCGCCGTCATGCATCAGGCGGCACCAGAGCAGTCCTGCGCTGGATAAGAGAGCGATCAGACGGGGCTTACGATTCGAATTACCAGTCATCTGAATTGGGACGACCCCACGAAAATGGAATGATTTTGCCACTCCTAATTCAAGGAGATCGGCGACTCAAATCCCGACCTCGCCAATACCCGAGTCCTTATCTTCCGGACAGATGCATGCTTTTAACGATTTCGCCGGCACCGGCGGACGTAGAGGACGTCTGTTTCCCAGCGGCTGGCACACTCGGTGGCGAGCGGCGAAATAATACAAAGCCTTGAGTACTATAACCTTTGTCCTGGAACGTCATCCATTCGGAAGCGACCTTAGGGAACTAGGAGTTTCACCCTATCATCGCCACGGGACCGGCATTGCAACCGATTCCTGACTGAAATGGGTGCGTCGCGGAGTCTCGGCAACACACCCGGCTCCTTTTACTGAACCGCATCGCCACCGTCGACGCCAAGCGCCTGGGGACCGGATCCCAGCAGCGCGCTGTCGCCCCAAACAACACTGAAGCCCGCCAAGGTTGAGTCACCCCAAACCACGGAGTCGCCCCAAACAACTGATAGGGAGTTAACGGTGCTCTTGAACACGAAGTCTCCCCAGACCACCGAGTCGCCCCAGACCACGGAATCGCCCCACACGACCGACATGTTGCGGACGATGGTGACGGTGTGGGTTGAGGAATTGTAGACGGCGGTGGGCGAGACCGCCGGCATTGTCGTCAGATCGTTATTGGACAGAGCAGCCTGAATGTCAAGATAGCCCGCGCCGACCGTGAAGATGTCGGACTGATTGCTAAAAGGGACAAGCGTATAAGCGTCGTAGCCTGTGCTGTACAACGCCACAGCCTTCTGCGCGGTCTTCATGAGGCGCGCCTTCACCTGGTCAGGTGTAAGCGACGGCGTCTTCTGGATGAGCAAGGCAGCCGCGCCTGCCACAACCGGCGTCGCCATGCTGGTACCGCTCAGCTTGAAGTAGGTCGAGGAATATCCGCTACCCGACTTCTGATAATATGCGGTGCTGATCAACGTCTTTGGGTAGTTGGCTGCGATGGTGGAGTTCGACGCCATCAAGGAGACGACGCCGTTGCCCGGCGCCACCAGGTCGGGCTTCACGAAATGGTCGAACGGCGTTGGGCCCTTCGAACTGTAGCTGGCGATCTTGTCATCCGTAATGGTGGCCGTCCCCATTGTGTTCATGGCGCCGACGGTGATCACATAAGGATCGTTGCCTGGCGCGACGATGGTGCCGTATCCCTTGGTGCCCTTCGAGTTCTCACGGCCATAGTTGCCGGCCGCTGTGATGACCACGATCCCCGCTTTCCAGGCCGCTTCCACAGCCTGGCAGAGCGGATCTTGCGTGTAGCTCTCAAATACAGGGCGGCCAAGCGACAGGTTGATCACCCGGATGTTATAGGTATTCTTCAGATCGATCGCGCGATCGATCGCCGAGATTACCGCGACTTCGGTGCCGGCGCCGTTGGCATCCAGCGCGCGCAGATTGATCAGGTTCACGTGCAGATTGATCAGGTTCACGTTCGGCGCTACGCCCTGAAACTCCCGCGTGTATTTGCCTCCCGTCGAATCCTTGCCATTGCCGCCGATGATCCCGGCGACGTGTGTGCCGTGACCAAACTGGTCCGACGCATCCAGGCCGGAAACAAAGCTCTCGTTATACACCACGCGGAGGCTGCCGCTGCCAGTCTTGAGATCATCGTGGGCAGCGATGCCGCTGTCGATCACCGCCACACCCACACCCGTGCCGTCGTAACCGAGGCTCCAGGCGGAGGCAGCGTTGACCGCCGCCATGGAGAGATCCAGGGAGCCCTTATTGGGGCGGTTCGGCGAGATGTATGCGATGTTCGGATCATTCGCCAGCAGCGTCGGAATCTGTGAAGGTGAAAGAACCACTTCTCCAGCCGTGACATTATTGAAAACCTTCTTCAATTGGCCGTATGAGCCGAGCGCCTGCAATTCCGCTTTGGTCGGCGGGTTCGTGAACTGAACAACAACATCCACTGAGCTGGAATTGGGCATATCGGGCGCAACCCGGGATCCAGCCAGAGCAAGGCTTGCGCCGGCGAATAGTGCCAAAAATCTCAAAGACTGTTTCATATTTTTACTATTTCCTCTTATTCCACTCATCCTCAGTCACACCAGACCGCGCTTCTAGACCGGTGACTCCCCATGTACTAAGGGCCTT
>QHXU01000333.1:0-4595 GCA_003223065.1 Acidobacteriota bacterium | reverse complement strand
ACACGGCACTAGTCCTATTAGGACTAGTGCCGTGTCGTGGTTGGTGGAGGCGGCTAGCTCAGCGGGGCGGTTCAGTAAGACCTTCCGAAGCGCATTTTTCGGGACGCCCGCGATTACGCGTTTTTCGCTTTCGCGTCGGTCTTGACGCGATCCATGTACTTCATCGTCTGCAGATCGAGGCGGATCACGTCGCGCGTCTTAACGAACTGCGGCACCATTACCTCGATGCCGTTCTCGAGCTTTGCCGGCTTGAAAGTGCTGTCCTGCTGCTGATGCGTCGGCGGAGCCGTGTCCGCAATTTTCACCTCGAGCATATCCGGAAATGACACGCTCACCGGGCGCCCTTCAACGAACTCGACGGGCAATCTCATGCCGGGCTCAAGGAACACGGCCTGCGGCCCAACAATGACGTTCGCAATCTCCGTCTGTTCGTAGGTCTCCGGATTCATGAAACAGCACTGATCGTCATTGGCGTACAGAAACTCGAGTGTCTGTTTTTCGACCGCCATGTCTTCAAGCTTCAGGTCCGAACGAAAACTGTGCTCCCAGAAGGTCCCGGTGGACAGATTCTGGAGCCGAGCGTGAGTTGTGCCACCCATCTTGCCTTGCCCGGGATGATATTCTGCAGCGACGACCCTGTAATCCTGTCCCTGGTACTTGATCGCCATTCCCGTGCGCAATTGCGATGCGCTGACCATGCTTACCTCCGGTCCATTCGGAATGCCCGATTGCGAAGTGCTAACGGTCGTTCTTGCGAGCCGAACCGGCATTCTGCGCGTTTTTTTCGGTCCCGCGGGAGGGCTCCCGACGCTGATTCGGCGGCGATTTCGCCGGCTGCGGTGGGCGATAGGGAACCTTCGTCCGTTCCACAGTCCAGGTCCGGATGACGTGAGGATGACGTCCTTTGTCCATGCAGTCCTCCTTTCCCAACGAATAGTCTACACCCGCCAGCGCGCGATCTGCTTGACTGAAACGCATCAACGAGACTTGGAACCAACGGCCTACGCCGCGCACCGCCGGCGTTGGACTTTGAACCATGGATTCGCCATTTGCGTTCTTCTGGTTGACAAGTCTACTCTTGTTTCGGAGCCGGGGCGTGCGTTCGAGACCTACTTACGAATACATCCTGTCGCTACCGGAGCGGGTCATCCGCTCGCTGGGCGCGCTGTCGGGTGGATTGCTGCGCGAGATCGGCAACGTCGCGCTGCCGGCCGGTGTGCGGCAGACAGCCTTGTATCGCACGATGGTGGATGTTGCGTTGCGGTTCTTGATCGAGGAAGTCGGACAAGTCGAAGGAGTCTACCCGCCGGAAGGGCGGCTCGCCGAACGCTTTCTGCTCAAGCGGACCGCGAGTCACGGGATCGAACTGTTGGGTATCCTCGCGTTTCATGCCTCTCCGATTTGGGTATTAGCGGCGCTGGCGGACGCTTCGGGTGGCGGCCGCAAGCTAATACGGGAGCTTTCCCAGGCGCTGAAAGAAGAAGGACTGCTCGACGCTGAAGTGCGTTTCGAGACGATGGACCAAATCCTGGACGGTCTCGAAAAGGCGAGCGGTCACCTGGCCGCGACGCTCAATGTTCCTCCGTTGGATATTCCCGGCTTGCGCCGCGAATGGGAGCGGCTTAAGAACGAACTCAAGACGATTTCGCCGAAGAACATGCCGGCACTCGAGCTTTTGGAGCGAGTATGGAAGGATCTCCAGGAGTCGTCAAAGCAGCAGGGCCGGTCCGTTTTCATGGTGTCATCTCTCATGGCGATATCCGCCGCCGCGCACGTTCCTGCCAACCTGTTGTGGCTGTCCCAGGCGGCGCGTTCCGCGGCCAGGCGCACTGGGAAAGTCCTGGGCGAGGCGATTCTCGACCATTACACAAACGCGCTCGCCGAGATCGGCCGTACCGGATTACTCAGTTACTGGACTCGGGAATTCCGGCCCTATCTGCGCGGCGCGGCGGAGCAGTTTGCGACCCACCATGGCACGCTTACGGAGCGTTTGCTGCATCGACGAGGTTGAGGAGCCAGCAGTTCAGACCACCACAAGAAGCTTCCCGCCTGCCGGGACAACGACGTCTTCGGCTAATTCTAAAATTGTGGAATCACCCTGCGTCCGGACCTTGTGCGGATAGCGCCGGTTTCCGAGAACGACGGCCGTCGAGGCGGCGCTCGTTCGGCCGGTACGAATCGATTTGAGCCGCAGCAAGCCTTCCGTTACAGCCAGTTCGATCCGGCTCTGCGCACTCTCGCGAATGACGGAAAACAATCCCCACCCGGAACCGGTTGACCAAAATGACGCAAACCGCGGCCCGCCCGTTTTGGGGATCAGGTTGATCGCCTTGTCTGCCCCGTGATAATGGAAACCGCTCAGGGCGATGACGACGGACCAGGCCGACATCGCCCTCGCATAGTGATGACCGCATTCCGGTTCGTCCCACGGATTGCGCCGCTCTCCATCGAATCGCTTCCGCACGTTCTCGACCGTCTCAAGCCCCTCCCGCAACATTCCGGCGTAAATGAATTGCGACGCGACCAGGTACTCGATCCCCGTCCAAGCCTCCGCGTAATAGGGGAACGGGATCTTCGGCCGTGTGCCCTTGCCGTAGTCGCAGATCAACACAGCGGGTTCGTCATTTAGCGCGTAGACGCGCTGCACGGAGTCGTGGTCAAACAGGTTAGCGCGGTAGTTGTATTTGTGAATCGATTCCAGAGTCTTCCGGATGTGCGCGGGCTCCACCAGTGGTCCGAGGCCTGCGATATCAGCCAGGTACTGTCCGATCAACTGATCCGCAAGGCAACCGTCTCCGAGCTGGAATTCCGGCTCTTCGGGACGATCGGAACCCATGTCGCCGACCGTTGTGGCGGCGATCTGGTTCTTGGGGATGCTTCGGATTTTTTGAATGTAGTACTCGCCGTTGAACAGGTTCTGATCGATCCAGGCCCGTCCCTTCTCGAACAGACCGTGATAATCCTCGGCGGCCGAAGCGTCCCCCAGCGCGCGGGCCATCTCCTCGGCGGCCCGCAGCGCGCCCAAATAATAAACGGTTCCCAAGGGATTTGGGCCGTAGAACTCGACGTCATAGGTGTTGTGCTGGACACCTTCCATGACGCCATCGCGATTCGCGTCCCAGCCTCCGGGAATCCAGGCGAACGAAATTGCCTGTTGGATGCTCTTCCAGTGACCCCGGAGCCATTCCGAGTCCCCGCACAATCTCCAGTCGAGATACGCCTTGATGATCTGACCCATCTGCCCGTCGGCAGCCGCATAGCCGAATCGGCCAATCCCGTCCGGCAACATCTGACGAAATCGAATGCCGCCTTGCTCATCCTCGGAGAACCCGAAGGCGGCCTTGCGCAGCGATCGCGCCAGGCTGGGGAATAGGAATTGAGTCGAGGTCTCATAATTCCACACGTGCGTGCAGTTCCCGAAGCAGCAGCCGCGGTGATCGTTGCAGCCTTCGAAACCATGAAACTCGCCATCCGAGGTGCGGAACGAAGTCTGCGTGACCAGCGTGGAAAGGTTTGACATTGCGGCGTCGCGAACGGCGTCTGGAAGCGTACTGGCCCGCATCGCCCGGACGAAGCTCAGGGTGCGTTTCTCGAGCTCGGGCAACTTCTGCGCGGCGTATTGAGCGGCGGCCCAAGCGTCGGCGAATCGAGTGCAGTAATAGTTGCCGATGATGGTGTTTTCCTGCCCTTTGGGCGCAGTCCATCCGCACCACGCAGGCGTGCGGTTCGGGAAGTGCCAGCTCAGCAGGAACGTATACAGGCCCTCCGCACCCGGCGGAATCTCGCGTTTCACACATAACGAGCCCGTGGCCTTGCGCTGCGCCGCCTCAGGGCCGAGTTCGCCATCAGCGGCGAAGTCGTCCCAGAACAGCATTGGGCTGGCCCACCATTTGGCGGCCGGCCATCCTCGAAGGTGAGTCACCCGCCCATCGCCCGGCCGCAGCACACAGAGCGCGAATGACCCGCGCTCCGGATTTGTCTCCGGCAGTTGCGGATCCGTCATGTACAAGCCTTGGAGTTCGCTTCCGTCGGAGTCGGGCATGCGCCGGAACTCGTTCATCCGCCCATCGCCGGCCCCGCCCGATCGCTGTGGCCCGACGGGGTTTTCCAACGAAAAGGCGATCGACACTGTGGCTTTCCTCGCGCCCGGGTTTCGCACACGATAGCGCAGCACTGCGACCGGAAGACCTGACGCCTCTGGATCCAGAGGAATAAATGGAGTGAATGCTTCGAGCGATACGCGGACCGGCATAAGCGAGTCCCGGAAAACAATTCGCGCCATTGGGAACTCACCCGTGAAGGTCGCGCTCTCAAGGCGGCTCAACCCCGGGGCATTGGCCGGTCCAAGGCCACCGGCGCTCGCATAGGGTGGTATCAGTCGCGCTTCAAGCACTCGTGCAACCGGCTTCGAGCCACTGCTCTGGGCCCAGATCGACGCGAACGCGTATTCCGGCGAGCGGCCCTTATCTGGCCGGTTGTAGATTTCCCAATCGCGTAGCTGGCCACGGCCTCCCAGGCTGATGCTGCCCGCACCAACGCCGCCCAGCGGAAAAGCCAGCATCGCGAGTTGGCGGCCCGAAAAGGTCCTCGGATAA
>QHXU01000332.1 GCA_003223065.1 Acidobacteriota bacterium | reverse complement strand
CCGCGGTCGGCGATCCGGCTCCTCCAAGGATTTTCTGTGGACGCGGCGGATCCTGCCGGCTCCGGATTCCGACACGTGGCTTGCAGCAGGCTCGGCGGCTTACTGGGAAGCACTGAACGGGGAAGATCTCGAAAAACGCCTGGATTACTATCGAGCCGAATACCGCGCTTACGCTTTAGAGCGCGAGCAGCCCCTGGCCCGGCTCACGTCGTCTTTAAGATCCGCCAACTGGCATATTCTGGCCGAGTCTAAAGGCGTGCTTCTGCTCGACGCCCTGCGGCATGAGATGGGCGACGATGCTTTCTACGCGTTGATGAGGGATTTCTTCGAAAAGAACACCACGAAGACGGTCCGGTCAGTGGATTTCGTCGCCGCGGCGGGTCCTTCGCGCCATGCGTTCTTCGCAAAATGGCTGGACAGCATCGGTTTGCCGGATACGGCCGATGGTCCGGCTTACGGCGCCAGCGCGCTGCGCCGGCGGCTGGGCTCCGCCATCATTGTCTATGGCACGCTCGCCGAGGCCGGCGCGAACCGATACGCCGGGGAGCAGTGGCAAAAGCAGTTCCTGGATGCCTTTGAGAGCGCGGTTCCCATTCGCAAGGATTTCGAAGTCACCGATCAGGACCTGGAAGAGCACGACGTACTGTTCGTCGGCCGGCCGGAGACGAACTCAGCGTTGGCGGCCTGGATGAAACCGATCGGGCTCGACTATGACGGCGCGGTGTTCCGGTTAGGCGGCAAAGACCATTCCTCCGAGGACGATGCGTTGGTCTTCGCGGCAATGAATCCGCGGAATCATGGCCGCATGGTGCTGGTGGCCGGCGGCAACAGCCCGCTTGGAACCGTGTTACTTGCGCGTCGTGGTCTTGGTCCGTATCAATATCAGGTCTTCCATGCAGGCAGGCCGGCGGAGTCCGGTTTCCTGAAGTAATGCGAGACATCGAAAAAACTCTGCTGCGCAAAGTCGGCGAGGCTGTCGCCCGCTTCAAGATGATCCGCGACAGCGACCGCGTGGCCGTGGCGCTGTCCGGCGGAAAGGATTCGTTGACTCTGCTGGAGGCGCTGCTGCGGCTGCGCGACCGCGCCCCGGTCGAGTTCAGCGTTTGCGCGTTCACCGTCGAGCAGGGGAAGTTTCTCCGGCCGTTTGAACCTCTTGGCGAATACCTCAAGCAGCGCGGAATCGATTGGACATATCATCGCGACAATCCGTCGCTGCGTCTTCTCGACGAGCAGCCCGATCACGGCTGCGACCTCTGCAGCCGCTTCCGCCGGCGCGCGGTATACCAGATCGTGCGCGCGCTCGGGGCCAATGTAATCGCTTTCGGCCACACCGCTGACGACTTCTGCGAATCGTTCTTGCGCAATTCTCTGTTCACCGGACGGGTCAGCGCCCTGCCGCCCGTGACGTATTCGCGCGAGCGCGACTTCCGGCTGATCCGGCCGCTGGTCTACGTCACCGAAGATACGACGGCGAAGTTCGCCGAATCGCTAGGCGCGCCGCTCATTCCATGCGGGTGCTCGCAACGGACCGGCACGGTGCGGAGCACGCTTCGCAACATGATGCGCGACCTCGAGAAAGATTATCCGCACCTGAAGGAAACGCTGCTCTCGGCCATGGCGAATATCGTGACAGAGCGCTTGCTCGATCCGCGCTTCCTCGATCTCGACGGCTCTTCAGAGGCCAAGACGGACTTGCTCCCGCTTGTCCCGGAGCAGTGACAATCCGCCGATGGGCCCCGTGGCGCGCACACGAGGCTGTTGACCCCGCCAGCCGACGAATGGGAAGATAGTTCTCCACCCATGAAGATACTCCCCCGGGAAGAGAAATTTTTCGACTACTTCAATCAACAGGTAAAGATCATTTGCCAGGCGGCGGACCTGCTGGTTGATGGCGCGGCATCCGGAAACGCGCACCTGGCGAACGCCGCGCACCAGATCCGTACACTCGAGGAACAGGCTGACGGCATCATTCACGAAATCTACACGCTGCTGAACTCGACGTTCATCACGCCGCTCGATCCGGAAGACATCCACTCGCTCTCTTCTCACCTTGACGACGTTATCGACGGCATCGAGGATTCGGTGCACCGCATGCTCGCCTATCACATCGATCCGATACCCACCATGGTGGTCGAGTTGTGCCGCGTCGTGCAGTCCTGCGCCCTGACCATTCAGAAAGCATTCGCCGCCCTCAGCAAGGGCGAGCCTTTGATCGAACACTGCATTGAAGTCAATCGCCTGGAGGAGACCGCCGACCAACTTGGGCGCGCCGCGGTCAGCGATCTGTTCCTGAAGGAGCCCGACCCGATCCGCATCCTCAAGCTCAAGGAGATCTACGAATTCCTGGAGCAAACCACGGACTTCTGCGAGGACGTGGCCGACGCGCTGCAGAACGTGCAGGTAAAGAACAGTTAATAGAGTGCATGGACGCCACTCTGATCCTGGTCGGCTGTATCGTGCTGATCGCGCTTGCGTTCGATTTTATCAACGGCTTCCACGATGCGGCGAATTCTATCGCCACGATCGTCGCAACGCGCGTTTTGACGGCTCCACAGGCAGTGGTTTGGGCCGCCGGCTTCAACTTCATCGCTGTCTTCAGCGTTGGCACGGGCGTCGCGAAGACCGTGGGCGCGGGCATGATCGATCTCAATTACGTTACACCGTATGTTATCCTGGCCGGCCTGATCGGCGCGATCACCTGGGATCTGATCACATGGTGGTTCGGCTTGCCGACCAGCTCTTCCCACGCGCTGCTTGGTGGCTATGCCGGCGCCGCGATGGCGAACGTGGCGCGCATCAAGGGCATCGACCGAAGCTTCGAGGCGCTGCTGGCGGGCGCCTGGCTCAAGACAACCGCGTTCATCATCATTGCGCCCCTGATCGGAATGGGGCTGGCCTACTTCCTGATGGTCGCCGTCTACTGGTTGTTTCGCAAGACCTCGCCCAAGAAGATGGATGACTACTTCCGAAAGCTGCAGCTTGTGTCGTCCGCGCTCCTGAGTTACTCGCATGGCGGAAACGACGCCCAGAAGACGGCGGGTGTCATCACAGGAGTGCTGGTAACCGCGGGATTTCTGAAAAAATTCGAAGTTCCTTCATGGGTGATCTTTCTGGCGTACGGCGCCATCGCGCTCGGGACATTGACGGGCGGGTGGCGTATCGTCCACACCATGGGCGCCCGCCTCACTCGATTAAAGCCCCGCAGCGGATTCTGCGCCGAAACCGCCGCCGCCATGTCGATCCTCTTCGCCACGGAAACCCTGCACCTGCCGGTCTCGACCACCCACGTGACCGCGGGCGCTATTGCCGGTGTCGGCTCCATCCAGCGTTTGAAGGCGGTGCGCTGGGGCGTCGCCAGGAACATCGTGTGGGCGTGGATTCTCACCATCCCTGCGGCCGCCCTGGTCGGCTGGACCGCCATGGAGGTGATCCAGGTGATTACGGTGCGAAAGTAGCGCCGCGGGCGTGCAGCGGTCTTGCGACCAGCCTGGAGGCCGATTCCACTTGTTAGAATCGTCTCTTGTCGCTTCCCATCGTCACCGTTGTCGTGCCCACGCTGGCCGCCGACGATGCCCTGGCGGATTGTTTGCGCTCACTCGAATCTCAAACGTTAGACCGGTTTGACGTGGTAGTCGTCGATAATAGCGGCGTCCGGCGTGCGAAAGCCGGCGGCGCGCGCGTGCGCATCATCGCCAACTACCAAAACGTAGGGTTCGGCGCGGCAGTGAACCAGGCGTTTCGCGATTCCGCGGCGCCCTACCTTGCTACGCTCAACGATGACGCCGTCGCGCACCCGCGATGGCTGGAAGCGCTGGTAGCGGCCGCCGACGTCCGCCCGCGGGCGGGCATGTGCGCATCCCAGGTACGCCTGGCGGGTCTGGGAATGCTCGATTCGGCGGGCATGCTCATCGCGGCCGACGGCTCCAGCAAGCAGCGCGGCCACGGCGAGCCTCCGGATAAGTTCGACCGCTGCCGCGACGCATTGTGCCCAAGCGGCTCGGCCGCGCTCTACCGCCGTAAAATGCTCGAGGAGATCGGACTTTTTGAGGAAAGCTTTTTCCTGTATTGCGAAGACACCGACCTCGGCCTGCGGGCGCGCTGGGCAGGATGGGAATGCGCCTACGTTTCGGAGGCCGTAGTGGAGCACCGCTATTCGCATTCGGCCGGCCGCGCGTCGCCGCTAAAGGCATACTATGTGGAACGCAACCGCATGTACACGGTGATCCGGAATTTCCCGTGGCCGCTATTGGTGCGGGCGCGCCCCGCGTGGTTTGTCCGCTGCTTCTGGCACGTGGTCTCGCTGATTAGGCGGGAGGGAAAAGCGGCGGAATTCCGCCAGGCGGGCTATTCCACGGCATTCCTCCTGATTCTGATCTTGCGGGCGCATCTTGCCGTGCTCTTCAAGCTGCCGCAATTATTTCGAGAGCGCCGGCGCATCCGTTCGACGCGCCGGGTGAGCCGCCATGAATTTCAGGCGCTGCTTGCCGAATACTCCATCAGCCTTCGCCAGGTGGCCGAGTTGTGAAGCTGTTGATCCTGATTCCCGCGTACAATGAGGAAGCGGCCGTCGGGGGTGTGGTAGAGGAAGTGCGCGCTGTCATG
>QHXU01000329.1 GCA_003223065.1 Acidobacteriota bacterium | reverse complement strand
CGACCAAGATGTTGATGCAAGGAGAGGTGTCCAAAGCTCTTGGGAATCACGGCACGGTCGCTGTGGGTTATCTCCGGCGCGATGGGCGCACCGAGTTGGACGTCCGGGCCCTTACAGCATCCGTCAGTCTTCGGGTTCGCCGGGCCGTTTTGACGGTGGGCGGTACGTACTCGGTTCTCAACAAGAGGGAGTACGGGCTGAATGTAGCGCTGGTGTTGCCTCGGGGCGAGCGAAGGATGGCGGTGGCGAGCAGCGACGTAAGTGGCGTTTCAAAGACGGCAAGCGTCGAAGTCAGCCGCTTCCGCTCGGCCCGGGTTATGGGTATCGCGTCAAAAGCACTACGCTCGATCAGAATCGAACCGAAGCTGCTTTTTCTTACCAAAACACCGAAGGCACATATGTCCTGGAAGCCGCCCAATCCAGTGGCGAGACGGACGTCCGCTTTTCCGAGCGCGGCGCGTTTGTGTTGCTTCACAGGCATGTTCTGATGTCGCCGTGGTTGAACGATAGCTTCGGTGTCATTGAAGTTGCCAACGAAAAGAACGTTCCTGTGTATGTGAACAACCAAATATTGGCGAAGACCGGCAGCCGCGGTTTGGCTTTGGTCCCCTGGCTGATCCCTTACAACGAAAACTCTATTCACCTGGATGATTCCGGACTTCCCATCGATGTGAACCTCGATCTGGCAGACCGCACTATTGTGCCAATGCCGCGCAGCGGCGTCTTCTTGCGATACAAACCGACATCGATTGGCGGAGCCACCGTGATCCTGGTCACCGCCTCCGGCGAATACGTTCCGCAAGGCGCCACGGTAACGCTAAACGGTAAGCAAGGCCAATATCAGGTGGCCTTACGTGGAGAAGTGTTCATCCCTGACATCGAATATCCCGCGGTGGTTCGGGTCATGGACTTGGCGGGTCAAAAATGCGCCGTGCGGATCGAACGCCCGCCGGAGAATACACCAGTGCCCAAGATCGGGCCACTCATGTGCAGGGCGGAAAAGTAGATGGTAAAGAACCATTGGGCTTTGCTAACGCTTTACATGCTGCTCTGTATGGCAGCCTCCGGCGCGGCTGTTTGCACTGTTTCCGCTACGGGAGTCGCTTTCGGCTCGTACAATCCCTTGCCGGGCCGGGAGGCAGACACTGCCGGCACGATCGCCGTGACCTGCATGGGCACAATTGGCGATTCGGTTAGTTATCAGATCACGATCAGTCCTGGCCGGGGATCGTACCAGAGCAGACAAATGACATCCGCCAATCGCGCTTTGCACTACAACCTGTTCATCGATCCCGCCCGTTCAAGTCTGGGGCGATGGGAGGGCCGGTACGGGCATGGTGGCCGATTCCTTTAGGCTTACGGCGCCCTCGGTTACCAAGACCTACGTGGTCTACAGCCGTATTCTAGGTAGCCAGAAGCAATTGATGGCGCGGACCTATCTGGATGACCTGATCGTGACCCTGTTGTACTGAGGCTCGGCGCATAACAGTGTCAGCGGCATTCACGCCGTTTCTAAACGCACAACGAACAGGTAAAGCGCTCCGCAACCCAAGAAGCACGCTCCTGAAATCAGGGCACCGGGAAGGACGACCTCGGTATGACCTGCGAGATAAGCATCGAGAGTGGCGGAGAGAAGCCACATCTGAACAATCAACAACAACACGATAAGCGCCATGGCCCCGTCGATTGCCGTGAGCCTGCGAGTAGGGGTGGAATTCGGTTGTCTCATCGTCCCTCCGGCGACTCTTGCACGCGAATGGCGACCAATTCAGCTCCCCGCCGCTCCAGAATCACTTTAGGCAAAGGCCTCGTGGGCGGGCCTTGTAACACGGAGCCATCTTCGATAGAGAAATAGCCCTGATGGCAGGGACACTCCAATCGGCGGTTCTGGGCGGAATAGAAAACAGCGCACGAAAGATGCGTGCATTTCTGGCTATAGGCGACGTAGGAATTCTCAGACGGCCGAAGCAGGATGCACTGATCCTGAGGTCCCGGGTACTCGAATAGCTTTACTCCTCCAACTGGAATTTCTTCGGCTTGGGCGACCGTTCGCACGGGATACGACACGCCTGCGCGGATCCAGGATTTCACCAGAATCCAGAAGTTGCCGGCGAACATCGCCAGGCTCGTGAGTGTAAGAAATTTGGTGAGCTGCCGGCGGCTGACGTAGCGCTCGTCGGCCTGGAAGATCGAGAATTCCTCTCGCCAAAGGGGTTCGCGCGATCGTTCTGATTTCACGCTGGTCCTCCCTCCCACATGTAGGCGGTGATGTCGATTGCGATCTCGTCATGGCCGGCGGGCGCCATGAGGAATACCTTCGTGCGCACGATTTCATTTCCGAAGCGCACCGTGTTAACGGGTTTTTCGCGGCGCCGCGCGATTTCTTCCGGTCCCAGGTAAGCGAGGGCCTGGCTCGGGCACACCGTAGCGCACATCGGCCGCTTACCCACTGAGGTTCGGTCGTAGCACATATCGCATTTCATCATCTGCTCGTATTCGGGCACGATTTTCGGAATCCCGAAGGGACACGCCAGCACGCAGTTGGAACATGCGATACAGCGCGGCTTCAATGACGACTGCACGATGCCGTCCTCGCCCTTCTTGATCGCATCGGCCGGACATACTTCCGCGCAGGTCGGGTCCTCGCAATGAAAGCAGACAAATGCGGCAGTGGCGATCGTGTTGGGCCGGTCCAGAAAATCGAAGTTGATCATTGATACGCCGCGGTGTGTTTCGCACTCCTCGCAGGCTTTTACGCACGATTGGCACCCGATGCATCTGGACGTGTCGACATAGAATTCGTAGCCAAACATCAGGGTGCCGCCTCCGTCGCCCGCTCGGCTTTTCCGATGCGGCAGGCCGATACTTTGAATTCCGGGATTTTGCTACGCGGGTCCAGGGTGCGATGGGTCAGCCTGTTCGCGCTCTGTCTGTTTGGCCAGTGATATGGGATGAAGACAGTGTCCGGACGGATGGTCCTCACCACCAGCGCGCGGACAGTAATCTGGTCGCGGCGCGTTGCAACCGTCACCCAATCGCCATCGGCAATTCCGTGCTTTTCGGCGAGCCTCGGGTGAATCTCGACGCGCGGCTCGGGATAGATATCGAGCAAGCCGCCAATACGGCGTGTTTGCGTGCCCGAAAGATACTGACTCACCACACGTCCGGTGGTCAGGTAAATTGGGTAATCGTCGCCCACCGGATCGCCGCTCTCGCGCCACGCGGTTACGTTGAAGCGGCATTTTCCGTCCGGAAAGAAGGAGACGCCTCCTTCAAAGAGCCTGGGCGTGCCGGGGTGGTCTTCTGACGGACAGGGCCAGAACACGCCCATTTCGCGATCGATCCGTTCGTAGGTGATGCCGTAATAGTCTGCGATGCCGCCGCGTGAAGCCTCACGCAGCTCATCGAAGATTTCGCGTGAGGAAGCGAAGGGGAACTTTTTTTCGTGACCGAGGCGGCGCGCAAGTTCGCATATGATCCAGGAGTCCGTGCGGGCGTCGGCGGGCGGGTCGACGGCCTTCTGAATGTGAATGACACGCCCTTCTGCGCTGCACACGACGCCTTCCTCTTCTTCCTGAAGACTGCCGGGAAGAACTACATCCGCGTGCTGTGCCGTTTCCGAGAGGAAGAAATCGATCACGCCGAAAAAATCAAGCCGATTGAGTGCGTCGCGAGTGTAAGATGCATGTGGCAGGGAAACCACAGGATTGAAGCAGATCGACAGCAGCGCCCGGACCTCTCCCTCATGAGCGGCGTTCATGATCTCCTGCGCCGTGTAGCCTGCTCCTGGGATCTCGTCCGGCGCGATCCCCCAGACTCTGGCCACGTGCGCCCGTGCCGCAGGATCATCAATGGAGCGCGCCCCCGGAAGCTGATCGCACTTCTGGCCATGCTCGCGCCCACCCTGCCCATTGCCCTGGCCGGTGATCATCGCGCAGCCACAGCCTTCGCGGCCGATCTTTCCCGCAGCCAGGGTCAGGTTGATCAGTGCAAGCACATTTTCAACGCCCTTCGATTGATGCTCGATGCCGCGGGCATGCAACGCCACAGCACGGGGAGCTTCACCGAACCAGTGCGCGGCGCGTTCGATTGCCTCGGGCGGAACGCCGGTGCCCTCGGCTGCCATCCGCGGATTGTACGGCTTTACAGATTCGGCCACCGCTTCGAATCCGGTGGTGTGCTCGAGGATGAAAGCGCGATCCTCCAGTCCGTCTCGCAGCAACACATGGAGCATGCTCATGAGCAACACCAGATCCGTGCCCGGGCGCAACGGAAGATACAGGTCTGCATTGCGCGAGATCGGCGTCATGCGCGGATCGGCCGCGATTAGACGGCCGCCATGGTCGCGCGCCCGCCAGACGTAATCGGTGGTAATCGGGGCACAGTCGCCGATATTCGCGCCAATGGCGAAAATCACGTCCGCCGCGGCAATATCACTCCAAGCAATGGGACTGCGATCGACATTGAACGCCAGTTTGTAGCCGGTTCCCGCCGACACCATGCATAGGCGTCCGTTGTAATCGATA
>QHXU01000328.1:16778-17276 GCA_003223065.1 Acidobacteriota bacterium | reverse complement strand
GGCGAATTTGCGGAACGGCTCGCGGTGTTTGATAAAAACGTTCAGATTCTCGGTGGAATACGGATCGAGAGGCGATGCCAGAATGCTGCGGTTGCCCAGCGCCCGCGGCCCAAACTCCATCCGGCCATGCATCCATGCCACGATCTTGTGCTCGCCGAGCCTATTCACCGCGGTTCTCAACAGCTCCTCGGTCGACCGCAAGTACTGGAAACGCAGCTTGCAGTTCTCGATCACGCGCTTGATCTCTTCCGGACCATAACTCGGGCCGAGCAGGAGCGAGCCGCTTCCCAACCGTCGCGTGTGCCGCCGCACGTGATGCCAGACGTGGAAAACCGCTCCAAGCGCAGTACCTGCGTTGCCGGCCGCTCCCTGCACGAAAACGTTCTTCCACCGCCCGCTGCGCTCCAAAAACTCGACCAGCAGCGCGTTGTAGAAGAGTCCTCCGGCCAGGCACAAGTTTTCTCCTTCGCCCGCCAGCGCGAGGACGGTGTCTTCGAT
>QHXU01000328.1:15255-16611 GCA_003223065.1 Acidobacteriota bacterium | reverse complement strand
CGACGCGATTGCCGTCGAAGAAGGAGGAATCGAGGCGCGCCGTTTCTGAAACGACCTCACGGAATAGAGGCGCGAAGCGCTCATCGCCCGACGCAGAGAGCCACTGCACTTTGTGCTCGTCGGCGGCCGCTCGAAAGCCCAGCAGTTCCGTCACCGCGCCGTAGAGTCTTCCAAGTGAATCCGGGTAATACCATTCTTTATCGAGGTGCAGCTGATTGCCGCTCGCGTGCCACCGCGCGCCGCAACGGAAATCCCCGGCTTGATCGAGCGTCAGCACCGTCGCCTGCTCGAACGGCGAAGCGTAAAAAGCCGAAGCGGCGTGAGCCAGGTGATGCTCCACCACTACGATTTCGCTCTTGGGAAATTGATTGCGAAGGGCGACGTGGAACTCCGCCTCCGGCCCGCGGCTGAACGGGCGTGCGATCGCGATGCACTCGACTTGATTGCGGTTCGCGCCGGCCAGGCGCAGGCATTCCGCGATGGAAGCGTGCGGCACGCCGCCTGGCCGCAGCCCGCGCGTGATCTTCGCTTCTTCAAGGGCTGCCTGAAGCTCGCCGTTCTTGAGGACCGCGCAGGCTGGATCGCCGAGAAGAGCACCTAGACCAAGAATCACCATTTGTGCTAGCCGCTCATTTCGATTTCGCTTCGATCTTGGCCCAAGTATCGCGCAGCGCCACCGTCCGGTTGAACACCAGCTTCTGTGGAGTCGTATCCGGATCCACTGCAAAGTAGCCCAGGCGCTCAAACTGGTAACCGCTGCCGGCGGCGGCGCCGCGCAGGCTCGGCTCCAACTTGCAGTCCCTGATAATCTCCAACGACTTGGGATTCAGGTTATCGGTGAAATCCTGGCCTTCCGCCACCTCGTTCGGGTCCTCGCGGTCGAAGAGGGTGTCGTATAAGCGAACCTCCGCGCTGATTGCGTGGCTGGCCGAAACCCAGTGAATGGTCGACTTCACTTTGCGCCCGTCTGGCGCATTACCTCCCCTGGTCGCGGGATCGTACGTGCAATGGATTTCCACGACCTCGCCGGTCCTTTCGTCTTTCACAACTCCGGCGCAAGTGATGAAATAGCCGTAGCGCAGACGGACTTCACGCCCCGGGGACAGCCGGTAGTATTGCTTCGGCGGGTCTTCCCGGAAATCGTCCCGCTCGATGTACAGCACCCGCGAAAACGGCACCGTTCGGGTGCCCGCACTCGGGTCTTCCGGATTGTTGACCGCCTCCATCTCTTCGACCTGGCCTTCGGGATAGTTGTCGATGATCACCCGCAGCGGCTGCAACACGGCCATTACCCGCGCAGCGCGCTTGTTCAAGTCTTCCCGGACGAAATATTCGAGCAGCGAAAGCTCCGTTGTG
>QHXU01000328.1:14651-15221 GCA_003223065.1 Acidobacteriota bacterium | reverse complement strand
GCCGCAGAAATTCCGGATTGCCTCGGGCGTGTAGCCGCGCCGGCGCATTCCGGAAATGGTAGGCATGCGTGGGTCGTCCCAGCCGCAAACGTGCCCTCTTTGAACCAGGCTGAGCAGCTTGCGTTTGCTCAGGACCGTGTACGTCAGGTTCAGCCGGTCAAATTCGATCTGTTGCGGATGGTAGATGCCGATTTGCTCGACGTACCAATCGTAGAGCGGGCGGTGGTCCTCGAACTCCAGCGTGCAAATGGAATGTGTAATGCCCTCGATGGAATCGGACTGTCCGTGAGCGAAATCGTACATCGGATAGATGCACCACTTATCGCCGGTGCGGTGGTGGTCCGCGTGAAGGATGCGGTACATGATCGGATCCCGGAGGTTCAGATTCGGCGAGGCCATATCGATTTTGGCCCGCAAGGTTCGGGCGCCATCGGGAAACTCGCCGGCGCGCATCCGCTCGAACAGGTCGAGGTTTTCTTCCACCGAACGGTTGCGGTATGGGCTCTCCTTTCCCGGCTCGGTCAGTGTGCCGCGTTGCTCGCGAACCTGTTCCGCCGTCAGGTCGCAGAC
>QHXU01000328.1:13257-14632 GCA_003223065.1 Acidobacteriota bacterium | reverse complement strand
CGTAAGCCTTCCCGGACTTGATTAATTGCACTGCCCACTCGTAAAGCTGATCGAAATAGTCGGACGCGTAGAAGAGCCGATCGTCCCAGTCGCCGCCGAGCCACCGGACATCTTCGATGATGGAGTCGACGTATTCGGTTTCTTCCTTGGAAGGATTCGTGTCATCGAACCGCAAGTTGCATTTGCCGCCGAACTCCGCGGCGAGGCCGAAATTCAGGTTGATGGACTTCGCATGACCGACGTGCAGATAACCGTTCGGCTCCGGTGGAAAACGCGTGTGCACGCGCCCGCCAAACTTATTTGTCTTGAGATCCTCGATGATAATGTCCCGTATGAAGTTGGAAGAGCCCGGGGTCGAATCGTTCATGACGTCATTTCCTAGGTGGATCAAGAAACGTGGAGCGACGCAGTGGGCAGCATTTGAATGGCCCGGTCGATCCGTTTGAGGCACGTTTCCCTGCCCAGCACCGCCAAGGTTTCAAACAGCGGCGGCGCCACTTTGCGTCCGCACACAGCCACGCGAATCGGCTGAAACATCTGGCCTGTCTTTATTTTCATGCGCTCCGCGGCACCGCGGAGTGCCGCGTCCAAGGCATCGTGGCTGAACTCAACTGTCGCCAGGATCCGGCGCGCCTGTTCCAAGACGGCCAACGCCATGGCTGTGTCGCCCTTTTGGGGGATGAGTTCGGCGCTGTCGTAGGGCGGCAGTTCCTCCACGAAAAAGAAATCGGCCACAGTCGCGACGTCGCGCAACAGCTTGATCCGCTCCTGGATCAGTGGTGTAACCTGCAGCATCTTACGAGCATCCACATCGAAACCCGCGCCGCGCGCAAAGGGCACCAAGCACCCGGCCAGCGCCTCGACCGGCGTCGTGCGGATGTGCTCCGCGTTGAGCCAGACCGCCTTGGGATCGAAAGGGTCGTCTTCTTTGAAGTTTACCGTGGCGTTGCTTCGATTGATGCCTTCGAGTGAAAACGCTTCGATCAGTTCCTGCCGGGTCATCTTCTCCCGGTCGTCTTTGGGCGACCAGCCGAGCAAGCACACGAAGTTGACGAATGCATGCGGCAGGAAACCGGCGTCGCGATAGGTAGTGAGGCTCACCACCGGACCGTGCTTACGCTTCGAGAGCTTCGATCCATCGGGAGCGATCAACAGCGGCAAGTGCGCAAATTCGGGCGCCTCGATCCCGAGCGCCTCGAAGATCAGGATGTGCTTGAAAGTGTTCGTGAGGTGATCCTGGCCGCGGATGATCTGGCTGATACGCAAGCCGGCATCATCGGCGCAAGAGGCCATGTGGTAGGTGGGAGCGCCGCTGCTGCGCAGCAGCGCGAAATCCTCAATATCGGCCGTTGCTTTCGATTGGGCGCCGTAAACC
>QHXU01000328.1:9090-13239 GCA_003223065.1 Acidobacteriota bacterium | reverse complement strand
AAAGCGACCTCGCCACGCGTCTCGCGAGGCACGCGGAAGCGCAGAACGAAAGGTTCCCCGGCGGCGGCGCGGCGGTCGCTTTCATCTCTTCGAAGCTCGCGCATGCCCGGATTAAACAACCACGCGCCGTTCTGTGATTTTTCCTCACTGTCGGCGGAGGCAGGCGTGAAGTCGCGATAAGCGAGGTCTTTCGCGAAGATCTCGTTCGCCAGACGGCGGTGGAGATCCCCGCGTTCCGATTGCCGGTAGAGCTCATCCCACTGCAGATCGAGCCAGTTCAGGCCGTCGAAAATCGAATCGAGCGACGCCTGGGTGTTGCGCTCAACGTCGGTATCGTCGATACGCAGGATCATCGTGCCCTTGCCATGCCGGGCATACAGCCAATTGAAGATAAATGTCCTCGCGCTGCCGATGTGGAGAAATCCGGTTGGCGAGGGAGCAAAACGGACTCGCATGAATTTCCAGGATAACAGCGAGACCAGCAGTTGCGGTCCCTTGACACTACGCATCAAAAGCCGGGTCAGGATGATCGTTCCAAAGCGGACCGATCCCACTTGCCAAGCGTGGCGGCAGCCTCGTATGTGCTCTCCAAAAAGGCAAGCACGTTTTCCTCAGGCGACTCGACCGCCCGGACATCATCGTACCGGAGAAGGAATTCTTTCATGTTCTGGCTGTAGAATGCCGCGCTTGGACGGATCAGCGCGCGATCGAGTCCCGCCGGCTCCGGGGCTGCATAGGCGTAAAACGCCGGCGCGTTGAACCCGCCGTTCCCGGGCCAGAAACCGGCGCTGATGACTTCGTGCGAGTACGCCTCGCGTGTCAGCGCGTCCGCTCCCGGCCGGTCCGGCGCCCGCCGTCCGGAAAATCGCGTAACCGCCATATCGAAACTTCCCCAGAAGAAGTGCACGGGGCTGCACTTGCCGTAAAATCCGGAACGAAATCTCCTGAAGATAGCGGCGCAATTCAGGAGGATGCGCCAGAATCGGTTGGCGTATTCCGGGTCATAAGCGGCATGCTGCTCGTCCTTTGAGAATGGAATCGGGTCGCTCACCTCGGCCGGTGTGCCGGAGAACTTGACGTGGATTCCCAGCGATTCGAGCGTCTTGAGAAATTCGCTGTAAAAGGAGGCGACCGATTGCGGCCGCAATGCAAGGCTCCGTTCATCGCTGGCGCTTGTCCGAATCAGCAGCCGATGATTCAGGAAGTCGAATTCGATATCAAACGCCTGGCCGCCCAGAGGAATGGCGCCGGTAGTCAGGCCGCGAGCGCTGACGTACAGGGTCACATGCCACCAGTGGTTTTCGAAAGGACTCAGCGCCATCCGCGTCTTCCCCACGATCTGGGTCCACATGTGCAGAGTCGCGGCCGTGTCCTTCCATTTTTCCCAGGGCAGTTCAGGCCAACGTTCATCCGCTCTACTGATCGCCGTCATCGACTAGAATTATCCCAGGTTCCGTACTGAGTACTGAGCGATTCGGGTCTATCGAGCCCGGGGAAGACCGGAAGTCGTTTTGCTAGTTCCCGCGGCTCCTGCCGAACAGCCGGAGGCGAAATACCATGTGGCGGCCCTCGAATCCCAGAAAATGCAAATATTGAGGCGAGCCGATCACGGTGTTTACCGCCGTCGGATTCAGATGGTCGGTGATGTTGTTGAAGCCGACGCGGATGGCGAAGCGGTAATTGTGCAATGTGAAGCGGCGCTCCACATGCAGATTCAGGTCGAAGTTCGAGGGGAAGCGGCGTGAATCCACCGGCCCGATCACCCTGCCGGTTTCATCGGTGATGGAGAACGGGAATCCGGTTCGCGCGTCCGCGAGCATCGGGATGGCCCAATTTTTGGTCCGTGGCACGGGCAGATATGCCGATGCGAGGAAACGGTTGGGCGAATCCCAGGGCAGCGGACCGAAGTTCTCCTGCACCTGCAAAGGCTGATCGATGCTCAGGTTCAGGACCGCGTTCGAAACCGCTCGTGAGTGCGTGTAGCTGGCCATCCATTCGTATTGACCGGCAAATGTCTGACGCGCGGAAATCTGCGTGCTATGGTAGGCATCGCTCCGGAAGTTGGTGAGATGGAAAATGCTGTCGGGTGTAGCAAGATATGTGAACCCATTGTTCCCATGGCGCCATAGGTAGTGCACTCCGGCGAAAATGCGATGCGGAAGCTCCTGATCGACCCCGCCGCTCCAGTTGAAGGAGCGCGGCGCTTTCAGATGGGGATTATCGATAACGAACGCAGTCACGCTAGGCGGGCCCGCGAGCGATCCATCAACGTTGTAACGCAACAGCATGGATTGCTGATCGAGAGGCCGGGCAAAGACGGCGAGATCCGTCGCGTCGTACGTGATGGCATAGCCGGCGGAGAGTCTGGTCCGGCCGGAAGCGAATGGTGAGTAAGCCACCGACATCCGCGGGGAAATCGAGACGCGATCGACCAGGCGGTCCCAATCTTGGCGCACCCCCAAATCAAGTTGCAGATTGCGCCGCAAGCGCCAGGTATCGAGCACGTAGGAGGACGCCTCGTAATTGGGGAGCTTAAACGACGAGCCGTTACTCAGGAAGGTCGTCCGCGAGATCACCTCGCCTTGGAGCCCGATCTGCTCATAAGCGGTGCGGCGAAAATCTGCGCTGTAGCCCAGGCGGTCGAAATCCGTGCCGACCTTGAACTGGTGGGTTCCAGCAGCATGAAACGCCGGTAGAAACACATCGGCGAGGAACTGATCGCGAGCGGTCCGTTCCGTCGAGTTCACCCAGTAATTGCCGCTGCGCCCATTCGGCGAAATGATGTAAGGTTGATCGCCTTGTGGTATTACGCGATTGAAGAATTGATTGTGGGCGTAACCGAACTCGACCAGCATCCCGTGGCCGAAGTACATCTGATCTTTCACGCTGACGAAATACTCGCGCCCGCGCTGATTGGTGGTGGTCGACACGGGATCGAGCGGCCCCAGCCCGGCGCGGTTCTGAACATCGTTGTTGATCAGAAAATCGGCGAACAGAATGTTCGATGGCGTCAGGTTCACTTGTGTGTGCAGTAGGTTGCTGCCACCCCAGCCCGACTGCTGATCTTGCCCTTTGGGAAGGCCATTGATGAAAGCTTGATGATACTGCGCGTCGAAGTTGTCGGCGAACCAAGCGCGGCCTCGCCAGATGGGCCCGGAGACACCGAAGCGCGGCGTCCAGTTGCCGAAATAAAATCCCCGGCGAGTATCGATACCGGGCACAAAATTGGTTACCGTGTAGCGAAACTGGTCAGCTCCGCTGTCTGTGTGAATCGCCAGAACTCCGGCTGACCCTTTTCCGAATTCGGGTGAATAGCGGCCGGTCCAGAATTCGAGAGAGCGGATGCCCTCGATGGCCAAGCGTGTCTGAAAACGTCCCGTGAGCGGATTCCCGATGTTGAATGAGGCTGATGCCCGGCGTCCTCCTGGTTTTCCGCGGCTCCCTCAAAGTGCAGCGCGCCGGTCGGATCCTGGAGGACGCCGGGCATCAGCCTCATCGAGTTTCGGAGGCTGTGGCTGGACGGGAAGGGTATATCGTTGATCTCCGTTCCGCTGAGAGCCGTCTTCTGGCCGGTCTGCTCGAGATCCAACGGAGATGGCGATCCGTTGACGTCCATGCTCTGGAAAACTTCGCGGAGAGGGTTTAGCGTAAGAGTGATCTCGCTGGAGTTGTCGACATGAATCGGGCGGTCGCGCAGTTCGAAGTGACCCTCGGCCCGGACGTTCAACAGGTAGTCCCCGGGTAATGGCAGAAGAACGGAGAAGGCTCCCGTCGGGTCAGTGGCGGCCTGCGCGACCTCGCCAGCCGCATTTTTGACAATGACGCGCGCTTGTTTGACCGGGATGTCATTTTCATCGACCACCCGGCCCGTCAGCCGGGTTTGCCCCTGCAGCGGAAATAAAGCTGCGGCGAGAGCCGCCAGAAACAAGTAATGGTGAATCACTGCCGCCAACGCTCGTGGCTGATTCCCAGCAAGGGCACGAAGTCGTGCAGCCAGCCGCCCAGCTTGGCGCCGCCATTTTGAAACGTGTAGTGCAACTCGCGCCCGAGATGCGGCGTGAACTCGTGTCCGACGCGAGCGCCCAATCCTCTGGCGCCGGCCTCCCAGTTCTGCGCGAAGGTCGAGGAAGAATTGATAATAGCCGGAAG
>QHXU01000328.1:4386-9057 GCA_003223065.1 Acidobacteriota bacterium | reverse complement strand
CATAGTGCCCGTCATACCACACGAGCGCCGCTCGTCTCAGTGTAACGCACCGGCCGAACCAGTTCCTCACTAGCGCGCGTGCGCGCAACGGCAACGGGACGCGCGGCGCGCTCTGGCTCTCCAGTTCCCGTTTAAGATGAACACATGGATCACCTGCGGCGCCGCCTGGAGTTTATCGCCATCGCGATGGCGCTCACGCTCGCGGGTGGCACGGTCGGCTTTGTCCTGATCGAAGACTACCCAGTCTTCGACGCATTCTACATGACCCTGACGACCGTGACCACGGTGGGCTATGGCGAGATTCGTACTCTCAGCCGCGCGGGCCGGATCTTCAACTCTTTCCTGATTCTGTTTGGCGTGATCATCATGCTGCTGGCGATCGGCGGGATGACGCAAACGGTGATCGAACTGGAGCTGAACCAATTCTTCGGAAAGCGACGGATCAAGATCATGATCGAAAAACTGAAGGGCCATATCATCCTATGCGGATACGGGCGCGTGGGGCGCGGGGCGGCGGATGAATTGCGCCAGGCCGGCGTGCCCTTCGTCGTGGTGGACCGCAACGAGGAGCGGGTGGAACGCGCGATCAAGAACGGCATGCTCGCGGTGTTGGCCGACGCGAGCCGCGATGAGACGCTGCGTGACGCGGGCGTCGAGCGGGCGCGCGGCCTGATCGCGACGCTCGCCTCGGACGCCGATAACCTGTTCGTGATTCTTTCAGCCAAAACACTCAATCCGAAATTACAGCTTTCCGCGCGCGTCGCCGAGGAGGCGTCGGAGCAGAAAATGCGCCGCGCGGGCGCCGATTTCGTCTTCGCCCCGTATAACAGCACCGGCCACCGCATGGCGCAGGCGCTCTTGAAGCCGCACGTGCAGCGGTTTCTCGATTTCACCACACAGAGCGTGGGTTTGGATGCTGGCATCGAGCAGGTGCGTGTGGCCGAAGGCAGCGCTTTCGTGGGCCAGTCGCTGGCCGAGATGCAGATGCGGCGCGAGCTCGGCGTGATCGTGCTGGCGATTCGCAAGGCCAGCGGCGAGATGTTCTTCAATCCGCCGGCCGAGGCCAAGATTTCCGGGGGCGATCATTTGATCGTGATGGGCCGGCCGGAGGGATTGCGCAGGCTCGAACACTTGTTGATGGAGGCCACCGTGTGAAAGTCCTGACCGCCGAACAGATGCGCGAGGTGGACCGCGCAGCGATCGCGCGCGGGATTCCGGGCGAAGTTCTGATGGAAAACGCGGGACGAAGCGTAGCCGACGTAATTGAGCGCGAATTCGCGCCGCTCGCCCGCCAGCGGATGGTGATTTTTTGCGGGAAGGGGAACAACGGAGGGGACGGATTCGTGGTGGCGCGGCTGCTGGCCGGACGCGTTGCGCGGCTGGACGTGGTGCGGGCGGCCGATCCCGAGCCGCAAATCACGGCGGAAATGCGGGAGGCAACGGTCGTAGTGGACGCCCTGCTTGGCACGGGGTTCCGCGGAACGGTGGAAGGACGCTTCGCCGAACTGATCCGCGCCATTAACCAGGATTTCCCGCGCGCGAAGATCGTAGCGGTGGATGTGCCATCTGCGATGCAGGTTCGGGCCGACATCACGGTCACATTTGCGGCGCTCAAGCCCGAGCTGCTGTTGGACGACCGGGCGGGAAAGGTGGTGGTGGCGGACATCGGGATTCCGGCGGACCTGATCCAGTCCGATCTTGAGACGAACGAGGCGCACGATTTCGCGCCGCTGTTCCGGCCGCGTAAGCGCGACGCGCACAAGGGAGATTTCGGGCACGTGCTGGTGGTTGGAGGCGCGCCGGGCAAAATGGGCGCCGCTGCGATGGCCGGTCTGGCCGCATTGCGTGCGGGCGCGGGGCTGGTGACCGTGGCGGGCTCGGGTTCATCGCGCCTGGCGCCGGAACTGATGTCGGAACCGCTCGATAATTTCAGTCTCGAACGCAAGACGGTGATTGCGGTGGGGCCGGGGCTCGGGATGAATCGGGATCTGGTGGCGCGGCTCATGAAAGACGCGAACGTCCCGATGGTCATCGATGCCGACGGGCTGAATTCGATCGCGGGTACGGATTTTCGCGGGCGGGGCGTGCAGACGGTGCTGACGCCGCACCCCGGCGAGATGGCGCGGTTAACGGGCGCCAAGGTGACGGACAGGCTTGCGGCGGCGCGCGGCTTTGCGCAACAACGCAACGTGTGCCTGGTCCTGAAGGGGCACCGCACCTTGATCGCGCTGCCCGACGGACGAATGTGGATCAACTTGACAGGCACGCCTGCGCTGGCGACGGGCGGAACCGGCGACATTCTCACCGGACTGGTAGCGGGCCTGGTAGCGCAATTTTCAAACAACATCGAGACGGCGGTACGTGCGGCGGTATGGCTGCACGGGCGCGCGGGACAGATCGGTGCGGAGGAACTCACCGAGCAGTGCCTGATCGCCACCGACATTTTGCACTATCTTCCGAGGGCGATTCGTGAATGTGTATGAAACGCGCTCCGAAGAGGAGACAATCGAACTCGGCCGGCGCATCGCGGCGACGCTGCCATCCCGCGCGGTAGTCCTGCTGATCGGCAACCTGGGGGCGGGGAAGACGACTCTTGCCAAGGGAATCGTCGCCGGCCTCGGCGTCGCGCCGCCGGAAGAAGTATCGAGTCCCACCTTCACCTTGATTCACGAATACGGTGGCGGCCGTGTGTATCACGTCGATCTGTACCGGTTGGATCGTCCCGAGGATGTGGCCACAATCGGGCTCGATGAGATCCTGGACCGCGACGCAGTGGTGCTGATCGAGTGGGGAGAACGGTTTCCGCGGCTGATGCCCGAAAATCGCATCGAGGTCCGGCTGGACACAATCTCGAATGAGTACAGACAAGTCTCTATAAAACAATAACTTACAACTGGGACTTGTCACTCCTCGCCATAGTGTGCTAATAATAATTTGGTCCTGGCCGTCGCGCCGGGTTCAGTTACCAACGGCAAATTTTCTGAAGGAATATTTCACAGGGAGGTTGAACTATGAACATTCGGCCGCTTCACGACCGCATTGTGGTCAAACGGATCGAAGAGGAAGAGTCAAAGGTCGGGGGTTTGTTTATCCCCGACTCGGCAAAAGAAAAACCGCAGCAGGGCGAAGTGGTGGCGATCGGTAACGGCAAGCGAAATGACGAGGGGAAGCTGATTCCGCTCGACGTGAAGCCCGGCGACCGCATACTATTCGGCAAATACTCCGGGTCCGACATCCGGCTCGACGGCCAGGAGTACCTGATCATGCGCGAGGACGAGGTGTTGGGCGTACTCGACAATGTAGCGAACAAGGCGAAGGCTTAAATTGGAAAAACAAAGGGAGATGTAACTATGGCAGCAAAACAGATTGTTTATAGCGAGAATTCCCGCCAGGCGATTCTCCGCGGCGTGAACCAGCTGGCCGACGCTGTGAAGGTGACGCTCGGCCCGAAAGGGCGCAACGTCGTCCTGGAGAAAAAGTTCGGTGGTCCGACCATAACCAAGGATGGCGTGACAGTGGCCAAGGAAGTCGAGCTGAAGGATCCGCTCGAAAACATGGGCGCGCAGATGGTGCGCGAGGTGGCCTCCAAGACCTCCGACGTGGCCGGCGACGGCACGACGACGGCGACGATTCTGGCGCAATCGATCTTTCGCGAAGGCGTGAAGAGCGTGGCCGCAGGCGCGAACCCGATGGCCCTGAAGCGCGGCATCGAGAAGGCCGTGGAAGTGGTGGTCGACGAGGTGAAGAAATTCTCCAAGAACATTTCCGGGGACATGATCGCGCAAGTGGGCACGATCTCGGCCAACGGTGATGCGACTATCGGCAACACCATCGCCGAAGCGATGAAGAAGGTTGGCAAGGACGGCGTAATCACGGTCGAAGAATCCAAGACCATGTCCACGGAACTGCAAACCGTCGAAGGCATGCAGTTTGACCGCGGCTATCTCTCGCCGTACTTCATAACCGATCCGGACCGGATGGAGTGCGTGCTTGAGGACCCCTACATCCTGATCCACGAGAAGAAAATCAGCAACATGAAGGACCTGCTGCCGGTGCTCGAGCAGATTGCGCGCTCGGGCAAGCCGCTGCTGGTGATCGCCGAGGAAGTGGAAGGCGAGGCGCTGGCGACGCTGGTGGTGAACAAGCTGCGCGGCACGCTGAATGCCTGCGCGGTCAAGGCTCCGGGCTTTGGCGACCGGCGCAAGGCGATGCTCGAGGACATCGGCATCCTGACCGGCGGCAAAGCCATCATGGAAGAGACCGGCATCAAGCTCGAAGGCGTCCGTCTGGATGACCTCGGCAAGGCCAAGCGCGTGACCGTGGACAAGGACAACACCACGATTATCGACGGCGCTGGTTCGCAGAAGAGCATCGAAGGCCGTATCAAGCAGCTCCGCGCTCAGATTGAGGAGACCACCTCGGACTACGACCGCGAGAAGCTGCAGGAGCGGCTGGCGAAGCTGGCCGGCGGCGTGGCGGTGATCAAGGTCGGCGCGGCGACTGAGACCGAGATGAAGGAGAAGAAGGCTCGCGTCGAGGATGCTCTGCACGCCACTCGCGCGGCGGTCGAGGAAGGCATCGTGCCGGGCGGCGGCGTCGCGTTGCTGCGTGCGGCTGCGGCTCTGGACAGCGTCAAGGTGGATGGCGATGAGAAGATCGGCGCCGATATCA
>QHXU01000328.1:0-4364 GCA_003223065.1 Acidobacteriota bacterium | reverse complement strand
GATATCATCCGTAGAGCCTGCGAGGAGCCGGTTCGCCAGATCGTTGGCAACGCCGGCTTCGAGGGGGCAATCGTGATCGAGAAAATCCGCGCCAACAAGGACACCAACTTCGGGTTCAACGCCCAGACCGCGAGTTACGAAGACCTGGTGAAGAGCGGCGTCATCGATCCGACCAAAGTGACGCGATCTGCGCTGCAGAACGCGGCGTCCATCAGCGCGTTGATGCTGACGACCGAAGCGATGATCGCCGAGATCCCCGAAAAGAAGCCCGCGCCGATGCCTGGCGGCGAGCACGGACCGGGGATGGATTACTAAGCGCTCGCACAGAGCACGATTGAGTACTGGGCCGCCCGGCGCCGGGCGGCCTTTTTCTTTGCTAACGTGCGGGTGTGATCCTCACCATCGGGCACTCGACGCATCCGATTGAGGAATTCGTTGCGCTGTTAAATGCGCATGATGTCCGCCAGCTCATCGACGTCCGCACGATTCCCAAGTCGCGGCGCAATCCGCAGTTCAATCGCGATGAGCTCGCAGCCGCCCTTAAGCGGTCCAAGATTCTCTATAAGCACGTGCCTGAGCTGGGCGGCCTCCGGCATCCGCGCAAGGACTCGATCAACACGGCATGGCAGAACGCCAGTTTTCGCGGCTATGCCGATTACATGCAGACGCAACAGTTTGACGAAAGCCTGCGCGAGCTGATGCAGGAAGCCGCCACGCGGCGCACGGCCATCATGTGCGCGGAGGCAGTGCCGTGGCGCTGCCACCGGTCGCTGATTGCGGATGCACTTGCCGCGCGGGGCGTCGAGGTCGAACACATCATGAGCCCCACCACACGGAAGCCGCACTCGTTTACTCCGTTCGCTCGCATTGAAGGCCAGACCGTAACGTATCCGGGATTGCAGCCAGGCTAGCTGGAAGGGTGATGAAAAGCCCTACGGCATCAGGGGCGCGTAATAGCCGTGGCGCGCACGGACCACCAGGTCCTTGCGGCCTTTCACGCGAACATCGACCGGGTGGTACAGGCCGTCGGTTTTGAGCGGCTCTGGCCGATATAACACGTTGTACTGATGACGTAGCTCGTTGGCGATGTTCTCGAAGGATTGCGCCAGATCCTGCGCCTTGAACGGAAAGAATGCCAGGCCGCCGGTTTGCTCGGAAAAATACCTGAGCACTTTGTCGCCATCCGTCGGGATGCGCGTGATGTTTGTGGAAATCGTATAAATCACGACGTCCGCCTTGTGGGCCATTTCGAGCGCCTGGTCGCGCGTCCAGCGGCTCTGATTGTCCTCGCCGTCGCTGAGAATCACCATCGCGCGACGGAACTTGTGCCGGGGCTGATCCTGTAACAGCTTGTCGCGGCAGGCGAAGAAGATCGCGTCATAGAGCGCGGTACCGCCGCCGGGACGCAGTCCGCGGATAGCCTGCGTGAGCTTCTCCGAGTCGTCCGTGAGGTCGGCCACTAGTTCCGCCGCGGTGTCGAAGCTGACGACGGTGACTTTGTCCTGGCCCTTGCGCACCACGGTATTGATAAAGTCCGTTGCGGCTTCCTGTTGGAACTTGAAACGCTCCCGGATGCTATTGCTCGTGTCGATGAGGATCGCGAGGCGCAGCGGAAGGTCGGTCTCGGCAGTGAACTCGACGATCGATTGCGGCTTCTTTGCCTCGAAGACTTCGAAATCGTCTTTGGCGAGGTCATTGACGAAGCGGCCTTTCTTATCCGATACCGTGAACAGGAGTTGAACGCGGGTCACTTCGAGGGTGAAGCGGTTCTTGTCGTCCTGCTCCGCAGCCGTTTGTTTGGGCGGCGCCTGCGCAACAAGTGAAGCAACACACAGGGATGTGACCAGGAGCAATTTCATGAGGCTTATTTAGATTATACGTAGCCCGGCCAGCCAACGTTCAAGCTCCAGCGGGACCGGCGCCTCGACCGTGACGCGCTCGCTGGTGGCCGGGCTGGTGAAACTTATGCGCCAGGCGTGGAGGAAGATCCGTTCGGCCGGCTGTGCGCCGTACAGGCGATCGCCCGCCACCGGATGCCCGAGGCTCGCCAGGTGGACGCGGATCTGGTGCGTGCGCCCCGTTCCGATGCGGACTTCGAGATAGGTAAACCCCTCGAAGCGCTGGAGCACACGGTACTCCGTGAGCGCCTCGCGGCCGCGGCCGAGCCGCGCCACCATGCGTGTGCGGCGCACCGGATCGCGCGCGATGGGTTTCGTGATGCGGCCGGAATCGGCGCGTACCCGGCCGCGAACCAGCGCCAGGTACGTCTTCTCGACCGTGCGTCCGGCGAATTGCGCGGCGAGCGCCTGATGTGCGGAATCTGTGCGCGCTACCAGCAGGACGCCGCTGGTGCCGCGGTCGAGGCGATGCACGATCCCCGGACGGAGGTCGCCCCCTATTTGCGACAGCGACCCGAAATGATGCACCAGCCGATTCACCAGGGTTCCGGCGTGCGCGCCGGCGCCGGCGTGCACCACCAGGCCTGCGGGCTTGTTGATGGCGATCAGCGCCGCATCTTCGTAAAGAATCTCGACCGGCAGATCCTCGGGCGCGGCTTTGAGCGGGGGCAATTCACCCTGGGAAACGGCGATGTGCTCGCCACCTCGCAGAAGCATGGACGCTTTCGCCGCGGCGCCATTGACAAGAACGCGGCCCTGTTTGATCCAGGACTGGAGACGAGAGCGGCTATAGCTCGATAAATGCTCGTGGAGATAATGGTCAAGGCGCTTGCCGGCATCGGCCGGTTCGGAGGTAAAGGCCAGCGTCAGCGGCGTAATCACGAAGAGAGGCCGCCTACATGATAAGCTCATTCGCATGCGCTTAACGGCGTTGTTATTCTTGCTTTGCCCTGCTTTCGCAGCCGACCGCTTTCCCGTTGACTGGGCAAGAATAAAGCCCGAGCTGTTGGAGCATTATTCGGCGCTGATACGCATCGATACGAGCAACCCTCCCGGCAATGAAACGAACGCGGTTAATTACGTGAAGGCGGTGCTCGACCGAGAGGGAATTCCGAACCAGGTGTTCGCACTGGAGCCGGATCGGGGCAACCTGGTGGCGCGCCTCAAAGGGAACGGCTCGAAGCGCCCGATCATCGTGATGGGACACCTGGACGTGGTCGGCGTCCAGCGGGAAAAATGGACCGTCGATCCCTTTCGAGCGATCCGCAAGGACGGCTACATTTACGGCCGCGGCGCCTTGGACGATAAGGACAACCTCTCCACCGCAATGATGCTGATGGTGCTGCTCAAGCGGATGAATGTGCCGCTCGACCGGGACGTGATTTTCGTGGCCGAGGCGGGAGAGGAAGGCACCTCGGCGGTAGGAATCAGATATCTGGTGGAACAGCACTGGGATGCGATCGACGCGGAGTACGCGCTGGCGGAAGGCGGCGGCGGGGTGTCGCGCGACGGCACAGTGCGTTATGTCAGCATCAGCACTACCGAGAAAATGCCCCGTCAGACTCGTTTGGTGGCGCACGGCACGGCCGGCCACGGCTCGATTCCCCGCCAGGACAACGCGGTGACGCGAATTGCCGAGGCTGTGTCGAGGGTCGGCGCGTGGCAGCCCGCCATGCGCCTGAACGACACGACGCGCGCGTACTTCGAGCGCCTGGCGACGATCAGCTCGCCAGAAGAAGCCGACCGGTACAATCACCTGACCGACCCCAAGCGCTCCACCGAGATCGAAAAATATTTCTCCGAGCGCGAGCTCAGCCATTACTCGATGCTGCGCACTTCGGTCGTGCCGACCATCATCAAGGCAGGGTTCCGGTCGAATGTGATTCCATCGGAGGCCGAGGCGACACTCGACATCCGCGCGTTGCCCGATGAAGATCTGCGGCGAGTGATCCATGATAGGACCGTGGAGGTAGTGGCGGCAGGGCAAGCCTCCCGTCCCGGGAGCCCTCCGTCGCGGCTGGATTCCGAAATGTTTCTCGTACTCGAAAATCTGACGAAGCGCTTGTACCCTGGCGCGGTTACGCTGCCATCGATGCTCACCGGCGCCACCGATATGGCGCAGCTTCGCGCCAAAGGCGTCCAGAGCTACGGCATCGGGCCGGTGATCGACGAGAAGGACCGCAACACAGGCGGGGCACACGCGGACGACGAGCGCCTTGAGGAAACCTCGCTTTACCGCTTTATGGAGTTCCTTTGGAATGCGGTGACGGACATCGCCGCGTCCAAGAAGCGATGAAGGACAGACTCCTTTCTCTCGACGTCTTCCGCGGCGCGACCATCGCATCCATGATCCTGGTGAACAACCCCGGATCGAGCGCCGTGTATGCCCAGCTCGAACACGCGGAATGGCACGGTTGGACATTCACCGACACCGTGTTTCCGTTCTTTTTGTGGATGGTGGGCCTG
>QHXU01000327.1 GCA_003223065.1 Acidobacteriota bacterium | reverse complement strand
TATGCGTCTATGTCCGATGAAGCGCTGCTGGCGCTGGACAGAAATGATCTAACCGACATCGGCCGCCAATTCTACGATGTCGAGATCGCGTCGAGAAAGTTGGAAATTCAGCCGCCCGACCGAAAACGCGACGAAACGACATTTGCCGTGAATGCAATTAATCCGGATTGGATGAACCCAGTTTGCGTGTTCGAGCAGCTGAGCCGCGGTGCTGCAGACTCCGCTGCAACCGTCGTTGATGCGCTCAACAAGGCGCGGATTCCCTGCAATCTCATCCTGGAGCACGTTGAGCCGGAGCCCACGGTTCCGTACGACGTATATCGGGTGATGGTCCCGGCCCATCTTGAGCTGGTAGCGGCATCCGTCGTAGATCGCGACGTTTTCAATACCGATACCGAACTTAAGTGGCGGGCGCATTTCGCGGAGGTGAACGACGCCGAGTTGATTGCGATGGACCCCGACCTTCTCTTCGGTGCACTTTTGGATCGCGTCGAGCGCGTCAAGCGCGCCTACCGCGAGGAGTTGATCCGTCGGAACCTGGTTCGACGCTGATACGCGCGAAAGATGGCTTTTATCCGCGCGGCAACCACTCCACCATCGTTCGATCGTTTCGTCTGGCCCATAGTCGAGTCTCGATGCGCCATGAACGGCCCGTAACGCCATTAACGCGCCGGTTCAGTTCTTGGACCGCACGTGCACCCTGGCCGGGATCTCATGGGCGCTTCCGCCAGACTCGTTCCGTAGAAACACCAGGTCGAAGTCACCCAAGAACCCCGGTCCCAGCTGCCAGTAAAAGACGCCGGCCTTCAGGCTGGATCCGATGGGCAGCGGACGTCGCTCGCCGTTTAGTACCAGGTAGCCGGCTGTCGCGCCTACCTGCAGTTCGATGCGGCCGAGTTCCTCCAGCTCCACCGAAAGCGTCCCGTCTCGATCCGGCGCGAGTGGCTCAGGCTCTCTGTGCAATTCATAACCGCGGCGCAGTTTCACGGCTTCAGGCGCTCGCGCCGACGCCGTCACTTTCATTGCCGCGGCTGCTCCGGATCCGCTGTTTGCCACAGTGAAAAACCGGCTCCCGATCCCGTCCCCACGCCCCGCGTTGTCATACACCAACCAGCCGATGTTGTGCACCCCGTTGGTGAGAGTGGTCGTATCGAGGTAGAAATACCCGACCGCCCCGTTGCTGTTGACATACGCCGGGAACGAAGTAGCGATGTCGCTGCGGTACTGGTTGTACACCGGATGCCCCACCACCTGCCCATCGACGGTGACCCAGATCGTCGAGCCGTCGGTCGGTATCACATACGGCTGCTGCGTCAACACCCAGCCAAAATTGATCACTGTTCCCGATACGGTTGCGCCCTGCCCCGGCGTGTCGATGGTCCCGAACGGCTTGGTCGCGTGCGCGTTATCCACGACAATGGTGCGTGTGCCTAAATCTGTTGCGATGCCCGCCCTGTTGTGGGCGATAGCGTGCAGTCTGTAAGTGCCGTTGCCTGGCCCCGGCGAGCCGCCATTGTTGGGCAATCCGTTGGTCAGCATCAGGTAACCCCAGCCGGCGCGGTAACTGAACGGCACATTGGGATAGGCTTTTTCTACGTCCGGACGCGCGCCGGCCACGAAGACCGCATCCCCGATGTACACGAGTCCATTCGAGGCTGCCGGCTCATAGCCGACTCGCTCGCGCCAGATGTCGACTTTCACGACCTCGATGTTGTCCAGCGCCCAGCCGGTTACCGGTATCGCGCCGGCGATGCCAGTCATATTGTCGGTTGGCGAGTCAAAACTGCCGTAGGGTTTCGAGGGAGTGGTCCCGAATACCGCGCGGTAAAGAGACGTCGATAAGGGATAACGCGCATCGCCGGTTTGGTTGGAGAGATATTCGTATTCCAGGGCAAACGTCATGAACCCGCCGAACTTGTTCGACGCGCCCCAAGCAGCTACATCCGCCATGAAGTCGATCCCATTATAGGAATCAAACTCACTACGGCTGGGATCGGAATTGGGAATGCTCAGATAATTCGACTTGTAGATAGTGTCGTAAAAACGATGCTGCGTTTGCCAGCGCGTCGTGTCAGTCACTAGATTCTGGTAGCTGAAGTAGCCGCTTCGCGGGCATGCTTGGTTAATCTTCACACAACCAGTCCATCTTCTCCCGTAGAATGGAACGCCCACTCCGACCTTGGCTGCCGCGAGACCGGCGCTGGTGAGTTCCGCTATTCGGGAGGAGCACCCTCCGCCGAAGCTGCTGGGGTAAATCGCGTCGTTGTACCAGGACGTGGCGACCTGGTCCTGGTCGTAGCACATGACGTTGACCTGGTCAAGGTTCGCCTGCTGGCTGACCGCGACGGTAGGCAGACCGCCCCAGTTACCCACTGCCATAGCGATGGTCTTGTTCGGCAAGGCAGCACGGACCAGGCTTAGCAGGGTCTCGTACTGGCTGACATCGATCTTCAACCCCGAGCCTACGCCCTCCCAATCAAAATCGACACCGTCGAAGCCGTTGCTGTTCACGAAGTTCGCGATGTTCTGCGCGAACGTGCCGACCAGGCCAGGAGCTGTATCTGCGATCCAACTGCTGCCGTCACCGCAGCCATTGAAACCAGCGCACTGGTCTCCCAAGCTCACCAACGCTTTCTTGCCGGACGGTCTGCTGGCTATGAAGGCCCCTATCTCGGACTGTGTAAGGTACCCCATGCAGACCGTACCATCGTTTGCGGCACATGGCCCTCCCGCGAACAGCACGACGTGGGTGTACTTGGACCACGGAATAGCGGAGACAGGTTCAACTGTGTTGCCGGAACTGTAGTTTCCGGTAATCCACTGCCCGTAGAGACCTAGAGATGAGAGCGCAGCTAAGACACCGGCCTTTATTTCTAACACTGCGACGGGCCCTTGGATTGCTCTGTGCTCTTTATCCCGCCCGTAAGGATGTCGCGCCTGACTACCGGGCGGCGAACGGCCCCAAGAAAAGGTATAGGGCAATTCTAATATGATCCTGAGCCGCAGTAACTAGGAAGAATACCAGGCTGGCCCGCGATAATGCCGCAGGAATCGTCCAGCGTCGCAGTCGAAGCGGAGAGCGAGCACCTGCCATTCTCTTTTCAAGTTCTTGCTTTCCAATTCCAGTTGGAGCGTAATCTTTCAGCGCCTTTTTCCCGCTGTCAGCCAATCTGAATGAGCGCTGGGCGGACCTGTCGGGTATTTATTCGGGCAGAGCGACTTTCTGAAAGCTTACAAGCTTGTCAACGGCGCTTTCCAAACCGCTCCGGTGTCGGCCAACAAGTCCAAGGCACCAAATTTTCCCGGCGGAATTCTTTCTCTCTCCGCGAATGGGAGCACTGCCGGTACCGGCATCATCTGGGCCTCAACCTCCAATGCCAACGCAAACCGCGATGCCGTGCCTGGGACTTTACACGCCTTCGACGCAACGAATCTGGCCAAAGAGCTATGGAATAGCGCGATGAATTCGACTCGCGACGCGGTCGGCAATTACGCTAAGTTCTGCCCTCCTACAATTGCCAATGGAAAGGTCTATCTAGCGACGTTTTCTGGCTATCTGGCGGTTTACGGCCTGCTGCCATAGACGAGGCGTTGGCATACTACTGGCGCGCAAGCATCCGGGATTTACGAGTCCGTGCCGGGATTTCGGTCTATTTCGGTCTATAGAAGCTGGACGTAAGTGCCGATTACATGAGCCATGGGAGGACCCATGACGAGCTCAGCTGTGGAAGGTTGGGGCGTCGAGTCGATTCGGAAGGCGAAGGGAATCTCTCTGGAAGAGATTTCTAACGACACGAAGCTGAAGATTCGCACCTTGCGGGCCATCGAAGCCGGAAATTTTGATGAGTTGCCCGGAGGCATTTACAACATCAGCTACATACGCCAGTACGCCAGGGCAATCGGAGTTGACGAAGCCGGTCTGGTTCAGTTCTACCGGGCCAACTACCCATCAGCCGCGTAGTGGAGCGGTCCCAAGGAGGAGGAATATGTCCGCGACTGCATCAGACCCGACCTCAGCCGTGAGAGCTGTTATTGGGGAGACGATTGTGATCAAGGGCGACGTCCACAGCCAAGAACCGCTCGTCATCGAAGGTCAGGTGGAAGGCACCATCGAGACCGGTGGACACCTGCTCACGGTTGCCACGGGAGGAAATGTCCGGGCACACAAAAGTGGTCATGCAAGGGCGCGTGGAGGGCAAGATCCAAGCTGAGACGGTTTATATCGGCAAGCAAGCGGAATTCATCGGTGACCTTCATGCCTCCAGCCTGGTGATTGAAGCGGGCGCCTACATAAAGGGCAACATCGACGTGACGCGCCAATCGACGGATGCGCCGCCTCAGCGTAGCAGTAGCTCAACCGTGCTGTCCGGCGATTCAGAATCGCGTGACATACGCGAACTGTCGCACGCCGTGCTGGGCTCTTAAGTCCCAGCTCGGTATCATCGTTTTCAATAACAGTCCTGTTTTCCACCTCCCAGGATCCCGCCCCGTAACCGGTATCGCTACGCTTGACCGTGCTTGTCGGGGGGGACTATACTCGGCCGTAATCGCAAGTGTTGAATTCTTCACGAGGGGGTTGTTATGTTTCTCTCGCAAAGAGCGGTCTTGCCCGGGATTTTGCTCGCGGTCACAACTTTATTGTCTGGTGTTACATGGGCGCAGGTCGGCGACGCCGAAATCGCCGGGACGGTCAAAGATCCGAGTGGCGCGCCGGTGCCAGGCGCGAAAATAACGCTAACGAACCAGGACTCCGGAGTGGCGCGAACGGTGACTTCCGATCCCGACGGCCGTTATCGATTCTCTGCGGTGCTTCCAGGGCGCTACTCCATCAAGACCGAGGCCACGGGCTTCAAAACCGAAAGCATCACCGACCTGGTGCTGACCATCGGAACACATCTGGATAAAGATGTTTCGCTGGCCGTGGGCCCCGTGCAGGAGACCGTCACGGTGACCGGCGAGGTGCCTCCCGTCGATACGACCAAGGGGGACGTATCAGGCGTGGTGACACTGGGGCAGATCAATTCGCTTCCGGTCAACACACGCCAAACCCTGAATCTGGCGTTGCTGATGCCCGGAACTACGCAGGATGCTTCCCGCACTTTCTACAACAATGTCGAGCTCGGCGGCGGCGGCCGGTTCTATGCCAACGGCTTCGCGGTCGACGGCGTGACCAATACCTGGGCCGAGCAGGGCGAGCCTCGCCAGAATTTCCCCCAGGGCGCCATCCAGGAATTTCGGGTGAACGTCAGCCAGTTCAAGGCCGAGCAGGGCCTGGCGATGGGCGGCGTGGTTAACATGGTCACCCGGAGCGGCACCAACCAGTTCGGCGGCGACGTCGGCGGGCCGATCGTAAAAAACAAGACGCATTTTTATGCTGCCTACGAGCGCACCGAAATCGACGACTCATTCACTATTTTCGCCGCGGCGTCGCACCAGTTCTTTTCGGCGAACGAAGGCGTATTTGACAAGCCCAGCCATGACCAGATGTTCAACATCCGCGGGGATCATCAGATCAACAACAATCAGCACGCGTTCGCCCGCTACTCACAGGAATGGAACAAGCAGACATGGCAGGGTTGCGGCGGCGCGGCGGAATCCAATTGTTACGACGGCCTGATCCCGCGTCACGCCTTCGTTGCCGGCCACACGTGGACCCCTTCGGGAGCGCTGGTGAACGATGTTCGTTTCCAGTACGCCTTTTCGTCGTATCAGTTGGGACCATCGGGAGAGCCGATCTTCACCGATCTGGGCAACTTCCCGGCCTCGCGGCTGGCTCTGTTACAAACGGTGTACAGCTTTCCGAGTTTCCGCTACGGGCAAGGCTACGGCGAGCTCGGCATCGAAACGCGCTGGCAGTTCAAGGACGACATCAGCTACGTCCGCGGCAATCACTCTCTCAAGTTCGGCTTCGATTTCAGCCACGTTCCCTTCGCCGACGACACCGTGATCAATTATCAGGGCACCTGGACGTTCGCGACGGACCAGCTCTTCAATCCGAAGGACCCGTCGACCATCGCGAATCTGAAGAGTCCGACTCAGTTCACCGCCGCTTTGCCGCCGCAATATACTTCAGTGCCCATTTCCCAATATGCCTGGTACGTGCAGGATGACTGGCGAGTGCGCAGGGACCTGACGCTCAACCTGGGTCTGCGATGGGACCGCGAGATCGGGTCCTATAACGAAGACGTTAATCCGAATTCGTTCATCAATCCGGCGACATACAGACCAAAAACTTCGGACCTCGATTCGGCCTGGCGTGGAACGTATTTGGCACGGATAGGAACGTGATTCGCGCTGGATACGGACTGTACTACAACAATATCCAGACGCTGCTGAATTTTCCGGAGAACCGGAACATCTCGCAATGCAACGTGCTCATTGCTAGTCCATCTTATCCGAATCCATATGGCGGCCAGAGCCCGACGGCGTTCTGCTCGAGTGCGGCGCCCACCGTGACGGTACTCGACCAGCATTTCTCGATGCCTTACTCGCAGCAATTCACGGCGGGATATTCACGCGGGATTACGCATGACTTCACCATCCATGTGGACGGAATATACATGCACACCCTCAAGGACTGGCGAACCTGGGACATGAATTATCCGAATGCCGCCGGCGTCCGTCCGAATCCGGCATTTGCCCGCATTCTGGATCACGTGCCGATTTCGCAATATAAGTACAAGGCGATGTTCATCCGTGCCGAGAAACGCTTTGCACAGCGCTATCAGTTCCTGGTGTCCTATACCCTTTCGAACAACCGTGACGACTCCCCACAATCGCAGGTCACCAATCAGAACAATTACAGCCTGGACTGGGGACCGTCCGGCATCGATCGCCGGCACGTCGTGGTTGCGGGCGGTTATATTCAGGCTCCATGGAAGATCACAATCGGGGCTCTTTGGCAGGTACGCTCGTCACTGCCATTCAGCGCGTTCTCGACCGTTCAATTCGACGGACTCACGCAATATATTCCCGGTTTGTCGCGGAATCTCGGGAATCGCAACAATACAGCGGTTCTGGCGGCAGTGAATGCGTACCGCGCAGCCCTGCCCAGTCCACTGCCTCCCATTCCGGCGTCGCAGATCGATAGCAGCCGCTTCAACGCCTTCGACTTGAGGCTGACGCGCCCATTCTTCGTCCGGGAACAGCGGCGGATCGAGGTGATCGGCCAGGCCCTCAACCTGTTCGGGGTTACGAACCTTGGCGCCGGCCCAAACGCAACAGGTACGACGACATCCGGCAGCTCTGCCAACTTCGGTAGAATTCTGGGAGCAGGCAACTTGCAGCAAGCCGAGTTGGCCGTGCGGTTCGCCTTCTGAGAGGTTGGCCTCGAATGGGCACGAATCCGAGCCGAATGTGAATCGAGTCCACTCTTCCGACGCATCCGGAAAAATCGAACAATGTGCCCATTGGATCTAGTGCGGGATCTTGACGGGGCGGCCGTCGGACGGATCCGCCCACCGATCATTCGGGATTAAAGGAGTCCAGCCCGGGCGTCCAGGATCCTGATCGTAAGGATAGCCGCCGAGTCTCTTGTAAAGTTCGGCGTACTGTTTGAGCTTGTCGCGGTTCAGCTTCACCCCCAGACCTGGAGATTTGGGCACCTCGATCGATCCGCAGCGGTAAGGCAACAGACCACCCTCGATGATGTCGTCCGTTAGGTGATGATAGTGCGCATCTGCCGCGAAGCTCAAATTGGGCAGCACTGCGCCTAGATGCAGCATCGTTGCGAGTTGAATACCCAATTCGCCGGACGAGTGTACCGCCACGCCCAATTGAAACGCTTCGCAGATGCCGGCCGCTTTGATGCACGCTCGAATGCCGCCCCAAAACGTCGTGTCCAACAGGATCACGTCCACGGCTGTATCCAGAGCGTTCGCCGCTAGTTGTTCAAAATTGACGACCACTGTATTGGTCGCAAGCGGGATTCTCACCATCTGGCGCGTGCGGCGCATTCCGTTCAGACCAAAGACAGGGTCTTCCAGATAATCGTTGTTCAAATGTTCAACGGCCTTTCCGAACCGGATCGCCTGTTCGGTTGACCACACAGCATTCGGATCGAACCGCACTTTGTCATGAGGAAACTCGCGCGCAACAGCGTTGAATACTTCCAATTCGTAATCGGGATGGAAGACGCCGCCCTTCATTTTGTGCGTGGTGAATCCGAAGCGGCGCTTCAAACCGCGGGCAAGCTCCACCATCTGTTCGACGCTGCGGACCTCGCCGGATCCGTCTTCCGGGCTGGAATACCGAAAGAAAAGATAGGATGCAAAGGGCACGCGTTCGCGCAAACGGCCGCCGAGGATTTCCGAGACCGGTATACCCCACGCCTGACCCAGGATGTCCAGACACGCGAACTCGAGCGCGGCAAGCACCTGCGTGCGATTGTTATAAAGCGACGCAGTCGGATTCGCGATGAGAAATCGCATTTCCTCGATCCGAGCCGGATCGTGTCCCACTAAATATGCTTTCATCGCCCGGAAGACGGCTTCGGCGGACTCGCCTCCGCCGCCCATTTCGCCCAGGCCGATCAATCCATTGTCGGCTTCCACTTCCACGATCGTGCGTACGAAGCGTCCCCAGTGGCAGCCATTGGCGTGGCGCAGCGGCGCTTCCAAGGGAACTGTCACAGTGGTCGCGCGAATATCAGCGATCTTCATCCTGGCCAGCGCTCCATTGGCTCGCTAACGTTTGCCGGGTTCAAATCAGTCTCATGGTACAACAGCGTTCTTGAATGAACGCTCACGCCGCCAAGGCGTTCCGGCCACGCCGAGCGGGCGCGAGGAAAAGATCCCGCCGGTTGCGGCGGATCAGCTTGTGGTGGTACGGGAACGCGTTTCCGTTCATCGCCGTTGCGTTTGCCGGGACTTTTGTACTCGACCGCTCTCACCGGTATCTCTCGGGTGCAACACCTGTATTATTTGCCGATCATCCTCGCGGCTCTCTCATTCGGTTACCGTGGCGGCCTGACGGCGGCCTTAACCGCAGTCGTGCTTTACCATTTAGCCAATGGCGCGCTTCTCACCAGGCCTTATGCAGAGCCCGACATTATTCAGATCGCGTTGTTTGTCCCGCCGACTGAAGCGTCATTGGGCCGCATTGACGGTGGGGCTAAAGGCTCTGGCAATCAGCCTCCGTCCCTCTTCGATCTCCTCCTGATTAATTGTGTGGGGCAGTCCAGGGTACCGCCTCAACAGGACTTCTGCGCCCAGCGCGGTGAGGACCGAGGCCGACTCGTTCACGCGCTGCCAGGGGACGTGGGGGTCGGGATCGGCGCCGCCGAAAAACGCGGGAGTTCCGCCAAGTGTGCCGGCATAGCGAAACTCCGTTCCCGGCGGCCCGATCAATCCGCCGCTAAATGCGATCAGGCCTGCATATCTCGCGGCGTTTCTGGCGACGAACTCCGACGCGAGACACGCCCCTTGTGAAAACCCTGCGAGTACGATCCTTTCCCGGGCAATTCCCGCGTGCGAGATCTCGTCAACTGTTTTCCCGAGCTTATTGAGCGCCGACGTCAGCCACGGCTCGTTCTGCTGGATCGGCGCCAGGAACGAATACGGATACCAGCTATGTCCCGCCGCCTGCGGCGCGAGATAGGCAAGTTCCGGATGATCGAATTCCGAGGCGAGGGTGAGGATGTCTTCCGCCGAAGCGCCCCGTCCATGTAAGAGAATTACCGCGCCGGCCGCTCCGGGCAGTTTGCGGCCGGCCGCCAAAACGGGCTGATTGCGATGTGGATCCGATGTCATACACTCGCCTCCTGTCGTGCGGGCAATCGAAGCGGCGGAAGCACTGCTTCCAGGCTTGCGCGCTCCGGCTCCAGCCAGGGGGGAAGTACAAGCTTCGAACCCAGCTCTTCCGGAGCTTCGTCCACGGAGAAGCCTGGAGGATCCGTCGCGATTTCGAAAAGGATGCCGCCTGGTTCCCTGTAATAGATCGAGTGGAAATACTTCCGGTCCATCACCGGAGAAACCCCGTAGTTGAGACGAGTAAGCTCCGTCCGCCAGCTTCGTTGTTGGTCATCGTCGGCTGTCCGCCAGGCGATGTGGTGAACGGTCCCGACCAACACGCGGCCCGGCCTCTCGTTTGGGGCACGAAGCACGTCCACCAGCCCTGCCGGTTCGCCGGAATCGACAGCGTATCGAAACCGGTCTCCCTCTTGCGCAACAAGCTTGAACCTCATCGTGTCCGTCAGCAACGCGACTGTTTCACGGTGATCCGCCTGTGAAAGCGTGGCACTGTGAAACCCTCGTACCGCGAATTCGAGGGGAACAGGTCCGGCCTGGTAGGCTCTGTCATTACGCGTCGTCCCGGTGGCGATGAGTTCGACTCCCATGCCGTCGGGATCAGAGAACGAAATGACCTGTTCGCTGAACCGGTCAAAGGGACCTTTGAAGGCTATACTTCGTGCGGCCAGCCGATCGGTCCAGTAGTCAACCGCATTCTCAGCGATCGCGAATGCCGTTCCGGTCACCTGTCCTGTTCCGCGACGGCCCTGCGGGGCGTGGGGCCAGGGGAAGAACGTCAGAATCGTTCCAGGATGTCCTACGCCATCTCCGTAATACAAGTGGTAGGTGCCGGGGTCGTCGAAATTCACGGTCACGTTCACCAGGCGCAACCCCAGGACGCCCGCATAAAAATCGAGATTGGTTTGAGGATCACCGGCGATTGCGGTGATGTGGTGAATACCGAGGATCTGTTTCATATAAGTTATCTCCGTTTATTTGTCTTCCGTCTCCGACCGGAGGCGCTCCAACGTCGCTGCCACAAACTTGCCCAGTTTCTTTAAAGAGGCGTAGAGACGCCGCTTCTCCTCCCCATCCAGAACCGACATGGCGTTTTCGAGATGCTGAGCGTGCCCCGC
>QHXU01000326.1:10396-15609 GCA_003223065.1 Acidobacteriota bacterium | reverse complement strand
AGCCGTGTTGGCTGGGTCGGGTCCTGTGGAGTTGCCTTTCGTGGACAATCCTCTGACAGGGGCAGATTTCTGGACCGCGCGGCTGACAGCGATCCGGGTTATGGCCCGATACCTTTGGCTGGCGGTCTGGCCTCTAAAGCTCTCCTGCGATTATTCGTATTCGCAAATCCCATTGCCGCGCGGCAGCCTCGAGGACTGGATCGCGTGGATGGTAATGGCTGCCATCATGGCCGCTTTGGCAATCCTGTTCCTGCAAAACCGAGTTGCGTTTTTCCTCGCGTCTTTCGCCTTCGTGACTTTCTTACCAACCTCTAACCTGCTATTTCCGATTGGGACGATTATGGCTGAGCGATTTCTTTACCTTCCGTCCGCCGGCCTCATCGCCTGCATTGTGCTCGTCCTGTACAAGGCCGGCCGCTGGGCCCGCCTGCCCTCACTCGCGCCTGTCGTCTTGTGCGTGATCGCGGCCGCATTCAGCATCCGAACCTGGGCCCGGAATCTGGACTGGCGCGATGACTTGACCATGGCCAGCGCCGCCAAGACCCACTTTCTGCTGGCCCGGGCACTGTACGAATCGGACCCCAGCCATTCCAACCTGGATCGCGTGATCGGTGAGGCGGAGAAGAGCCTGGCAATTCTCAACCCACTGGCGGATGCACACAACAACGCAGCGGCTTATCGATGGGCAGGCGAATGCTATCTCCTCAAAGGCGATCTTCTGCGCCGCTCCGATCCCGGCGGAAATACGGTGACTATTCCCGAAGGCGTCAAGGCGTATCAGAGATCGACTCAGATTCTGCTGAGGTGTCTTTCGATCCTCAAGGCGTCTCACAGCGAGGCTGGCGATGCCGGCCTCTACCGGGTGCTCTCCATTGCTTATTTGAGATTAGCGGATACGGACAAAGCGTTCGATGCGGCAGCCAACGCAATTAAGCTCGAGCCACTGAACTCTGAGTCATACCGCCAGATAGCCGAGGTCCTTCTCGCCGCCGGACGTTCTGATGACGCGGCAGCTAAGTTGTTGGAGGGTGTAATACTCACCGCGGATGTTGGCTTGTGGGAAGAGTTGTTGAGCTTGTACCGGAGCGGTCTGGACCCAGAAGGCTGCGCCACGATTTCGGGCCCCAGGGGTCCGTCCCTGAATCCTGCTTGCGAGATTGTTCGCAAGCATTTCTGTGCGGCGGCGCCGGATACGATCCGGATCCGCATTCAGACACTGCGGCGTGACCTGGCCCGGGAGATGAAGGACACTGCATTGCAGAAGTTCCGCTGTCCTCCAGGCCCATTGAACCAGATTCTTCCAGATGGGCCGGGAAAGTAGCTTGTACCCAACTATTCTTGAACTCCTCGGCAATGTTCACCCTTCGGTCTGCCTGTGTACAATACCTCTACACGACTTCTCCACGGAGGTAATGCCCATGCTTCGACCGCAACTCTTTCTGGCAACCCTGATCGCAGCGGGCGGTTTGACTTCTTCGGCCCAGACGAACCAGGCCGAATCCAAGGCACCCAAGTTTCCTTCGCATCCCGACTTCAAACCCACGCCCGAAGTGCCGGCCATGCCCAAGGCCCTGATGAAACTTCCCAGGACCAACATCACCCGGGCCAAATTCCCCGCAATTGACTTCCATCTCCATGGACGCGCGCTCCGCTCCGCGGAAGATTATCAGAAGATGATCAAGCTGATGAACGAAACCGGTCTGGGCGTGATCTGCAACATGGATGGTGGATTCGGAAAGGTGTTCGATCAGAACATGAAGACCGGCGAGCCCTTTCGGGACCGCATCATTCATTTCGCGAGGTTGAACTGGGAAGGCGTCAACGAGCCTGGATGGTCCGAACGGACCGCCGCGGAACTTGAGCGCTGTTTTCGGGCTGGGGCGCAAGGGTTGAAGATCGCCAAAGAGCTGGGACTCGAAGTGAAGAACCGCGACGGCACCTACATCCAGGCAGACGACCCGCGGCTCGATCCCGTCTGGGAAATGTGTGCCAGGTACAACAAGCCCGTCATGATTCACCTCAGTGACTCAATCGGCCGCTTCCTTCCCATCGGTCCTGAGAACGAGCGGTATGAGGCCGGCCTGTGGCGCAGCAGCCCGGAGGGCAACTATTACCACACCGGCCACCCCACCCACGAGGTCATCGAAAAAGCGCGTGAGAACATGCACGCCAAACATCCGAAGACGCGCTTCGTGAACGCGCACATGGCGATGTTGTATTACGACATGGATAAGGTCGCCGCGCTGCTGGACAAATTTCCCAACGCCGACGTCGAGCTCTCCGCGACTGTTCAGGACCTGGGCCGCGCGCCCCGCATGATCCGGGAGTTTTTCCTGAAATATCAGGACCGCATTCTCTTCGGCTCCGACGGCAATCCCAGCCGCGGGATCGAAGAGTTCTGGGTTCCGCATTGGAGGTTCCTGGAGACCTTTGATGAACACTTCGATCACCCGGCTCAGCTACGTTCCGCGACTGGCGCGCCGTTGCACGGCCGGTGGAGAATCTACGGCATAGGCCTGCCCGACGACGTGCTTCGGAAGGTCTACTACGCCAACGCTCTGCGATACCTGCCCGCGGTTCGCCCGTCGATCGAAAAGCAGCTCGCCGCGCAACACTAGACTTCACGGCGGCCCGCCTCCAACGCTAGGCGCAGCCCGTTTGCTAACATGGCTCCGCCGCATGGCCGGACCATGGACAAAACCGGGGCGCAGCCCTGAACCTCCCAGCAGGAAGCGCGTGCCAGTCCGCTGGTGGATCGCGGGGCTGCTGTTCGCCTCAACCACAATCAATTACATCGATCGCCAGACGCTGAGCGTGCTCGCGCCATATCTGAAGCGTGAATTCGTCTGGTCGAATTCAGACTTCGCGCTGGTCGCCATCGGGTTCCGGGCGGCATACACGATTTTTCAAGTGGTCTCCGGTCGCCTCCTCGACCGGTTGGGGACCAGGCGCGGGTTGTCTTTGGCCGTGCTTTGGTATTCGGCTGTTGCGATGGCGACCTCAGCGGCCAGTGGTCTCTGGAGCTTCACCGCGTTCCGCTTTCTGCTCGGGGCCGGCGAGGCAGCCAACTGGCCCGGCGCAACGAAGGCCGTCGCCGAATGGTTTCCGAAATCCGAACGAGGCCTTGCGGTGGCCTTGTTCGACAGCGGCTCGGCCGTCGGCGGCGCCGTCGCGCCGGTCTTGGTTATCTGGCTCTACTCTTCGTTCGGAAGCTGGCGGCCTGCGTTTCTCATCACAGGACTGTTGGGAATCGGATGGCTGGGCTTGTGGCGCCTGTTGTATCATCCGCCCGAAGTGCATCCGGCCGTTACGAAAGAAGAGAGGTCGCTCATTCTCGCCGGCCGTGCGGACGATTTGCAGGAAAGTGCTGAGCTCTCCTGGAAATCCCTGCTGCGGCGAAAAGAGACCTGGCGCATCGTGCTCGGCAAAGCCTTGACCGATCCCGTGTGGTTCTTCATAACAGACTGGTTCGCGATCTATCTTGTGTCGAAAGGCTTCAAACTCGAGAACACGCTTTTGGGCTTCTGGGTTCCCTTCGTTGCGGCGGATCTTGGTAATTTCGCTGGTGGAGGACTCTCCAGCTACTGCATTCGCCTGGGCTGGCCTGTCTTAAGGGCCAGGAAGCTGGTGGTGCTGCTCGGAGGAATTGGCATGACGCTGTTAATTCCGGTGATCGCGGTCTCGAACTTTGCCGTCATCATCGCTCTATTTGCGGTCGCGACGTTCTCCTACGCCGCATGGTCCACCATGGCTCTGACGTTGCCCGCGGACTTGTACCCGAACAAGGCGGTTGCGACCGTTAGCGGGATGAGCGGCGCCGCCGCTGGAATCGGAACCATCATTTCCACGCTTCTGATTGGCAGGGTTACGGATCGGTATTCATTTGAGCCGGTGTTGATAGGCGCAAGCCTCGTGCCTGTAGTTGCGACCGTTCTTGTTTTTGTGCTGATTCGCCCGCGCGCCGATAATCATTCGCAAACCCGTCATGACGCGAGATAATCGCATGCGATTTTCCGTAAATCAATTCCTCGTAACAGAATTTTTCGGCGCTGCGATCGCCGCCGGTTGCGTCCTTGCGCTAAGCGGTAATCAACTGGCTGCCCAGGCCCGGGAATCCGCTCCGCGCCAGTTTGAATTGAAAGCGGAATCTCCGCGGTTCGCCGAGCTTATCGCCGAAGGAACTCCGCTGGAGAAAGTCGCCACCGGCTTCGGATTCACCGAGGGTCCGGTTTGGGACCCTCGCGGTTTCCTTTACGTCAGCGATGAAGTACAGAACAAGCTCTCGCGGGTCTACCCGGACGGCCGCGTTGAAACGCTGCTGTCCATCGGCGACCCGGATGGAAGCACGCTCGACGCGCACGGCCGCCTGATCACCACCGCGAGCGTGTTGCGCGCGATTATCCAGGTCGATCCGGACGGGCAGTTCAAGGTGTTGGCTGACAAGTACCAGGGCCGGAAATTCAACAGCCCCAATGACGTGATCCTTGGTCCGGACGGGGCCCTCTATTTCACCGATCCTACTCTGGATTTGCCCAAGGGAGAAAAACAGGAGATTCCGTTTCAGGGAGTTTACCGGCTGGGGGATGATGGGTCCGTACGGCTGTTGACCAGCGACCTTGCGCAACCAAACGGCCTGGCCTTCTCACCCGATGGCAAGCGCCTCTATATCGATGACACGAAGCAACGCGAGATTCGCGTCTACGACGTCGCCGCAAATGGAGAGCTGAAAAACGGAAGGCTTTTCGGCAAGGAAGAGGGCCGCGGCGGCGTACCGGACGGCATGCGCGTCGACGTGAAGGGGAACGTTTATGTTACCGGGCCGCTCGGCATTTGGGTCTGGGATCCGGACGGGAACCACTTGGGCACAATCATCATGCCCGAACAGCCGGCCAACTTGAATTTGGGGGACGCTGACTATCGCACGCTTTACATCACCGCACGTACGTCGGTGTATCGCCTAAAGACAAAAGTGCGCGGATTTGTTCCCGGCGCCCGCAACGCATCCAGATAAAAATCCGAGATATAATCTCAGCCGGAGAAAACGTCACGAAAGATCCGGTGACTGCACGAACGAGAACCGCCGAAGGCGCAGCCGTGATCGCTCTCGCGCTTTTTCCCGTCTACGCGCAGACAGCCGCGCACGTGAAGGACGGTACAGCCACCGTTCTGGTTGACGCAACGCCGGGCCATGCCATCAATTCATTCGATCCCGA